>NZ_KQ033901.1:4223532-4523532 GCF_000969705.1 Nitriliruptor alkaliphilus DSM 45188
CCACGACACGAGGCCCGCCGTGAGCGACAGCCAGTCGCGCGACAGGGCTGCGATCCCGAGCGCCGCCGCAGCGACGCCGAGCGTGGCGATGCGCAGCGAGACGGTCGCCCCGAGACGGTCGGCCACCCGCCCGAGGTACAGCGAGGACACCGCCATGGTGCCGAAGAACACCCCCACCGCCGCACCGATGCCGACGGGCCGAACCCCAGCTCGGCGCGCAGCGGCTTCATCAACGCCTTCGGCGATCTGGGCCCGAACTCGCCGGAGGTGGCGGCGTACGCACGCGAGCACAAACGGTCTTTCCAGGACCAACTGACCGCGCTGGTAGCCGACGCGGGCGTCGACGTCTCGCTCGGACCGCAGCTCGCCATCCTGGCCGAAGGCGCGCAGACCACCGCCCGATCGAGGGTTCCCCCGACGCGGCCTGCCATGCCCGCCGGGCTGCTGAGACGTTGATAGACGCCGCGTCGTCGGGAACGCCTGCACGGACGGCGAGAAGCGACCGGCTGACCGAGATCCCACCGGGCTGATCGTTCCCATCGGCCTCGGTGTCCGCCCGACGCTTGACACGACCGAGCCTGCGCGGACGATCGGTGGTGTCCGCGACGAAGGAGGACGGATGCTCGCGCGTGACATGATGCACGACGGAGCGGAGTGTGTCGGTGAGCACGCCTCGATGCAGGACGTCGCCGTGCGGATGCGTGACCTCGATGTGGGGTGCATGCCGATCTGCGGCGACGACGACAAGCTCCACGGGATCATCACCGACCGGGACATCGTGCTGCGGTGCTGCGCGGAGGGTCGCGACCCCGCCACCATGACGGCCGGCGAGATGGCGCAAGGGACGCTGGTGTGGATCTCGGCCGATGCGACCGAGGACCAGGTGCTGGCGCTGATGACGAGGAACCGCATCAAGCGGCTCCCGGTGATCGACGACGGTCGGCTGGTCGGGATGATCAGCGAAGCCGACGTCGCACGTCACCTGTCCGACGACAAGGTCGCGCAGATGGCCGAGGCGATCTACGCCGATCGCTGACCGGTCCGCGGCCACCACCGCTCGGTCCGCCGAGCCGGTGGTGGCCGGCCCGGCCCGTGCGCCGTCGGGCCTGCAGGGCCGCGGTGATGGTCGATCGCGGTGGTTACGCCCGTGCGACGCCGTCCGCGACCCTCGGCTGTGCGTGGACGAACCCGACCACCGGCGGGTTCAGGCCCCTCCTGCCTCCCTGCTGAGCGACGACGCTGGCAGGGCGCTCACGGACTCGGCACGCCCGTGAGCGCCAGGCGGCGTGCGCCGACGAGCATGGCCGCCGCCGCGAGCAGGGCGACCGCGCTGGCCATGCTCCAGGCGACGGAGTAGCTCACCGCCGTCGCGACCGCACCGAACCCGATGGGCCCGACCACGCCCCCGAGGGCGGCGGGCGCCATCGTGCCGGTGATACGTCCGGGTGTGGCGGGGTAGGCGGTGACGAGCGCGTACCAGAAGACCCCCGGGAACCCCCACGTGCCCGCGAGCGCCACCACCGCGCCGAGGACGACGGTGGCCGGTCGCCCCACCGCGAGCAGGGCGATGCCGATGGCACCGCTGCCGAGCAGGACCACCAGCGTCGCGCGGTGCGGCAACGCGTCCGGCTTGACGCGATCGGCGCGAGGGATCCTCCTCGGCGCGTTCGGTGGACGCGGACCGATCGCGACGGCGACCATCAGGGCGGCGGCCCCCGCGAGCGCGAACGCCCAGCGCACCCCACCGTCAGGGAGATGGCGGGGACGGCCAGCCCGGCGAGCATCGACGCCGTGGGCGGCGCCGACTGCTTGAACCCGAACGCCGTCCCGAGGCGGGCACCCCGGACCCGGTTGATCAGCAGACGGTTCGCCGCCGGCTGCGCGAGCGCTGCCGCGAGACCTGCGACCACGAGGCCCGCCGTGAGCGACAGCCAGTCGCGCGACAGGGCTGCGATCCCGAGCGCCGCCGCAGCGACGCCGAGCGTGGCGATGCGCAGCGAGACGGTCGCCCCGAGACGGTCGGCCACCCGCCCGAGGTACAGCGAGGACACCGCCATGGTGCCGAAGAACACCCCCACCGCCGCACCGATGCCGACGGTACCGAACCCCAGCTCGGCGCGTAGTGGCACGGCCATCGCGGCGGTGAAGAACACGGGCAGGGAGGCCACGACCGTCGCCGCGGTCCCGACGAGCATCGCACGCCGAGGGCTGCCCGCACCGACGGACGTCACCACGCCGGACGTCCGGGTGGCCTGAGGTCGGCGTGTCGCATCGAAGGCTCCTGACGGGGGAGGTGACGGTACGTCCCCGCCGGTGGGACCGGACGCCGGTGGCTACGCTCGTGCGACGCCGTCCGCGACCCTCGAGACGACCCGTTGGCTCCCATCCCGCCCGCGCCACAGCCGGTGATCCCGGCCGGCGCGCGCACCCTGTCCGTCCTACCCCGCGAGCGCGTGCAGCGCGCCGGTGTGGTGCGCAAGACCGTCGACACCTCGCTCCACGAGGGCCGCAAGCCCGACTGGCTCAAGGTGAAGGCGTCCTTCGGGGACAACTTCAAGGACGTCACCTCGCTGATGGAGGGCCTCGAGCTCAACACCGTCTGTGCCCAGGCGCGGTGTCCCAACATCTACGAGTGCTGGGAGCAGCGCGAGGCCACGTTCCTGATCGGTGGTGAGGACTGCACCCGCCGCTGCGGGTTCTGCCAGATCAAGACCGGCAAGCCCGACGGCTACGACACCGACGAACCCCGACGGGTCGCCGACGCGGTCGAGAAGCTGGGCCTGCGGTTCGCGGTGGTGACGATGGTCGCCCGCGACGATCTCGAGGACGGCGGCGCGTGGCTGGTGGCCGAGACCATCCGCCAGATCCGCACCCGCACCCCCGACGTCGGGATCGAGGTGCTGCCGTCGGACTTCGGCTACGGCCAGGACCCCGCGAAGGGCTCGGCGGCGCTCGACCAGGTCGTCGAGGCGGAACCCGACGTGTTCGCCTTCAACCTCGAGACCACGCGCCGGCTGTTCCCCGTCGTGCGACCCTCGTTCGACTACGACCGGGGCCTGCAGTTCCTCGCCGAGGCGCGCCGCCGGTTCCCCAGGACCACCGCGATCAAGTCCAACCTCATCGCGGGGATGGGCGAGACCGACGAGGAGATCCGCGAGTGCATGCGTGACCTGCGGGCCGCCGGCGTCGACAACCTGACCATCGGCCAGTACCTGCAACCGTCGGCCCAGCACCTGCACCTCGACCGGTACGTGACACCCGAGGTGTTCACCTCGTTCCGCACCTACGGCGAGCAGGAGCTCGGGTTCGCCCACGTCGAGTCGGGCCCGATGGTCCGCTCGAGCTACCACGCCGGGCAGCAGGCCATCGACGCCAAGGCGTGGGCGCCCTCCCCCGGTCAGCCCGGCGGTGGCCCCCTCCCCGCCGACGCCTGACCCGTGGAGGTCCTACGGAGCCGCGTCCTGCTGCGACCTCGGGACCTCGAGGTCTCGCTGGCCTTCTACGAGGGTGGACTCGGCCTGCACCGCTCCCGCGAGTTCGGTTCGGCTCCCCACCGAGGCATCGTGCTGTTCCTCGGCGGCGGGACCGAGCTCGAACTCCACGAGGGCGGCGGGCCCGACCCGGGCGCGCCGCTACCCACCGGTGTCCGGCTGTGGCTGCAGGTCCCGGACGTGGATGCGGCCGTCGCCCAGCTCAGCCTCGCCGACGTGGTCGTCACCGACCTGCCGGAACAGAAGGCGTGGGGCCTGATCGAGGCGGTCGTCCACGACCCGGACGGCCTGCCCTTGGTCCTGGTGGAGGTCCCCACCGATCATCCCCTGCGTCGCGACCGCCGCGGGCACAGCAGCTAGCGGCGAGTCCGCTCGCAGCCCTCCTCATCCCACGCGTCGGGCCAGGGCGGTACGGACCAGGGCTGCGGTGATCCCGACAGCGACGAGGCTGCCGACCGTCGCCGGCCACGCCGAGGTCCCCGGGGGCGACCCGAGCAGCGCCACGAGGGCGAGCGCCGCAGGCCACGCGAGCAACAGCCACCGCTCCCTCCCCACCGGCCGCGGCCAGCGGATGGCTGCCGCGGACGCCACGGTCATGGCCGCCACGGTGAGCACGATCACCGCGGCGTCGGCACGAGCATCGATGTCGCCGGCGACGAGCGGACCCGCCAGCGTCCCGAGCACGAGACTCACGGCGGTGTAGACCACGAACCAGAGCCCGAGGGCGAGCAGGACCGTCACGGCGATCGGTCGCCGATCAGCCACCGGCCACCTCGATGGTCGCGACGATCGCCGCGAGGGTCTCGTCATCGATCTGTTCCTCGGTCCCGACGAGCTCGATCACGACCACCCCGTCGTCGGCCGCAGCGGTGATGAGCGTGGCACGGACGGGCGCCTCGAGCGACGGCGCGACGAACGCGACGCGTCGGAGCGCCGCCTCGTCGCTGCCCGGCAGGTCGAGGTCGTCATCGCGTTCGAGCTGCTCGAAGCCCTCCGCGTTCGTGAGCGGCGAGGTCAGCTGGACGAGCAGGTCCTCGGCGGCGTTCGGCCCGTCCCCGGGCGATCGCCAGACGGTCACACCGAACTGGGCACCTCCAGCGGTCGGCACCGCGTACGCCACGGCGGCGTCATCACGGTCGGATGCGCCGCCCGGGTCGCTGGCCTGCCAGGTGTCGGGGACCGCGAGGCGGACAGCCGGGTGCGCGACCTCCTGGTAGCCATCCGGCGCCTCGGCGGCACCGGATGACGACGTGCACGAGCTGGCGAGGACCCCGAGCAGGGTCAGGCCCGCGAGCAAGGTGCGGGGTCGGACAGACACGAGCTGGCTCCTCGGGTGGCAGGGGCGGCGACGCTACCGAGGATCACCCGGCAGCGGCGAGGCAGTCGGTGAACTCGATCAGGGGTCGGTGGCCCGACGCGTCGGGGGCTCCACGGAAGGCGGCATCGATGACGCGCGACTCGGTCCGTGACCCCTCACCGCGCAGGCCGGCCTTGGCGACGAAGGAGATCTTCCCGCCAGCAGCGAGGTCGATGCGATCACCCTGGTGACGGGTCACGGTGGTGATCCCGGCCCGGTCGGCGAGCTCGACGAAGTCCCCGCCGTCCTGTCCGATCGTGCGCAGCCACCGCTGGCCGATGTCACGATCGGCCGCGTCGTTCAGCTCGACCCGGGTGGACTCCACGAGGTGATCGCTCGAGCTCGCCCCGACCAGCAGCGTGTCGAGGTCCTGGTCGAAGCCGAGGTTGACGCTCAGGTCGCCGGTGGTGGTGTTGACCAACTCGATGGCGCGCAGTTCGCCGTCGGGGGAACGCTCGACCTTGACGACGGTCGAGACTCCGATGTCGCCCTCGACGGAGGCGGGCAGCACCCCGATCTTGCCGTTGGCGTTCAGCTCGGCCAGCAGGTAGGTGGTGTCCGTCCACTCCGACTCGGGGCCCGACCGGTCGATCTCGACCCCGAGCTCCACCATCGCTCCGGCCCCGGCCTCGGCTCCCGCGATGTCGAGCCCGGCGGCCGAGAGCGTCGCCGACGCGCTCAGGTCGGCCTCGGCACCGGCGGCCACGAAGCGCACGTTCGGGTCCGGGACGTCCGTTATCCAGCCGCCCACCTGGTCAGCGGCCCACCCACCGACGAGCGGCACTCGACCGACGGTCTGGTCGACCGCGGTGCGCTTGATCAGGTCGTTCTGGAAGTCGTCGGCGTCTGCCGTGGGCACGACCCACGACTGCCCGTCCTGCAGGGTGAGCCCGAGCCGCGCCTCCGCGCCGACGTCCAGCTCGAGCAGCGGGCCGAGCTCCACCTCGAGTCCCGGCGCCTCCGCGGCGATCCCGGCACCGCTGCGGTCCACGACGGCGAACTCGGTGTTGCCGTCGGAGCGTTCCGTCCGTGAGAACGTCAGGCCGCTCGAGACGTCGAAGAACAGCACGTCGAGGCGGACCTCGCCGTCGTGGTCGACGGTGAACACGTCGCAACGATCGGGCCGGAAGTCGTCGTGGGGATCCGTTCCACCGCCTGGTGTGGGATCGCACGGCATCGAGGCATCCACCGCCAGCACGATGCGACAGAACCCGGCGCGGACGGACTCGAAGGCGGCGGTGCCGATGTCGGTCGCGGTCCCGAGCGTGCCGATCAGGAGCGCGACGAGCGCGATCCCCGCGACGTACTCGGCCGCGGCGGCGCCGGCCTCACGGTGGGATCCTGCGTGGTGGCCGCCTGGACGCACGTTCGCTCCGCCGAGTTCGATCGGGATGACGACCGCAGGCTGCGGTCCGTCGATCCGTAGCCTCGTGGCAGGGCCCTCCACGCGAGAGAGCCCGCAGACCCAGCTAGGGCCGCAGCGGGGGCCCGCCTCCGTGGGCCCCCCAACCGCTCCCCTCGCCCCGTGACCGGCCAGGTCCGCGAACGGTCCGACTCAGCAGGGGCCGGGGACGCTGGCCTCGATACCCGTCAGCCCGTCGACGACGTGCTCGCCGCAGCCGACCTCCTCGCCCCGCAGCAGCCGGTCCAGGACCGCGAAGCCCGTGACGCCGACGGTGTGGGTGGTGCTGGTCTCGCTGGCGTGCCCGGCGAACGGCGACTCGTAGGCGCCGGTCGCCCCGAGGATCGCTCCCGTCATGGTGCTGCCGGCCTCCGAGTCCGGACCGCGGGTGACGACGGTGTACAGCTCGGTCGGGACGCCGACGGCACGCATCGCCGCCTGCATCTCGCGGCTCTGGTTGGTGGGCACCAGACCGTCGTCGATCCCGTGGACGAGCACGACCCCCCGGATGCCGGAGGCTGCGATGTCGGCGGCCCGGGCGACCACGGTGCGTTCGAGGTAAGCGTCCGGGACCTCCTCGAAGGTCCCGCCCATCTGCCGTTCGATGTCCTCGGCGGCGTTGGCGGCGAACTCGTTGCCGGACGCGGCCAGGATCCGCGCCCCCTGGTAGATCTCGATCACGTTCACGGCCGGCTCGATGGCCACCCAGTGGTCGAACAGGGGCGTGCCGTCGTGGCGGGTTGCACCGGCTGCTGCAGCCAGGCCGGAGGTGTTGCCCCCCATGCTCACGCCGTAGACGACGATCTGCTCCACGGTGCGGCAGCGGCGCTCGAACCACCTCGCCGCCGCGATCGAGTCCTCCGCGCCCTCGCTCACCTGCCACCCACGCGAGCTCGGCAGGTCGCCCCGTTCGGCAGGGGGGATGATCTCGGTGCCGCGGTAGTCCATCGCCAGCGCGATCACCCCGTGCTCCTCGGCGGTTCGCTCGGCGTGGTGGCGCCAGGATGCCGAGGTGTGGCCGTAGCCGTGCGCGAACACGACGATGCCGCGCGGTGCCCGACGCGGGAGCGCCACGATGCCGTCGGCGGGCTCGCCGTCGACGTCGATGGTGAAGCTGCGCGCCTGCTGGTGGCCGCTCGTGCAGGGTCCCCCGCCGGGACGTGCACCAGCCGCGGCGCTGGCGCCCGCTCCAACGGAGGTGGGCGCCGCGCCGAGCGACAGAGCGGCGAGCAGGGCGGTGGCCATCAGGCGCGTACGCACGGTGGTTCTCCTCGGTCGTCGACCAGGAGAACGAGCGACCGACGTGTCGGGTACGTCACTGCCGCCCCGCAGGTGGCCGCCGCCGTCGTCAACGCGGCACGTCAGCGGCCGGGCTGGCGCCGACGTCCTCGGCGAGCTCCTCCTCGACATCCACGGCCACAGCGTTCTCGTCCTGCGCGAGGACCCGCTCGGCGCCGCGGTCCCCGGTCCGGGCGCTCGCGACGGCCCGCTCGATCGCGGCCGCGTCCAGGGGCGCCGGCTCCTGGCGATCGGTCTCGTCGCGGACCCACATGGTGCGCTGCGGGAAGGGGATCTCGATGCCGACGGCGTCGAAGGCGGCCTTCAGGCGTCGCCGCAGCTCGCGTGAGATCGCCCACTGGGCCCCTGGTTCGGTCTTGATCACCAGGCGGATGTCGACCGAGTCCGCCCCGAGCGACTGGACCCCCCAGACGTCGGGAGCGTCGAGGAACTGGTCGCGGTAGCCGTCCTCTTCGGCCATCGCGCCGGCGACCGCCTCGATGACCTCGATGGCCGTGTCGATGTCGGTGCCGTACGCGACCCCGATGTCCAGCAGCGAGCGCGCCCACTGCTGGCTCGAGTTGCCGACCCGGCGGATCTCGCCGTTGGGCACGTGCCACAGCGTGCCCTCGACGTCGCGGATCTTGGTGGTCCGCAGCGTCACGCCCTCGACGACGCCTGCTGCCTCGCCGACATCGACGATGTCGCCCACCCCGAACTGGTCCTCGGCCAGCATGAAGACCCCGGAGAGGAAGTCCTTGACCAGGTCCTGGGCACCGAAACCCACGGCCAACCCGACCACGCCGGCGCCGGCCACCAGCGGCGCGAGGTTCACGCCGACCTCGGCCAGCACCAGGAACCCGGCCAGCACCCAGACCACGACGGTCACGACGCTGGTCAGCAGAGCACCGAGCGCGTCCGCCCGCTGGGCACGGCGGATGGCGTAGGACGGTCCCTCGTCCGCAGGCCGACGGCGACGCAGCGGACCTTGCGTCGCGTCAGGGTCCTTGGCGTGGGCCACCGTCCGAGCGATGACACGACGCGCGAAGGTCAGCACCAGGGAGGCGAGCACCAGGATCAGCAGGATCTGCAGCGCCGGGACCAGGGTGGCCTTGACCACCGATGCCAGCAGGTCGTTCGGCATCGCCTCGGCGACCTGTTCGCTGACGCTCCGGGCCGCCCCCTGGCCCGGGAGTTCCAGGACATCGATGTCACCATCGACGGTCCCGGGATCGCCCGGGGCGTCATCGCCCTCACCGACGTCGGTGGTGAGCTGGGCGAGCCAGGTCTGCGCGAGCCAGGTCGAAGCTGCGGTCAGGGGTCCCACGGGCATGCCTCCTCGTCCGGCCCGAGGCTAGGGTCAACGGGACGTGGTCCCGCCATCCGGTCCGGTCGGATGGCCGGGTCGCGGCGTAACACGCCCGTAACGATCGGGACACGACACCTCAACGCACCCTTCCTAGCGTGCCGCACGGCAGCTGACACCGACCTGGGCGCACGCGATACGCGTCCACGGGTCGGGCGAGGCGCACCGCCGAGCCCCAACCGCGGCCCGCACGCCGCGGCGAAGCAGGCCGCGCTCGGTACCGGGCGCCTCGCCCACCTGCCACGCACCACCCGTCGAGACCCGTCCCGTTGGGGGACGGCACGCCGACGGCCACCATCAAGGAGCACGACGTTGGCCAGCGCCCCGCAGACCGCCCAGGACGTCCTGAACCTCATCGAGAGCGAGGGCTACGAGTTCCTCGACCTCCGCTTCATCGACCTGCCGGGGGTGACCCAGCACACGACGTTCCCGGTGACGAACGTCAACGCGGACACCTTCGAGAACGGGGTCTACTTCGACGGGTCGTCGGTGCGTGGGTTCCAGGGCATCCAGGAGTCGGACATGCTCCTGATCCCCGACCCCACCACGGCGTTCGAGGACACCTTCCGCGCCCGCAAGACCCTGGCGATCTACTGCCACATCCACGACCCGGTCACCGGTGAGGCGTACTCGCGTGACCCGCGCAACATCGCCCGCAAGGCCGAGGCCTACCTCGCTTCCACGGGCGTCGCCGACACCTCCTACATGGGCCCCGAGGCGGAGTTCTTCATCCTCGACTCGGTGCGCTTCGACTCGCAGGGCCACACCTCGTTCTACGAGGTCGACTCCATCGAGGGATCGTGGAACACCGGCCGCGACGAGGAGGGCGGCAACAAGGGCTACAAGCCGCGTCAGAAGGGCGGCTACTTCCCCGTCCCGCCGATGGACCACTACACCGACCTGCGCTCCGAGATGGTCCACAACCTCGAGGCGTTCGGCATCCAGACCCAGCTGCACCACCACGAGGTGGGCTCGGGCGGTCAGGGTGAGATCGGCATCCAGTTCGACACCCTCGCCAAGATCGCCGACAAGCTGATGACCTTCAAGTACGTGGTCAAGAACACCGCGGCGGCGGCCGGCAAGACCGTCACGTTCATGCCGAAGCCCATCTTCGGTGACAACGGCTCGGGGATGCACACCCACCAGTCGCTGTGGAAGGACGGCGAGCCGCTGTTCTTCGACGAGTCCGGCTACGGCCAGCTCTCGGACACCGCACGCTGGTACATCGGTGGACTGCTCGAGCACGCCAAGTCGATCCTGGCCTTCACCAACCCGACCACCAACTCCTACCGCCGGCTCGTGCCGGGCTACGAGGCGCCGGTCAACCTGGTGTACTCGGCCCGCAACCGCTCGGCCGCGGTCCGCATCCCGATGTCGGGGGACTCGCCCAAGGCCAAGCGCATCGAGTTCCGCGTCCCGGACCCGTCTTCGAACCCCTACCTCGCGTTCGCAGCGATGATGATGGCCGGGCTCGACGGCGTCCGGAACAAGATCGAGCCGGCGGACCCGGTCGACAAGGACATCTACGACCTGCCGCCCGAGGAGCTGCTCGGCCTGCCGTCGGTGCCGCGCTCGCTCGAGGAAGCGCTCCAGGGTCTGCAGGACGACCACGAGTTCCTGCTCGAGGGCGGGGTCTTCACCGAGGACCTCATCGAGACCTGGATCGAGTACAAGATGGACTCCGAGGTCGCCGCAGTCGCGCTGCGCCCCCACCCGCACGAGTTCGAGCTGTATTACGACATTTAGGTCGTGAACTGATCGAATTACTCATATTCGATCCACCGATGGCCCCGGGGCACTCCCCCGGGGCCATCGTCATTTCGAAGCCGATCTCGCCGAGACGGCGGCACTGGGCTCGCGTCTGTTCTCCGCGGTTGCGCGGCCGAGGACTACCTGTCGCCGAGCGCGGCGCGGCAATGCGTCCCCTGCCCGAACCCGGGGCCATCGTCATTGGGCTGCAACGAGCGAGAACCGTGATATCTTGAACCGAGAATCGGATCTGATATTAGATTTGGAGTATGCTTGATGAAGTCGAGCAGCGAGAGCCCGAACGCCGTCACCGTTGGCGCTCCGGGGTTCCTGGAGGCATTCGGAGCTGCGTGGTCGTCGGGGAACGAGGATTACCTGGCCGTCTACTTCGCCGACGACGTGCGTTACGTCGAAGGCGCCATGGGGGTGACCTACCGAGGCATCGCTGAGCTCGCGCGGTTCTTCCGGTACATGTTGGCCTTCTCCAGCGATTCCCACATCGAGTTCACCTCCTTGATCAGCGACAGTGCAGCGTTCGCAGCAGAGTGGCGCTGGTCCGGGACCGCCGACGGCCCCCTGCAGTTGGGAGGCAAGACGTACGAACCCACCGGCGCTCCTTTCGACGTACCGGGCGCTGCGATCTGCCGAACACGCGATGACGGGGTGATCGTCTACCACAAGGACTGCTACGACGTGGCCACGCTCGTCCGCCAGATCGGGCTCCGCCTCGGCTGATGGCGTCGGTCCTCCCCGCTGGCTCCTCGGAGCCTGCAATGGCCAAGCCAGTCGCACCACGGAACGGGAAGAGAAATGCGCGCACTGCAGTGCCACCAGACCGGCGGATTCGACGCCCTCGCGATCGAGGACGTACCCGATCCGTCCCCAGGATCGGGCGAAGTGCTTGTCGCGGTTGCGGCGGCATCAGTGAACTTCGTGGATACCCTCGTGGTCGCGGGCCGCTACCAGATTCCGTTTGCACCGCCCTTCATCCCCGGGAGCGACTTCGCAGGAACGGTCGCCGCGGTGGGACCAGATGTCACAGGATTCGCGGTCGGAGATCGGGTCCACGGGATGTCGAGACTCGGCGCCTTCGCGGAACTCGTCGCTGTCCCCGAGGGTGCGGTCCGGAAGACGCCCGCCGACATTGCTGCGGAGGTCGCCTGCACGCTGGGAAGCAGCGCTCGCACCGCGTACGACGCACTCGTCTCGGTCGGTCGGGTCAAGCCTGATGAAGACGTCGTCGTTCTCGGCGCCAGTGGCGCCGTGGGAACCGCAGCCATCGCGATCGCGAAGGCACTGGGGGCGCGGGTTGTTGCCTGTGCCTCGCCGGACAAGCTGGGCCTTTGCGTCGAGATGGGCGCCGACGAGACGATCGACTACACCAAGGGCGACCTCAAGGACGAACTGAAACGCGTGTGCGACGGCGGCGCCGACCTCGTGCTCGACATGGTGGGGGGACCGGCCTCCGAAGAAGCGTTGCGCGCGACCGGCTTCGGTGGCCGGTTCGTGGTCGTCGGATTTGCGTCCGGAGCCGTCCCCAAGGTCCCGTTGAACCTCGTGCTGTTGAAGGGGTCGGCGATCCTCGGATACGAGATCGCCGACTTCGAGCGATACCGCGCCACAGAGGCTGAAGCCAACCGGACCGCCCTGGAGCAGATGGCCGTCGACAGCAGATATCGCCCCGCCATCGCCAACCGCTTCCAGCTCGAGGATGCCGCGCAGGCGATGCGCATCGTCGCGGGCCGGGACAAGGCCGGCGCCACGATCCTCCGAATGGACGTCGCATGATGGACCCACGAACGCGCGTGAGTGCCCTGGTGCACGCCCGGGAGGAGCTGCTCTCGTTCTGCAGGAGCCTGACGGTGGACCAGTGGCAGGCAGCCAGCCAGGCAGAAGGCTGGAGCGTCCAGGACGTGGTTGCCCATGTGGGTTCCGGGTGCCATGCGATCTTCACCCCGGCGGCTCTCACGATCCTTCGCGGCACGGACATCGAACGCACCAACGATGACTTCGTCGATATCCGTCGCACTCGGTCACCGGCTCAGGTTCTTCGAGAGTACGAGATCTGGAGCCGGCGAATAGCCACCCTTGCCCGCGTCGTCATTGCCACGCCGGTTCAGCACATCTCGGTCCGGTTGGCAGAGCTCGGCAGGTTTCCCGCCGGACTTCTCCTGACCGGAGCCCTGGTGTTCGATCACCACACCCACCTCAGGTTCGACGTCGCGCCAGCCGTGGGGAGGGAACTGCCAGCGCCCGAGCCCACCCAGCTGGCGGTATCGATCGAATGGATGAGCGCGGTTCTGGGCAACCAGATCCGGGCGGGAGGCGTCGCTGGACTCGTTGCCCCCCTCACCCTCGAGCTGCGCGGACGCGGCGGCAGCACATGGACAATTGCGCCCAGCGGGGTCCGGCCCCGAACAGACAAGGCCACCGCGGCCACCATCGTCGGCCAAGCCGATGAGTTCCCCGAGTGGGCGACCCGGCGCGCACCGTGGCGCGACCGCAGCATCGAACTCCTTGGCGATGCCGACTACGCGGCCGCGATCCTCGACCAGGTGAACGTGGTGTGAGCCCTCCAGAACCTGCGACCGTACCGTGCGCGAGAGCGGCGACTCCTCGGGTGGACCCCTGCGCTCTGCCGGTGTCGCCTGCGGTGTCTTGGTCGTGCCGCGGATGTACCACGGAGCGGATGCTCAGGAAGCGTGCGGCAACGATGACCGCGTTCACCAGCAGCATGCTCGCGGCACTCCGCGATGCGATCGGCGAGGAGGCTCGATGAAGAAGACACAGGTGGCCGACTACGTCGTGGTCGGCGGTGGTTCCGCCGGCTCGATCATGGCGGCGCGTCTGGCCTCGAGTGGTTCCAGCGTCGTCCTGCTGGAGGCCGGAGGGACCGACCGGCGCCCCGATGTCAGCCTGCCGCTGGGCGTCGTGAGTCTGTATGCGACAGCCAACTGGAAATACCCCATGGCTTCCGACCCGAGCAAGAACGGTGAAGAGGGGGCGTTCGCCAGTGGGCGCATCCTCGGCGGGAGCGGCTCGATCAACGCCATGGTCTACGTGCGTGGTCGGCGTTCCGACTACGACGGATGGGCAGCTGCGGGCGCAGAGGGCTGGTCCTACGACGAAGTCCTCCCGCACTTCAAGGCGATCGAGAGCTGGGTCGGAGGTGCCGACGAATACCGCGGCGGAACGGGTCCGATCGACGTCTCGTGGTGCGGCCACCACCACGAGCTAGACGACGCCTTCATCCAGGCGGCGGTGGAAGCCGGACATAGCCTGAACCCGGACCCGAACGGCCACAACCAGCTCGGTGTCGCACGGACGCAGGTGAACCAGCGCCGCGGCCTGCGTTGTTCGTCGGCCAAAGGGTTCCTGCGCGGCCTGCCCCCGCATCAGCGCCCCCAGGTGCTCACGCGGAATACCGTCTCCCGGATCTTGGTGGAAGGGGGCCGCGCGGTCGGTGTCGAGTGCGAAGGCCGCATCGTGCGTGCCCGTCAGGAAGTCATCCTGAGTGCCGGCGCGGTCGGGTCGCCGGCGCTGTTGCTCCGCTCCGGGATCGGGCCGGGCGGTCGGATCCTGGACCTCCCCGGCGTCGGAGAGAACTTCCAGGACCACCTCGTGGTCACTCAGCACTGGGCCGCAAAGGTCCCCACCATCAACACCATGGGCCCGATCAGAGCTGCGAAAGCCGTCGGTTCCTTGGTGGCCAGCGGGTCCGGCGCCCTGACCACCACGCCCTTCGAGGCGCAACTGTTCACCGACGACTTCCAAATCGCGATCAGCCCCGTGCGTTACACCCTGGACGCCGTGAAGGGACGCGCACAACTCGAACGGAAAGACGCTTTCACCGTCTACACGGTGCTCATGCACCCCGAAGGCCGAGGCCGCATCAAGCTGCGGAACGGTCGACCTGTTCTGGACCACGCCCGGCTGTCCGACAGCGGCGACGTACGCAAGCTCCTCGAAGGCGCAGGGCTGGCCAAACAGCTGATCGAGGCACCCACGATGCGCGGCCTTGCCGGCGCCTACCTCGACGACAACGGCCTCAACGGCGCCGCCTGGCTGGCAACCACGGAAGACACCATCTCCCACGGCGTCGGGAGTTGCCGCATGGGCGTCGACGACATGGCCGTCGTCGACCCCCAGCTACGCGTCCACGGCATCGAAGGCCTGCGGGTCGTGGACGCCTCCGTGATGCCGACGCTGCCGTCAGGAAACACCAACGCTCCGACCATGATGATCGCTCACCGTGCCGCCGCCCTTGTGCTCGGTGCGTCCTCGCGCAGCTCAACCTGAGCTCGCACCAAACGATGCCCTTCCACGCGTGGATGTATCGGAAGAGACCGCTAACGCAGGAGACGTGCCACCGCCGCTGCGCCAACAACGAGCAGCCATCCATCCAGCGCCGCTACACAGCCGTCCTCCTCAGGAGCGTCGACTTCCCCGCCCCGTTCGCGCCCAGCAGCGCGACGGCCTCGCCGTCATGCACGTCGAGGCTGACGCCGCGCAGTGCGAGGACGACCTCGTCGTAGACGACCCTTCGTACTGAACGCGGCTCTCTGGCTGGAGAACCGGTTCAACGGGAAGCCGTCAACCAGCAACTGCGGAAGGTTCTAGCGTCTCGGCACTAGCTCACGCCGTCCAACGAGCAATGCCGCGATGATTGCGCTGTCCACGGCGGTTCGGCTCCCGGCCCAGCACCCGGCTGACGATCGAGACGCTGATCGAGGCCGGCCTGTGACGGAGGGAGCTCGTCGCCCGCAAATCCCGCATCGACTTCGTGCGCCGCACCCTGACCGTTGAGGAGACCATCGCGGAGGGGACCAAGGAGCACTCCCCCACCGGCCAGTGGTCCCTGTACAGCCCTGCCCCGAAGACAACGAACCCCGCACCTTCGGTGCGAAGGGAAGGTCACTCGTTACACGCGTGGTACAAATGGAACTCAATCTCCGACGTTTGCGCAGGTCAGCATGGGTCAGTCAGTCAGTACTACGACATCTGATGCAGCTGCAGCAGGAGAGGGGCGGCCCGCGGGCCGCCCCTCCGCTGTGCCGGGTCCCTCAGTCGCAGCTGACGTTGGGGTTCATCGGAGCGAACACGCCGTCCGGGTTCCCGCGCCAGATCCAGGCGTGCAGCGTGTGGAACGGTGGACCACCGTGCGGCGGATCGAAGGCGTGGCCGAACAGCTCGGCCGGCTCCCAGGACGCGTACTCGACCGCCACCAGCTGCAGCGACCCGTTCTCGCGCGGCGCGTACACGAGGATCTCGGGGACCACCGGGTCGAGATCCGCCTGGCCGTCGGCGACGCCTCGCACGTAGTGGAACCCCATGTGGGGCACGCAGCCCCCGGTGAGGACGTAGCCGTCGGCGATCGCACGCTCGACGTCGTGGTACTGCACGGTGGCTCGTCGCACCTCGGCGAGCGATGCCCCGGCATCCGGCGCTTGGGGTTGGGCCTGCAACGGGGCGGCCATGGCCACCACCGTCAGTGCCGTGGCGACGGCGAGCGTCACGGTCCTTCGCATGGGTCGTCCTCCTCCGGGCAGCACCGGACGGACCCGGGCCCCTGTCGCCGGGTCGCAGGCTCCCCCAGAGCCGTCCCCGCGCTCTCGCGGGCTACCACGGGAACGAAGCTACGCCGTGCCGTACGGCGCGACCATCCCCAGAACGTGGGGGGTGGGCGCCACGGCCGGGGTAGCGTCCTCCGCGGACCAGGAGGCCGCCGTGGCTGGAGGCGCGAACGACGGGCGAGGCAGGACCCCGAGCTCCCAGGAGGTCGTCGGCCACATCGAGGCCGGCCCGGACGGCACCCGCGGCGCGGCGGTCGCCCCACCGGTCGAGCAGCCCGAGCTCCTGACCGCCTGGCAGCTGATCTCCCAAGCTCGCGGGTGTCAGGTCATGGGCTCGCCGCTGTACGCCCACCTGCTGATGACCGCCGCGCAGGACGTGGTCAGCGGCGGCCCGGTCGCGGACCTGCTCGTCCCGCGGGCGCGACCGGATCGCGGCGACGCAGCCGGACTGCGCCTGATGGCAGCGGTCCACCGGCTCGTGTTGACCCGGCGCGCACCCCGTCTGGCGATGCACTACCCGAGCGTCGGCGGGTCGCCCGACCTCGTGTCCGCCGGCGCCGACTTCCTCGAGGCGGTCGCCGAGCACGGCGAGGATCTCGCCCGGGACGTCGAACGGCCGTGCCAGACCAACGAGGTGGGCCGTGCCGCCGGGCTCGTCGTCGGCCTGCTCGAGGTGGCGGGGACGACGGGGTTGCCGCTCGCGCTGCACGAGGTCGGGGCGGCCGCCGGCCTGAACCTGCGCATGGACGCCTGGCGCTACGAACTGCCCGGCGGCCTCGTCACGGGTGACCCGGACGGTGAGGTGGTCCTGTCGGGGCGCTGGCGTGGACCACTCCCCCACGCCGATGCCCCGCTCCGTGTCGTGGACCGTCGCGGGTGCGACCTGCTGCCGATCGACCCGACCACCCCCGACGGCCGGCTGGCGCTGTCCGCTTCGGTGTGGGCCGACCAGCCGCACCGGTTCGAGCGGCTCGGCGCCGCCCTCCGGACGGCGGCACGCATCCCCGCCGTGGTCGACCGAGCGACCACGTCGGTCTGGGTCCGCGAGCACGTCGCCCCCACCCCGGGGCACGCGACGGTCCTCTACCACTCGATCGTCGAGGAGTACCTGCCGACCGAGGAACTGACGGCGTTCCACGAGGCGGTCGAGGAGGCGGCAACCACGGCGACCGAGGACGCACCGCTCGCCTGGATCCGGATGGAACCGTCCAGCGAACTCCGCCACCACAGCGTCAGCCTGCGCCTGTGGCCCCACGCACCGGACCTGCGCCACCTCGCCACGACCGGCGCGCACGGCGACGACGTCGTCCCCCTCTGACCGACCACCCCACGTCGGCCAGGGAGCATCTCGCGTCAGGTGGCCTCGGTCGCGCGCGTGACCCAGCGCAGCCAGCCGGCACCGAACCCGACGCCGAACGCCACCAGGCCGGGCACCAGCCCGGACAGCTCCAGCCCGAGCGCTGCATCCAGCGAGTACCCGCCGGGACCGGCGATCGCCAGCGCCACGGCGACCGCGATCAGGTAGCCGTTGAGCTCCCAACCCTTGCGGACCGACCAGAACCCGTTGTCAGCGTTGTTGACCAGGGCGGCCACGGTCATCGTCCCGATGACCGCGCTGGCGGCCACCGGTGTGAGCAGTCCGACCGCGAGGCCGAGCCCGCCCCCGACCTCCGACACGCCGGCCGCCACCGCTGCGAGCCGTCCACCGCCGAACCCGAGGGACCGGAACCACCCCGCCGTCCCGTCGAGGCCACCGCCACCGAACCAGCCGAACAGCTTCTGGAACCCGTGGAGGCTCAGTCCCACCCCGACCAGGATGCGGAGCACCAGCAGTCCGGTGTCGATTGGGTCGGGTCCGATATCGAGCACGGCCACCTCGTTCACGTCGCGGCGACGGGCAGGGTCAGCACGAAGCACGCGCCGGGACCCTCGGGGTCTCGGTAGCGGAGGGTGCCACCGTTGACGCGTGCGAGCTCGGTCGCGATCGCCAGACCGAGCCCGTAACCGGGGCCGGCGTCCCCGGCACGCCCGAAGTCGGTGAACACCTCCTCACGCAGCTCGACGGGTACCCCGGCGCCGTGATCCCGGACGGACACCTCGACGACGTTCTCGCGCGCGAGCCACGCGAGCGACACCTCGATGGGCGGTGCACCGTGGTTGACCGCGTTCACCAGGAGGTTGTGCAGGACGCGTTCGACGTGGATCTGATCGGCCATGACCGCGGGGACGTCGTCGGGTTCGCCGACGAACTCGCCGATGTCGAGGTCGTCGATGATGGTGGCGATCACCGGGCGCAGTTCCAGCGGCCGACGGTCGGCCCGGAGGGCGCCGCCACGCGCCTGGGCCGAGACCAGCAGCTCGTCGATGAGGCCCCGCAGGCGGGAGGTCTGACGCAGGACCCGCCGCGTCAGCTCCTGCCGCTGCGCGTCGGTCAGCGACCGCTCGAGCAGCATCTGCGACGCGCCCCGGATGACGGTCAGGGGCGAGCGCAGGTCGTGGGACACCGTGCCGATCATGCGGTCCTTGAGCCGATCCAGCTCGCGCAACTCGCGGTTGGTGGCCTCGAGCTCGGCGGTCGTGGTGGCGAGCGCGGCGGTACGCCGGGCTGCGAGCTGGTCGGCCCGGCGCGTGGTGCGTTGCCAGGCCACCGACGTCAGCACCAGGCCGAGGCACAGCACCGCGCCGAGCGCACCGACCAGGAGCGGTACCCGTCGCTCGGCGGTGCCGAGTGCGGTCGCCGGCAGCGTCACGTCGAGGCGGAAGGTCCGCCCGAGGTCGTTGAACACCTCGACGGCGACCTGCCCGTCCTCCGCAGGGGTTCCCGCGTCGGCCAGGAGCGCCGCGTCGCCTTCCAGGCCCACCGAGCCGTCGATCCAACGGACCGCCGCACCCCGCGGCAGCCGCGCGACCACATCGTCGAGCAGCGCGCCGGCCCGGAACACCAGCGAGATGGCCCCGGTGGCGGGCCCACCGGGCTCGGGCACGACGGGGACGTAGACCACGATCGCCCGCTGATCCTCGGTCTCCTGCACCACCTGCAGCGGCGCCGTGGCCTGCACCGTGGTCCGCAGGATCGCGGCACGAACGGCGGGTTCCGCCTGGGGGTTGAGGAAGACGTCGTAGCCGAGGACCACCTGGTTCTCGGGCTCGGGCCAGACGGCCGTCCCCACCGCGTGCAGGGGCCCGTCGCCGAGGCGGAGGTCGAGCACCTCGCGGACGCTGTCCGGCAGCGACGCGAGCGTGGCGTCCAGGTCCTCGGCCTCGCTGACCACCAGCAGGTTCACGGCGGTGATGTCGGTGAAGACCCCCGCCCGCGCCACCTGGTCGACCGCTCCCGTCCACCGGTCGGCGTCGACGGTGGTCACATCGTCCAGCGATCGTGCGAGGCCGACGACGGCGGCGACGTCACGCTGCAGGTTGAGCTGCACGTCCTGACGGACGGTCGCGGCAGCGGTCTCGGCGAGCGAGCGCAGACGCGTGTCCAGCTGTCGTTGGCTGACCAGCACCGCGGCGACCGTGCTCGCGACGAGCAGGACGAGCACGACGACGGACGCCGGCCCGACCCACCGTCGCTCCGCCCCGCCGGAGGTCGACGCGTGCATCAGGTCATCAGCCAGGCGATCACGAAGAGGACCAGGATCGCGGCGGCGATGGCTCCGGCCCACGAGGTGACGATGCGGTTCATCACGCCCCGCGCCTCGTGCGTGTCGGACTCGGCGTTCGGATCCACGCGTGCTCCTCGTTCCGGGTCAGGCAGCGGGCGACACCCAGTCGCGCGGCGGCACCAGGACCGAGACGTCCAGGGTCCGCACCACGCGATCGGCGACGGTGAGTCCCGCGGGGTCGACCACGCCACGCTCCACGGCGACCGTGAACGCCCCCGCGGCGCGGGCGCTGGTCAGCCCGATGGGCGTGTCCTCGATCGCGGTGCAGCGCGTGGCGGGGACGCCGAGCGCAGCCGCGGCGGCGAGGTAGGGCTCGGGGTGCGGCTTGTGGTCGCGTACGTCGTCGGCGCCGATCACGGCGGTCACGTGATCGCCGAGGTGACCTCGCTCCAGGCAGCGCAGCACGTGGGCACGGCTCGACGACGACGCGACGGCGACCGGGACACCAGCGCCGGACAGGGCGCGCAGCGTGTCCGCGGCGTCCGGGAACAGCCGCAGGTGCTCGTCGTAGATGGCCACCGCGTGCGCGCGGAGCTCGGACCGGAACACCTCCTGGTCCCCGAGGTCGGCGCGTGCCGAGAAGTGGTCGAAACCTCGCGGCCACGCGTGTCCGATGATCGCCGCGTGGTCGGCGTCGGTGACCTCGATCCCACGTCGTGCGAGCACGTCACGCCACGCTCGGGCGGACAGCGTCTCGGTGTCGGCGAGCGTGCCATCGCAGTCGAAGATGACACCGGCGGGCATCGGAGGGGAGGACCCGGTCACACCGGCGGCTCCGGGTCGTACTGCACGAAGCGCCGCACCTCGCGGGCACGGTCGACACCATCCAGGCGTGCGACCAGGTGCAGCGCGGCGTCGATGCCCGCCGAGACCCCTGCTGCGGTGACGATGTCGCCATCGTCCACGAACCGGTCCTCGCGCCGGACCTCGATGTCACGCCCGAGCTCGGCCAGGCGGTCGAGGGAACCCCAGTGCGTGGTCGCGGGCCGCCCGTCGAGCAGCCCCGCGTCGGCGAACACCAGGGCGCCGGTGCAGACGCTGACCAGCAGCGTGTCCGAGGCCCGCAGGTCGCGCAGCCACGTACGCACGGACTCGTCCCCGAGGTGTGCCCGGGTGCCGACCCCGCCCGGGTAGATCAGCAGGTCGATCGGACCAAGGTCCTCCCAGGTCCGGTCGGGCAACACGCGGAGGCCCTTCGCGCACGTCACGGGGCCGGCCTGTCGGGCGACGGTGACGAGGTCGACGGTCGGCGCGTCATCGGCCTGCTCAGCGAGCTGTCGCCAGACGCCGAGGATCTCGTACGGACCGGCCCAGTCGAGCTCCTCGGCACCGTCGAAGAGGTACACGGCGATGCGCATCAGCCGTCACCGCCGGCGGAGGTGTCCGACAGCGGTACCTGTGCGCCGCGGCCGCGGCCGGCCAGGTCGACGATGGCACGTGCGACCGCGAGCGGGTGCTCCTCGTGGACGAAGTGGCCCGCCCCGGGCACGGGCACCAATGTGGCATCGAGGTCGTGCGCGACCCGTGGAGCCAGGTGGAACGGGGTCGCGGGGTCCTCCTCGCCCCACACCACGGCGGTCGGCACCCGCATCCGGTTGGCACCCGCCGGATCGGGCAGGAACGCGGCGCGTGACCGGAGACGGCGCACGGTGTGGTCGAGCACGGCTCGTCGTGACATGCCGCGGTAGTAGCGCAGCCACGCCGACGGGTTGGCCGACACGGCTGCGGCGTAGGTGTCGATGACCTCGTCGGTGAACGGCTCGCGGACGACCGCCGCGGACCGGAGGCTCGCGGCCACCAGCGGACGAGCCGCGAGCTTGAACGCGAAGTCCGGTACCAGCGGCACGTTCAGCAGCGGGATGTGCCACGCCGCGCGCAGATCGATCTGGCGGAACGGCGACGAGGCGGTCACCAACGCTCGGACGAGGCCGGGGTGCCGGAACGCGGTCGCGACCGCAACGGCGCCGCCCCAGTCGTGCCCGACCAGGACGGCCTTGCGCACGTGGAGGTTGCGGATCAGCTGGCTGATCTCGTCGGCCAGCGTCTGCGGGTCGTAGCCGGTCGCCGGTGCCTCGGACCTTCCGAAACCCTTCAGGTCCGGGGCCACGACGCGGTAGCCGGCATCGACCAGCAGGGGCGCCACGCGGCGCCAGGAGGACCCGTCCTCCGGCCAGCCGTGGAGGAGCAGGGCCAGGTCGTCGCCGTGCCCGAGGGCGCGCACGAAGAAGCGGGTGTCGCCGCCAGCGACGTACCCCTCACGCCACACGGGCGCTCTCCTCAGTCGGTGGAGGCACGAGCGTACGGGTGCGCGCGGCCCGTAGGCTGCACCTCGGCTGTCCGTCCCGCCCGCGACCGCACGTTGTACGACCCGGCGCCACGCCCCCCGCCCCCGCTCCACGTCCCCCGCTCCACGTCCCCCGCTCCACGTCCCCCGCTCCACGTCCCCCGCCCCCGCCCCACGGACCGAACGTGACCTCCCACCCCGTCTTCCCGCTCGCGGACGCCTTCGTCGCGGCCCACGCTGCGGTCCGACCCCTCGAGGCGACCTTCGCCGGCGTCACGGGTCACGACGACCGGTGGGGTGACCTCGGGCCCGACGGTCACACCGCTGAGGCCGACCTGCTGCGCCACACACGCAAGGAGCTGCGGAGCCTGCCCGAGCCGACCGACCGGTGGGCACGGCTCGCGATCCGGGTCCTCGACGAGGAGCTCGCGCTGCGGCTCGACCGTCACGAACACGACGAACCGCTCCGGGACATCGCCCACCTGTCCGCCACGGTGCCGGAGATGCGCGAGGCCCTCGAGGTGCAGGACATCACCGACGCAGCTGGCCGTGCTGCCGTCCTGGCCCGCCTCGAGACCTACGAGGAGGCACTGGCAGGCTGGCGCGCGACGGTCGACCTCGGGCGACAGCGGGGCCTGGTGGTCGCACGACGCCAGGTCGACGCCACCGTCACCCAGCTGCGCGAGCTCGCCGCGGACGAGGGACCACTGCAGCGGGTCGCCGCGACCGTGGTGGCCGCCGACGGCACGCTGACCGACCTCCTCGGTGGCGCGTTGCCCCGCGCTCGGGAGGCCGCGTCACGGACGGCGGACTGGCTCGAGGAGACCTACCTTCCGGACGCCGCCGCCGCCGACGGTGTCGGCGAGGAGCGCTACCTGCGCCTCGCCCGCGGTCACCTCGGTACCGACCTCGACCCGCACGATGCCTACGCGTGGGGATGGGAACGCATCCGCCACCTGACCGGCCGCGCAGAACAGGTGGCCCGTGACCTCGGCGTCGGCGGTGACCTCCAGGCCACGGTCGCGGCCGTCCGCACGGACCCTGCGTTGGCCGCCCCGAGCCCCGAGGCGTTCCGCGAGGCGATGCACGCCAGGCAGGTCAGCGCCCTCGAGGCGCTGGACGGCACCCACTTCGACGTGCCGGTCCCGATCCGCGACGTCGAGGTACGGCTCGCCAGCGGTGGCGCCCTCGGTGCGTACTACGTCGGACCGTCGGAGGACTTCACCCGGCCCGGGACCATCTGGTGGTCGCTGCCGAGCGACGGGCCGGTCCCCCTCTACGAGGAGATCTCGACCGCCTACCACGAGGGGTTCCCCGGCCACCACCTGCAGGTCGGCATCCAGGTCGGCCTGGCCGACCGGCTGTCACGAGCGCACCGGCTGCTGATCTGGAACCCCGGCTACGGCGAGGGCTGGGCGCTGTACACCGAACAGCTCATGGACGAGCTCGGTCTCCTCGAGCACCCGGCGTACGTCCTCGGGTACCTCGCCAGCGAGCTGCTGCGGGCCGCACGCGTGGTGATCGACATCGGCCTCCACCTGGGCCTGCGTCTGCCCGACGACGCGCCGCTCCACGCCGGCCAGCCGTGGGACTTCGACCGTGCGGTCGCCACGCTCCAGCAGGTGGCGTTCCTGCCGGCCGACTACGCCCGCAGCGAGGTCACCCGCTACCTCGGGTGGCCGGGCCAGGCGATCAGCTACGCCATCGGCCAGCGCACCATCGTCGAACTGCGAGAGGAGCGTCGTCGCCGTGAGGGCGACGGGTTCGACCTCAAGGCGTTCCACGCCGACGTGCTCGGCTCGGGGCCGGTCGGGCTGGACCTGCTCCGCGAACTCGTCCTCGATCGCGAGGCCGGCTGACGCCACCGCTGCACCACCACGAACCCGGGAGCTCCATGGATCCGCTCGACGACCACGCCGGCACCCTCGCCCGCGCCCTGCAGGTGCTGCGCGCCTGGGAGGGTGGCAGCACCGACAACCTCCCGCTGGCCCACCACGAGGCCCAGCTCATCGTCGAACGGGACGGGGGGCACGAGCAGCTGCTGGTCGGCCTGATCAACGCGGCCGGTTTCCTGCTGGTCAACCTCGAGCAGCGTGGGCAACCGGCCACGGCGACGCTCGCGCTCCTCGATGCCTTCCGACGGTCCCAGCAGGAGGAGACCTGATGGCCGACGATCACCGACGCGTGACCCTCGAACGGCTCGAGACGGGCGTCTACCGGGCGACCAACCCGGCCGGTGCGCAGCTGACCTTCGGCAGCCTGGACGACACCGGGTTCTCCCCCGTCGAGCTGCTCCTCGCCGCGATCGGCGGGTGCTCGGCCGTCGACGTCGACCAGGTGACGGGGCGGCGCGCCGAACCGGAACGTTTCGAGGTCGTCGTCGAGGCCGACAAGATCCGTGACGAGGTCGGCAACATCCTGCGCGACATCACCATGACCTACCGGGTGACCTTCCCCGAGGGCGAGGGCGGTGACAAAGCCCGCGACCTGCTGCCCCGTGCGGCGCGGACCTCCCACGAGCGCACGTGCACGGTCAGCCGCACCGTCGAGGCCGGCACCCCCATCACGGTGCACGTCGACGACGACGAACCACCTGCCGAGTGAGACCGGCAGGTGGAGGGAGGCCGGATCGTGCGGAGCCTGGAACGAGCGGCGGTCGGGACGGTGGCGTTCTTCCTGGTGGCACCCTCGGTGGTCGCAGGGGTGGTCCCGTGGCTGCTGACGGGCTGGGAGTCCGGTCGCACGCACGCCGGTGGGCAGGCGATCGGGGCGGTACTGGTGGTGGTCGGCGCGGTGGTACTGATCGACGCGTTCGTGCGCTTCGTGCGGGAAGGTCGCGGGACGCCGGCACCTGTGGCTCCGACCGAGCACCTGGTCGTGGGTGGCCTCTACCGGTACGTGCGCAACCCGATGTACGTGGCAGTCGTCGCCCTCATCCTCGGCCAGGCCCTCGTGCTCGGCCGGTCGGTGCTGTACGCGTACGCGGCCACGGTGTGGGCCACGGTGGCGGTGTTCGTCCGCACCTACGAGGAGCCGACCCTCCAGCGCCAGTTCGGTGGCGCCTACGCGTCGTACCGCCGCAACGTGCCGGCGTGGCGACCCCGCCTGCGTCCCTGGCACCCCGAGCCGCCCGAGCAGAACTGAGCCCACGACCGGCCGGAGCATCACCCTGCAGCGGTGTCCTCGGCATCGGAGCCCACCGACCGTCGGCCGGTGCGGCGACCACGAGCGACCTCGGTGGCGAGGGCGTCGAGCGGCTGAGCGAACGGTGCCGGACGCTCCACCAGGCCCGTGAGCCACGCCGCGGCGGCCGCCACCCCGTCGGGGTCGAGGGCGTACAAGCGACGGGTCGCATCCGCACGGACCCGGACCAGCCCCGCGTCCCGCAGCGCCTTGAGGTGCTGCGAGACGGCTGGCTGGGACATCGGGTGCGTCACGGCGAGGGCGGTGACCAGCGTGCCCACCGACTGCTCCCCGTCCACGAGCAGCTCGAGGATGCGACGCCTGGTCGGCTCACCGAGCGCCGCGAACGCCGACGCCGTCACGCGTCCGGCGGGACGGTGTAGAAGGTCACGGTGTTCTCGGCCGCGTCGCGTGCGGCCCGTGGCTCGTCGCCGTCGGCGACGGCAGCATCGGCCCACTGGCTCGCGGCGCGGCGTACGAACTCGACCCCCTCCGGCGAGATCGCCCAGGCCTCGGCCTCCGACGGATCGACCGCGGCACCGGAGTCGAGGTGACGGCCGAGCCCCATCAGGGCCAGATCCCATCCGATGCCGACGGCGCCGGGTCCGTACTGCGCCCAGAACTCCGGATCGACCGGCGCCTCGTGCTCGAGCTCGAGGATGGTGCCGTCGGCCGCCGGCGTGAGCGTGACCGTCAGCCACGACAACTGCCCGCCGAACTCCCACGTGACCGCGAAACTCGTCGGCGCGTCACACGACTCGATGCTGCCGCCGGCGTTGCCCTCGAGCTGGTAGCGGCCTCCGGGGCGGAGCTCGCCGCTGACCGGCAGGAACCACCTGGGCAGCCGTTCGGGGTCGGTGACGGCCTCCCACAGGTCTGCCCGGTCCGTCGCGTAGGTCCTGCGGGCCACGGCGACCCGGGTCGTCGCCCCGTTGCGCTCCCCGGTCCGGACCTCCCTGGCGATCAGGTCGGCTGCCGTCAGCGGGTCGATGGTCATCGTGGTCTCCCTCGCACGTCGGTCATAGATAAGTAGTCGCTTATAGAGCACGCTACCCCACGACCGCGCCGACGACAAGGTCCGACGCGATGACGAGGGTCGGCCGCAGCGCGACCTACCCCGGGACCGGTGAACCACGACGGAGCCGCCACAGGCCGCGACCGGGCACGACCATCCGGAACCCGACGTGGGCCAGCAGGAAGCTGATCGGGACCCAGATCACGACGCTGAGGAGCGGGCTCGAGAGGTCGGTGAACGTCGCCCCCTCCAGGCAGATGGCCCGCATGGCGTCGACGAGCGGGGTGATCGGCAGTGCCTCGGCCACGCGCTGCACACCGGACGGCAGGGAGGCGACCGGGAAGAACATGCCCGACAGGAACATCAACGGCATCGTGGCGAGCGCAGCGAGGTTGTTGGCGCCCTCGACGCTCGGCGCGCGCCCGGCGATGGCGAGCCCCAACGCGATGAAGACGAGGTTGCCCACCGTCGCGAACGACAGCAGCAGCACCGGGCTGCCCACCACCGTCCCACCGAGCAGCAGCCCGAGCCCGAGGAGCAGCAGCACCTGGACCAGCGCGATGACCAGCCGCGCGAGGACCTGCCCGGTGATGAACGCTGCGGGCGACACGGGCGCGGCCGCCAGCCGCCGCAGCACGCCGGTCTCCCGGAACCGGGCGACCGAGACCGCCGTCCCGGTCATGGTGACGTTCATCAGCCCGAGGGCGAGCATCCCCGGCAGGACGTAGTCGAAGTAGTCGATGCCGGCCACCGTGTCGCCCACCCCGAAGTCACCGACCGGCGTGATGGACAGGTCGTACAGGCTGAAGACGAGGAGGAAGAGCACGGGGAAGATGGCCGCTCCGAGGAGGGCCGTGCGGTCGCGGACCAGCATCTTCAGGCTGGCGATGGTCAGGTCCCGGGTCTGCCGCACGGTGGGTCCTCCGGAGCGCAGGCGCTGAGGGTCGGTCAGTCGCGGAGGTGGTGCCCGGTCAGGGCGAGGAAGACGTCCTCGAGCGTGGCCGAGGTGGGCTCGCGCGGGACCCGCCGTGGCACCGGACCCAGGGCACGGATGTGTCCGGCCGGGGTGTCGAGGGCGACGATGCGGCCGCGGTCCATGATCGCGACCCGGTCGGCGAGCACCTCGGCCTCCTCCATGTTGTGGGTGGTGAGGACGATGGTGCATCCCTCGCGGTTCACGGTGCGGATCAGGTCCCATAGCCCACGGCGCGCCTGCGGATCGAGGCCGGTGGTCGGCTCGTCGAGGAACACGACCTCCGGGTCCCCGGCCAGCGCCGCGACGATCGAGAACCGCTGGGCCTGCCCACCCGAGAGCTGACCGACGAGCGCATCGCGCTTCTCCCCGAGCCCGACCATCGCGAGCAGGTCGTCGGGATCCCGGCGGGCGCGGTGGAACGACCCGAACAGCACGAGGATCTCGCGCAGCGTGAGGTGCTCGAAGTACGTGGCCGCCTGCAGCTGGACCCCGATGCGCTGCTTGACCTCACGCCGGTGTCGTTCGACGTCGAGACCGAGCACCGTGACGCGGCCGGACGTGGGGCGTCCGAGGCCCTCGAGGATCTCCAGCGTCGTGGTCTTCCCGGCGCCGTTGGGGCCGAGCAGGGCGAACACCTCGCCGGCCCGGATCGTGAGGCTCACCCCGTCGACCGCGCGGAGCACGCCGCCACCCGGACGCGGGTAGAGCCGCACCAGGTCCTGCGCGGCGACCGCGACGCCGTCGTCGGCGCCACCCGACGCCCTGTCCGGCGCCTCGTCCGGCACCTCGTCCCGCGCGAGGGCATCCATCTCGCCGCCTTCCATCACGACGTTATCTAACGCTGTATTGATAACAGCGTGATGCTACGGTGTCAACCATGGGACGACCACGGATCCACGACGAGCGCACCCGCGAAGCCCTGCTCCGGGCCGCCGGGCGGGTTCTGGCCGAGGAGGGCGCCGGCGCGGTCAGCCTCCGGCGCCTCGCCGACGAGGTCGGGGCGAGCACCCAGGCCATCTACACCGTGTTCGGCTCCAAGCACGGCCTGATCCAGGCCATGCACCGGGCGGGGTTCGAGAACCTCGACACCCACCTCGCGGACGTGGCACCCGACCCCGACCCCACCACCCACCTGCGTGGGCTCGTGCTGGCCTACCGAGCCAGCGCAGCGAGCCAGCCCCACCTCTACGAGGTGATGTTCGGCTGCCCCTTCCCCGAGTTCGAACCGGACGAGCACGATCAACGGCTCGCGCTCGGCACCCTGGCGCGCCTCCGGACGATCCTCGACGGACACGCCCGCTCGGGCGCCCTCGCCGGTCACGACCCCGAGGTGCTGACCCTCCAGATCTGGGCGTTGGCCCACGGGCTGGCGTCGCTGGAACGCAGCGGTGCGCTCGGCGAGCCGGCCGAGGCCGAGGCGATCTGGCGGTCCACGGTCGACACGTTCCTCCGCGGGCTCGCGCTCGCCGCGTGAGCTCGCGACGCTCGCCTCAGCCGACGACGTCGCCGAGCAGGGCGAACCGGCGCACCCCGCAGCGGGTGAGGTCGACACCCGGGTAGCGCGACCGCACCCCGTCGGTGACCTCACCGGTCCTGCCGGCGAAGGTGACCTCGTCCCCGACCCGCAGGCGGACGCCGCCGACATCGACCGTGATCGCCCCGCCGTCGAGCGGACCGAAGGCGGTCGGCGACGCGAACAGCGGCAGCAGCAGACCCTCGTCGTCCTCGAGCAGCACGCACTCGCGTTCCACGACCAGCGTCCCGGACACCGTGCCGCTCGGGATGCCGTCGATGTCGTCGACGGCGACCAGGTAGGGCCGCTGCTCGAGGGGCCCACCGCTCGGCCCTGCACCACAGCCAGCCGTCAGGGCGGCCGCGCACAGCCCGACGATCACGACGCGCCACCGGCCGATCACCACCCCTCACCGCCGTCCTGCTCGTAGAACAGCCGCAGGCACACCCGCCGGACGTGTCGGGCGTGCCGCCGGCGATCCTCCTCGAGCTCCTGCCAGCCGCCCCGCCCGTAGCCCATGGCCCGCGCCAGCGTCTCAAGGGTGTGGGTCTGCTGCGGGACCACGTCCACATCGCGGTGGCGCAGCAGGTAGCGCCGGTTGCGCAGCTCCGACAGGAACCGGAACCCCTCGCGCAGCCACGCCGCGTCCCGGTGCTCGAGCAGGTCGGCATCCTGCATGGCGTCGAGGACCCCCATGGTCGAGGTGCCACGGGCGGCGACCGACGTCGCCCCGTGGCGCTGCTGGAGGAGCTGGACGGTCCACTCCACGTCGGACAACCCGCCGGGGCCGAGCTTGATGTGGCGTTCCGGATCGACACGCTTCGGGATGCGCTCGCGTTCCAGGCGAGCCTTCATCCGACGGACCCGCGTCGCGGCACGGTCGTCGAAGTCCTGCGGGTAGGCCAGCGGTCGTGAGGCTTCGACCAGACGCTGTCCGAGGTCGGCGTCCCCGGCCACGTGGCGTGCCTTCAGCAGCGCCTGGTGCTCCCACGGTTCGGACCAGCGCTCCCAGTACGCCTCGTAGGAGGCCAGGGAGCGTGACAGCGGACCGCTTCGCCCCTCCGGGCGCAGATCGGCGTCGACCTCGAACGCGGTGCCGTCCGGGGTGATGGCCGACAGCGAACGCATCACCTCGGCCCCGATGTCGAGGGCGAGCTTGCCGGCCTTGGCCTCGTCGGCTCCCGGGACCACCTCGTGCACGAACAGGACGTCGAGGTCCGACGCGTAGTTCAGCTCGAGGCCACCGAACTTGCCCATCCCGACGATCGCCAGACGGACCGGCAGCTCGTCCGGCCCGTCGAGACCGAGCTCGCGGCAGCGCCTGCGCAGGACGTCGGACAGCGCGCCCTCCAGGCACGCCTCGCCGAGCGCCGTCAGCTCCTCGCCCACCCCGGACACCGAGGTCAACCCCGCCAGGTCGCGCACCACCAGCCGCAGCAGCTCGAACCGCTTGAAGCGCCGCAGCGCCGAGTTGGTGTCCTGCCAGGTGAGCCGGGCCAGGGCCATCCGGGTGAGCTCGTCGCGCGTTCGAGGCTCCCGCCGTGCCTCGTCCTCGCGGAGCCAGCCCACCCCGCCGGGCTGACCGGCCAGCAGCTCACCGGCGACCTTCGAGGTACCGAGCAGCCGCCCGAGGAGCTCCGCCGAGGGCGGGTGGTCACGCAGGTGGTTGAGCAGCTCTGCCCGCTCGCCCTGCGCGTCGACCAGGTCGCGGAACGAGGCCAGCCCGCCGTTGGGGTCCGGGGTCTCCTCCAGAGCCGACAGCACGGCCGGGAGGACCGCACGCACCGTGCGGGCGCGCCGCGACACGCCCGCGGTCAGGTGCCGGACGTGACGCAGCGCCGCCGTCCCGTCGGTGAAGCCGAGCGCGGTGAGCCGCTCCCGCGCCGCGTCCTCCCCCATGAGGCGGACCTCGGTCGGCAGCGACACGCCTGCGGCGTCCGCCGAGACGGCGGCGTAGCTCTCGAGCAGCGGGCGGAAGAACAGCTTGGCGTGCAGCTCACGGACCCGGGCCTGGGTCCGCGACAGGTCACGGTGGAAGGCGGTCCGCGCGGGCTCACCGTCGGCGGGCCGGTACCCCATCGCCCGCGCGAGCCACTCCTGGCGGTCCGGGTCGTCGGGGATGGTGTGGGTGCGCCGCTCGTGCGCCAGCTGGAGGCGGTGCTCGACGGTGCGCAGCAGCCGGTAGGCCTCACCGAATGCCGCCGCATCCTCGTCGGCGACGTACCCGCCCCGTGACAGCGCGGCCAGCGCGGGCAGGGTCCCCGTCGCCCGGAGCGTGCGGTCGACCCGGCCGTGGACGATCTGCAGGAGCTGGACCGCGAACTCGACGTCGCGGATACCGCCCGGCCCGAGCTTGAGCTGCCGCTCGCCATGCCGTTGCACCTCGGGCTTGGACTCGATCCGCGCCTTCATGGCCCGGACCTCGGCGACCACGCCGGGGTCGAGCTCCTCGGGCCACACGAACGGTTCGGCAGCGGCGAGCAGCTCGGCGCACAGGTCACGGTCCCCCGCCACCGGCCGGGCCTTGAGCAGCGCCTGGAACTCCCACGTCTTGGCCCACCGCTCCCAGTACGCCTGGAACGAGGCGACCCGGCGCGAGAGCGGGCCCCGACGCCCCTCGGGGCGCAGCGTCGGGTCGATCTCGTACGCGCGACCCATCGTCGTCGACGCGTTCAGCAGCTCCATCAGGCGCGACAGCACCGCCTTGGCCTCGCGCGCCGCCGCCTCGTCCTCGCCCTCGACCGTCGGTTCGTGCACGAAGACCACGTCGACGTCGGAGACGTAGTTCAGCTCGCGGCCCCCGAGCTTGCCCATCCCGATGACCCCGATCCGGGCCGCGGGCTGACCGTCACCCACGTGCTGGCGGTGCAGCGCCGCCAGCGTCCCGGTCAGGACCGCTTCGGCGAGGTTGGCGAGCTCACGGGCGACCGCTTCGACGTCGTCGACCCGCGTCAGGTCCCGACCGGCGATGTCGGCGGTCGCCGCCCGACGGATGGCGGCGACCGCCGCTGCTTCGTCGGCGGGTGTCTCGGCGTCGAGCACGGCCTGCTCGACCGCGTCGGCCGTCCGCGACACGTCCACCCCGTCGAGGGTCCGCAGGGCGTACACGGCATCGGCGTAGCGCGCCAGCAGATCACCGAGGGGACGCGACGTGCCGCCGACGGCGATGACCCGCTCCAGCCAGGCCTCGTCGGCCCGGACCTCGTCGAGGAGGGAGGGGGCGTGGATGGCGAGCTCGGCCACGCAGCGCAACGCGTCCTGCGGATCGGCCGCCGTCGAGACCAGACCGAGGAGGTGCTCGTCGACGCCGCCCTCCCAGGCGAGGCCGGCCTCCTCGAGCCACGGCAGCGCCTGATCGGCGTCGAGGCCGGCCTTCGCGAGGCGGGCCCGCAGGGAGACGGAACGGGTCACGTGCGCCGCCTACAGCAGCGGCAGGTAGCGCTCGAGTTCGAACTGGGTGACGTGCGCGGTGTACTCGTCCCACTCGCGTCGCTTGTTGGCGAGGAAGTAGGCGAACAGGTGCTCGCCGAGGGTGTCGGCCACCAGCTCCGAGCCCTCCATGACCTGGAGCGCCTCGCCGAGCGAGGACGGCAGCCGCTCGATGCCGTGGGCGGCACGCTCGGCCGGCGTCAGCTCGAAGCTGTTGTCCTCGTACTCGTCGGCCAGCTCGTAGCCCTCCTCGATGCCCTTCAGACCGGCGGCGAGGATGAGCGAGAACGCCAGGTAGGGGTTGCAGGCCGGGTCGGGTGAGCGGAACTCGATGCGGGTCGACGCGCCCTTCCGGGGCTTGTACATCGGCACGCGGATGAGCGCCGATCGGTTCGAGTGACCCCAGCTGACGAAGATCGGCGCCTCACCCGACGGCAGGGGCCCGTGCAGCCGCGCGGTCAACCGCTTGTAGGAGTTGACCCACTGGTTGGTCACGGCGGTGATCTCGCGGGCATGGCGCATCAGGCCGGCGAGGAACGACTTGGCGGTCTTCGACAGCCGGTAGGGATCCGAGCTGTCGTGGAAGGCGTTGGTATCGCCCTCGAACAGGGACAGGTGCAGGTGCATGGAGTTGCCGTACTCGCCCTCGAGGGGCTTCGGCATGAACGACGCGTACACGCCACGCTGGAGCGCCGTCTCCTTGACCACGAGCCGGAAGGTCATGATGTTGTCGGCCATGGTGAGCGCGTCGGCGTACCGCAGGTCGATCTCGTGCTGGGACGGGCCGACCTCGTGGTGGCTGTACTCGACCGAGATCCCCATGCGCTCCAGCATGTTGATCGCCTGCCGCCGGAAGTCCTGCTGGATGTCCAACGGCGTCATGTCGAAGTAGCTGCCGTTGTCGAGTGGCGTCGGGTCCTCACCCCCCTGGAAGAGGTAGAACTCCATCTCGGGGTGGACGTAGAAGGTGAACCCCATGTCGGCGGCACGTTCGAGGGTGCGCTTGAGCACCAGACGCGGGTCCGCCGCGAAGGGTTGACCGTCCGGCGTGACGATGTCGCAGAACATGCGCGCGACGCCCTGGGACTCGGGTCGCCACGGCAGCACCTGGAAGGTCGACGCGTCCGGGACGACCAGCATGTCGGCCTCCTGGACGCGCGCGAAGCCGTCGATCGCCGACCCGTCGAAGCCGATGCCCTCCGAGAAGGCGTTCTCGAGCTCGGCCGCGGTGATGGCCACCGACTTGAGGAACCCGAGCACGTCGGTGAACCACAGGCGGATGAAGCGGACGTCGCGCTCCTCGACGGTACGGAGGACGTACTCCTGCTGCTTGTCCACGTGGCGCTCCTCGCGAGGTGCCTGCACCGGGGACGAGAGGGCCGGCGCCGCGCCGCCATCGTAGTGAGCTGTCGAGGCGACCTGCCGCGCCCGGCGGTGGCCGGTGCCGGGACGGCGGCGCCCCCGCCCGGAGCTCTCGCTCCGGACGGGGGCCGCCCGAGGACACGGTGACCGACGACGCCGGCCCTCGGTCCCGTCGCCGTGGATCAGTCGCTGGTAGCAGCCGTCCGCGGCGCCGGTGCAGCGGCCGCACCCGGCACGTACCCGCTCGAGGACGAGCCCGCCCCGTAGACCAGCTCGGGGTAGCCCGGCACGCCGTGCTCGTGCACGTCGAGGCCCTCGATCTCCTCCTGCTCGGGCACCCGGAGGAACCCGGCCGCCTTGAGCGCCGTGAACAGCACGCCGGTGGTGATGCCGACCCACGCGATGGTCGCGACCACGCCGACGGCCTGGTAGCCCAACTGGGCCGCCCCGCCGCCGTAGAACAGGCCGTCTTCGACGTGCGCGAGGCCGACCCACAGGGTGCCGAGGACGCCGCAGACACCGTGGACCGACGCCGCGCCGACCACGTCGTCGATACCTGCCCGGTCGATGGCCGCGACCGAGACCGCCACCAGCACACCGGCGATCAGACCGACCAGCAGCGCCATCAGGTGGGAGATGACGTCCGGACCGGCGGTGACACCGACCAGACCCGCCAGGATGCCGTTGGCGGTCATGGCGACGTCGAACTTGCCGTTCTTGAGGCGGGTGTAGAAGGCGGCCGCCAGACCACCGCCGGCACCGGCGAGCGAGGTCGTGACGATGACGTGGCCGAGCAGCGGACCGTCGAGTTCGAGGACCGACCCCCCGTTGAAGCCGAACCAGCCGAAGAACAGCAGCAGGGTGCCGAGCGACACGAACGCGATGTTGTGACCCGGGATGGCGCGGGGCTTGCCGTCCTTGCCGTACTTGCCGAGGCGGGGCCCGAGGATCGCGGCACCCACGAAAGCGGCGACACCACCGGTGAGGTGCACGATGGTCGAACCGGCGAAGTCGTAGAAGCCGAGCTCGTCGAGCCAGCCGCCACCCCACTGCCAGGCCCCGACCACGGGGTAGATCAGCGCGGTCAGCGCGACCACGACCACGAGGTAGGACCCGAACTTGATGCGCTCGGCGACGGCACCCGAGACGATGGTCGCCGCGGTCGCCGCGAACATCGCCTGGAACGCGAAGTCGATCTCGGTGGTGATCAGCTCACCAGCGCCGCCGGTGGCGTCCGACAGGAAGAAGCCGCTGGTGCCGATGAAGCCGCCGACCAGGTCGCCGTACATGACCGCCCAGCCGACGGCGTAGTAGGTGACGATGCCGAGGGTGATCGTCAGCAGGTTCTTGCCGATGATGTTGGCCACGTTCTTCTGGCGCGACAGGCCGGCCTCCAGCATCGAGAACCCGGCGTGCATCATGAAGACCAGGCCGGTGGCGACAACGAGGTACAGCGTCATGACGAAGACGTTGAGTGCCTCGAGGTCGACCGTGTCCTCGATCTGGGCGAACGCGGGGACGGCGGATGCCATCATCAAGGTGGCGGTCACCACCCCCAGCTTCAGCAGTCGCTTCACGGGTCTCTCCAGGTTGGTCGATGGCCCGCGGGTGGGGCGGCGCGTCGGTACGCCGGCCACCGCGACCTCGTCACGGGCGCCGTTGCGCCGGTCCGGGGGCGGGTGCGAGGAACGTCGCAGGACGCTGTGTCCCGGGGGTTGGCCGATCGTTTCGGCCACGTGTCGGACCACCCGCCCCGTGTGAACTCTGTGTTTCGTCGGGGTCGCAGCCCCTGTCGACGCGGGCCAGGGCCGACGGCGGGGGCCAGCGGACGGGCGCCGGCGGACGCGGACGCGCGGCGCCTCCTGCCGGGGTGCGCGCCGACGTCCCGAGCTAGCGTCGGCCCGCCAGGACCACCTCTGCTCCCCCACCCACGGAGTTCTCGTGCCGCTGCGGACCGCGTTCGGACAGATCGGTGCCCGCGTCGGGGACGTCGCCGGGAACGTCGACCGCATCCTCGACGCCTGGCGCCGTGCCGCCGACCAGGGCGCCGACCTCATCGTGTTCACCGAACTGACCACGACCGGGTACCCGCCCGAGGACCTGCTGCTCAAGCCGGAGTTCATCGCCGAGAACCTCGACGCGGTCCGCCGGCTCGCACGCGAGGGACCGCCCGGGACGGTCGCGATCGTCGGCTACGTCGGGACCGCCGTGGGCGACCTCGTCCACGACGACCCTGCGCACCCCGAGGGTTGGGAGGTCGCGTCCGCCGCTGGCGAGGAGTTGACCAACAGCGCCGCCGTGCTGGCCGACGGCGAGGTCGTGGCGACCTACGACAAGCTCCGGCTGCCGAACTACGGCGTGTTCGACGAGGCTCGCTACTTCACCCCGGTCGACGATCCGCTGGTGGTGCGCATCGCCGGCGTCCCGGTCGGCGTGACCGTCTGCGAGGATCTCTGGGTGGATCCCGGCCCGGTCGGCCACGCCGCGGACGCCGGTGCGGCCGTCGTGGTCAACCTCAACGCCTCGCCGTACCACCGGGGCAAGCGGGACGAACGACAGCGCTGGGCGGCCCACCACACCACCCGGGACGGGACCTGGCTGGTCTACGTCAACGTCGTCGGCGGCCAGGACGACGTGGTGTTCGACGGTGACTCGTTCCTCGTGGGCCCGGACGGTGAGGTGCACGCCCGTGCCGCCCAGTTCGAGGAGGATCTGCCGATCGTCGAGATCCCGGTCGAGCCCGCCGCCGTCGACGTGGAGGTCGACCTGCCGGGTGCCACCGGGGACCGGCCGGACCTGCCGGCTCACGTGGACCGGCCGCGCCTCGATCCGGTCGGCGAGGTCTGGCACGCCGTGGTGCGGGCGACGCGCGACTACTGCCACGAGAACGGCTTCCGCGACGCTCTCCTCGGGCTGTCGGGTGGCATCGACTCGGCGGTCGTCGCGGCGGTCGCCGCGGATGCCCTCGGGGCGGACCACGTCACCGGTGTCCTGATGCCCTCGCCGTACTCCTCCGGGCACTCCGTCGACGACGCACGGACGCTGGCCGAGGCCCTCGGGATCGAGCACCGGACCCTGGAGATCGCCGGGCCCCTCCGGGCGGCGAGCGACACCCTGGGGGACCTCGTCGTGACGGGGTTCACCGAAGCGGACCGAGCCGGCTGGCCCGAGGGCCGCGAGCCGGGGGTCGCCTACGAGAACCTCCAGTCGCGGCTCCGCGGGCTGCTGCTGATGGCGCTGTCCAACGAGACCGGCGCGATCGTGCTCACCACCGGGAACAAGTCCGAGTACGCCGTCGGGTACGCCACGCTCTACGGCGACATGGCCGGCGGGTTCGCCCCCCTCAAGGACGTCCCGAAGCTGCTGGTCTACGAGATGGCCCGCTGGCGCAACGCCAACCCGGCCCCCTTCGGGGGTGCCGACGACGGTGAGGTCATCCCGGCCTCGACCATCGACAAGCCACCGTCGGCCGAGCTGCGCCCCGACCAGCGCGACGAGGACTCCTTGCCGCCGTACGAGGAGCTCGACGCCATCGTGGCGGGGTACGTCGAGGACCTGCGGTCGGTCAAGGACATGGCGGCAGCCGGCATCGCCGACGAGGACGAGATCCGGCGCGTGGTGCGACTCATCGACCGAGCCGAGTTCAAGCGCCGCCAGGCCGCACCCGGTCCGAAGATCACCTCACGTGCGTTCGGACGCGAGCGCCGGGTGCCGATGACCAACGCCTGGCACGGCTGACCGCTACCGTCCTGAGCAGGGGCGGAGGGCGATCCGTGGGCACGAAGGGCGACGGCCGGAGGCGCGCCGCAGCGCGCGCAGATCTGGCCGCCGCGGAGGCCCGGCTGTTCGCCGCGCTCGACCTGCCGCTGCGCGAGCGTTGGATCGAACTCGCGGACGGACCGGTACGAGGCGTTCGGGTCCTGGAGACCGGTGCGGGACCACCGCTGGTCCTCCTCCACGGGGCCGGCGCCGGGGCTGCGATGTGGGCGCCGCTGCTCGCACGGCTACCGGACCACCACGCCATCGCGGTCGACCTGCCCGGCTGCGGGGCCAGCGACCCCTTCGACGTGACCGGCGTGGACCTCCGGGGCCACGCCGTGGCGTTCCTATCGGCCCTGCTCGACGCCCTGGAGCTGCCGAGCGTCACCGTGGTGGGCAACTCGCTCGGGGGCAGCTACGCGCTGTACGCCGCCGCCGCGGGTGACGCACGACTCGCCTCGCTGCTGCTGCTCGGTGCCACCGGGGTGGCGCTGCCCGGCGGACGTGCCACGCCGCCGATGGCGTTGCTCAGTCGGCCGTGGGTCGGGCGGATCGCGGGCACCCTGACGCCACGCATGAGCCCGTCGCTCTCACGACGGTTCTTCGCGAGCATCGTCGGGCGTCCGGCCGTGGACGCGGTCCCGGTCGAGATGTTCGCGGTGACCGCCGCGCTCGCCGACCTCGGCGGCCCGACCTTCCGTGCGCTCATGCCGGAGCTCTTCACCGGGCGCACCGTCCGAGCCCACCTGCCGCTCACCGACGACGAGCTCCGGGCGATCGACACGCCGACCCGGTTCGTCTGGGGTCGCGACGACGTCTTCCAGCGCCCGGCCGACGGCGCCCGAGCGGCAGCGCTCATGCCGACGGCCGACCACGTCGACGTGCCCGGCGGCCACCAGCCCTGGTGGGATGACGCCGGGACCTGCGCCGCGCTCCTGCGCGAGCACCTCGAGACCCGCGACGACCCGTCGACATCACCGAGCTGAGGACGTGTGGGCACCCGCCACGACGTCGTCGGTGGTACCTCTCGGAGGCCGCGCCGCACGGCAGCGGTACCGGCCACGAGGCGAGGAGGCGGTGTGGGTCGCCGTTCGGGGCTCCCGGACCTGCTCGTCGTCCTGGCCGACGCGCGGCTGGCGCGGCGGTGCATCGAACGCCTGTCCCGTGCCGGGGTGGACGGCGGCGCGATCGAACTGCTCGGCCGGGTCGAGGTCGTGACCGCAGGCCGGGATGGCGACCGGCAGACCGACCGCGGCAGCTCGTTGGCGATGGGCGGGCGCGTCCTGCGGGGGCTGGCGTGGGGGGTGCCGCCGGGCGCGGTGTTCGGTGCCGTGCTGCTGATGGTGACCTCGGGCCAGGGCACCGCCACGATGCTCGCCGGGCTCGGCGGCGGTGCCGGCTTCGGTGCCGGCATCGGGGTGCTGATCTCGCTGCTGACGGCCCCGACCATGGCCACCTCCTGGGAGCGGACCTTCGCGCCCCTGGTCCCCGGCGGGGTGGCGGTCGGCGTGCGCAGCCTCGATGCCCGCTCCCTCGACAGAGCCCGCCGTGTGCTGGCCAAGGTCGACGCCCGGACCATCCGCGAGGTCGGCGACCTCGACGATCTGCCCGACGGCCTCGTCACCGATCTCGAGAGGTCGGACCAGGCGGACACCGAGCCGCCGGACTAGGTGGAGCTCCTCGGTCGTCCCACGCGACCGGGCGTCTGCGGGTGCGGATGTGCCCGCGGACCCGATGCTGGCGTACCCTGTCGCCGTCACACCGATCCGGTCGACCGCTGGACCCCAGTTCGATCCGCCCACCCGGGCAGGACGAGAGCGGGCCGGCAGGAGGAACCCACGGTGTCCGTTCACGCTGCTCCCGACCGCGCGTCCAGTCCCTCGCGCCCCGTCTCGATCCACGATCTGCGGGCGTCGAAGGAACGCGGTGAGCGCTTCGCCATGCTCACCGCCTACGACGCCTCGTCGGCCGCCCTGCTCGACGAGCTCGGGGTCCCCGTCATCCTCGTCGGCGACTCGCTCGGCATGGTCGCCCTCGGCTACGAGTCGACCGTCCCGGTGACGCTCGACGAGATGCTGCACCACACCCGGGCGGTCGCTCGCGGCGCCCCGCACAGCCTCGTGGTGGGCGACCTGCCGTTCGGTACCTACCAGGACGGCCCGTCACAGGCCTTCGCCTCCGCCGTGCGCATGCTGAAGGAGGGCGGCGCCAACGCCGTCAAGCTCGAGGGCGGCGGACCGATGGTCGAGGTCACCGCCCACCTCGTGCGCGCCGGCATCCCCGTCATGGGCCACCTCGGCCTGACGCCGCAGTCGGTCAACCAGTTCGGCGGGTTCAAGGTCCAGGGGCGCGACGAGGAGGCGGCCGAGCAGCTGGTCGCCGACGCGATCGCGCTGGCCGACGCTGGCGCGTTCGCCATCGTCCTCGAGTGCATCCCCGAGGACCTCGCCGCCCGGGTCACCACCGCCGTCCCGGTGCCCACCATCGGCATCGGCGCCGGGCCCAGCTGCGACGCACAGGTCCTCGTCTGGCACGACCTGCTCGGCCTGACCACCGGCCGGCTGCCCCGGTTCGTCAAGCAGTACGCGGACCTGCGCAGCGAGGTCGCAGGCGCTGTCAAGGCGTTCGTCAGCGAGGTCGCCGACGGCGAGTACCCGGGCCCCGAACACACCTACTGAGGGCTCCGACCGATCAACCGTGCCCGTGATGTCCGGCCCCGACCAGCGCGTCGGGGCCGGACGGTTCGATGACCGCTGACCCGAGCAGGACCGTCAGCAACCGCACGTCACGACCGTCGCCGGCCGCGCCGCGCCCTGCACGCTCCAAGCGGAGCCGCGGGATGCCCGCCACCGGTTCGGCCAGCGCGGCGAGCACGGCCGCCCCCGAGGGGGTGGTCAGCTCTCCGGGCCGTGGGCCGCCCTCGATCACGAACCCGCGCAGCAGCTCCAGCACCGCCGGCGGCGGCACCGGGAACCGGCCGTGTGCGATGTCGATGGTGCCGCTCCCGACCGCGATGGGCGAGGTCGTGATCGTGTCGACGTCCAGCAACTCCAGGGCTGCGGCGGCGGCGACGAGCAGGACGAGGGTGCGGGGACGACCGAGCTCGTGGAACCGCACGTGATCGCGCGGTCGACCGTGGACGGCGGCCTCGGCGTCGGCCAGGGCGCCGACGATCCGGTGCATGCGGTGGTGCGCGCGATCCGACAGTTCGGCCGCGGCCGCTGCGGCATCGACGGCACCGGCCAGCGCTGTTGGCGTCTCGGCGCGGGGGGCCGACGGGTCGACCTCGACCCTGACCCGTGTCGCGCCCACCTCGCGGGCCTCGACCCGTTCCACGAGCAACCGCGCAGACAGGCCGGCGCGCTCCACCACGCCCTGCAGCTCGCCGGCGTCGGCTCCGACCGCGACGAGGGCGGACAGCCACAGCTCACCGGTGATGCCGTCGTCGCACAGCAGGTGGAGGACGGCCACGTCAGGCGGCCCGCAGGATGCGACGTGCCAGCATGGCTGCGCCGAACCCGTTGTCGATGTTGACCACCGCGATGCCCGGGGTGCAGGCGGACAGCAGGCCGTGCAGCGCCGTCATGCCACCGTTCGCCGCGCCGTACCCGACGCTGGTGGGAACGGCGATGACGGGGGCCGCGACCAGTCCGGCGACCACGGGGCCGAGCGCTGCTTCCATCCCGGCGACCACGACCAGCACGCGAGCGGTCTCGAGCGCGGGACGGACCTCGAGCACACGGTGCAGACCGGCCACGCCGACGTCGACGATCGTGGCCGGCCGCTCCCCCATCGCTTCGAGGACGAGCCGGCACTCGTCGGCGACGCGCAGATCGCTGGTGCCTGCGGTCACGATGGTGATGTCGCCGGTGCGGACCTCGGGATGGGGTGCCAGGGCGTCGAACACGAGCAACCCCGCCTCGCGGTGCCAGACGATCTCGGGGTGAGCGGCTCGCACCGCTGCTGCGTGCGCGTCGTCAGCGCGGGTGACCAGCACGGGGCGGACGCCTGCCGTCACCAGGGCCGAGGTGGCCGCGACCGTCTCGGCGGGGGTCTTGCCCGCGGCGTAGACCACCTCCGGCTCGCCGGTCCGGGCCGCACGGGCGGTGTCGGCCCGCACCACCGGCGTGGCGGTCTCAGTGCCGGGTGCAGCGGGGGCCTCCCGAGTCACGACGTCACCTCCACCACCGGCAGCAGTCGGTCGGTGACGGTCGCACCGCGGCCAGGCCGGGTCCGGCTCGCGTCGAGCCCGGCGAGGTCCAACGTCACGTGCGCGTAGCCGACCTCGCGCAGCGCTGCGACGATCGTCGCCGCCTCGCGGACGGCCCGCCCATGCTCGACGGGGTCGAGCTCGAGGCGGGCGAGGTCGTCGTGGTGACGGACCCGGAAGGCGCTGAACCCCATGTCGAAGAGGCGCTGCTCGGCTGCGTCGATCCGGGCCAGCTTCTGCGGCGTCACCTCGTCGCCGTACGGGATGCGCGACGACAGGCACGCGAACGCCGGCTTGTCCCACACCGGCAACCCGAGCTGACGTGCCAGGTCGCGGATGGCGTCCTTGCCGAGGCCCGCCTCCCGCAGCGGTGCCCGGGCGCCCCACCGTTCAGCCGCGGCACGGCCCGGTCGGTGCTCACCGATGTCGTCGGCGGTCTCGCCGTGCGCGATGGTGGCCAGACCCCGGCGGTCGGCGACCTGCTGGAGCGCGGCGAACTGGTGGTCCTTGCAGAACAGGCACCGGTTGGTGGGGTTGGCGGCGTAGCGGGGATCGTCCACCTCCGACGTCGTGACCACCTCGAGGTCGATGCCGATCGCCTCGGCGGTCGCGATGGCTCCGTCGAGTTCGCGGGCCGGCAGCGACGGGGAGCGCGCGACGACGGCCACCGCACGGTCACCGAGGACGCGGTGCGCGACGGCGACCAGCAGGCTCGAGTCCACCCCGCCCGAGAGGCCGACCGCCACGCTGTCGAGCGCCGCGACGCTCGCCTCGAGCCGTTCGAGCGCGCTCATCGCTGGCTCCTGGTCGACCAGACACGGCGTCGCTGCGGGGGCGGGTCGGGCTCGAGCAGCGCCCACCGGCGCCGCCACGCGGCCACCGCCGGACCCCGCAGGCTCGGGGTCCGTCCGGCGTGGTCGGCCCGCATCGCCGACCACCAGTCCGTGCGCTGCTCGTCGAGGAGGACGGCGACGGCCCGCTCGACCCGACGGGTGAGGGCGTTGGCCGTCTCGCCCGGTTCGGCCCGGAGCGGGTGCCCGTAGCTGATGCGCACCCGTGGTCGGCCACGGGAGGGCCACCCCTGACCGCGCGGCATCGCCCGCCAGGTGCCGTCGATGGCCACCGGCACGACCGCCACACCGTGCTCGACCGCGAGATGGCCGGCGCCGCTGCGGAAGCGCGACGCGTACCCGTCGTGCGATCGGGTCCCCTCGGGGAAGACGAGCAGGTGGTAGCCCTCCTCGAGCAGGTCGACCGGGAGGCCGTCCCGTCCACCGGGCCGGCGATCGATCGGTGCGGCGTTGAAGACCAGCGCCGTCGCGGCTGCTCGCCACCAGGCGTCGAAGAAGTAGTCGGACGCGGCGAGGGTGACCGTCCGGCGCCGCACCTGCTTCGGGAGGGAGATCAGCACCGTGGGCGCGTCGAGGTGCGAGCTGTGGTTCGGCGCGAGGATCACCGGGCCGTTGCGGGCTGCCTCCTCCACGCGGTCGCGGCCCTCCACGACCGTGACCACCTGGCTGGTGAGCAACGGCGCCAGCGCGCCCGTCTGGATCCCTTCACGCACCGCGGCCGCCGGGCGCGAGCGGACCCACCGTGTGGGCAGCTTCCACGCCGGCGGTTCGGGCGTGATCTCGACGAGGTCGGCTGGCGGCAGCGGACGTCGGCCCCAACGCCACTCCTGGGCCGTGCGACGCACGGTGGCGACCGGTCCCGTCATCAGCGCACCTCGGCGAGGGTCAGCGGGGGGGCGTGCAGGTAGGTGATCGACGGGTCGCGACCGACGGTGTCGCTGGCCATCTCCAGCGCGTCGGTCAAGGTGCTGGCGGCGCGGAAACCGAGGTGGCGCGCGGTCCGGGGGTCGGCACCGACCCAGATGACGTCGCCGAGGTGGTCCATCCCGTGCGACGCCCAGTACCACATGTAGAACGGGTGGACCCCGTGGTAGGCGTGCGAGGAGCGGTACAGGTGCACGTACCAGGGGTCGTGCGCGTACTCGCTCTCGTACTTCTCCTCGATCAGCCGCGGCACGGTGGTGTCGGCCAGCACGTGGTCGTAGAAGTCGACGTAGGACGGGTGGTGCACCGTGTGGAACTCTCGCTGCAGGGGGTGCGAGAGGATCATGACGCCGCCCTCGCGGACCAGCGGCCTGCCGCGGTACATGTTGAAGAAGTACCCGAGCCCCATACACACCGCGAGGATGGGGTTCATGATGGAGTTGACGTTGTACGGCCCGACGTACGGCACACCCGTGACGAGCACGTCGGTCTGGCCATCGACCTCCACCAACTGCTGGCGGTGCACGTTGGCCAACGTCAGGGCGTGCACCGCCTCGGTCTCGCCGGCCTGGACGCTCGTCAGCTCGTAGGCGGCCTTCGAGCCGTGGAGCACCTTGCGGCGGGCCTTGCGGGGCAGCCGGTCCAGCGCCGCCTTGGTGGCGAAGGCGGCCGCCTGGTCGCGGGCCGACCACTCCCACTCGCGGCGGGTGAAGAACCCGAGCTCCTCGGGGAAGGCGGCGTTGTTGACGGTCGTCTCGACGGTGAAGATCGACAGGTGGTCGGCGAGGAGCCGGCCCATCCGGGTCGCCGAACCGTGCAGGGCCGAGTGCCCGGGGTCCATGTAGCTGGTGGAGTGCAGCATCGTCCTGACGTTGTGGTGCGGCCGCAGGCTCCGGTAGGAGGCCAGGCCGACGGGCACCGACTTGTGCCCGCCGTCCATGGTGACCAGGTTGATGTTGACGTAGACCAGCAGGTCGGAGGTGGCGGCCCGCCGGTTGATCTCGACGTCCTCGCCGTGCTCGGTGACACCGATGAACTCGAGGTCGTCGGCGTCCTCGGCGTCGTGGTTGCGCAGCGCATCGGGCCAGAACGAGCGGAAGACACGGTCCCCCACGATGTGGCGGACCTCGTCGGCGGTCATGCGGCGGTGCAGGGCGTTGGCCGCGACCAGTTCGACGTCGTCGACGCCGGCCCGTGCCGCGAGCGTCAGGACCTGCTCGATGATGCGCTGGCGGATGTCGGGCGGGCGCATCGGCGGTAGCGGCAGGGAGATGTCGTCGAAGGCGATGGTGAGGCGCATGCCGGGCTGGAGGAGCTCGCGCAGGGGCGGCCGCCCGTGGGGGTGTTCGAGGGCGTGGGCGATCGCGGCATCGGGGTCGGGCAGCCCGGGGAGCACCTCGGGTGGATAGATCACGCGCGCGCCGAGGGGGAACCGCTCGAAGCGCAGCTGCTCGCCGTGGTGGACCAGCAAGGGCGGGGTCCGCTCGTCGACCTCGACCACGACACCGGGGCGGGGCATGGGCGTCTCCTTCAGCTGGTCGCGGTCAGGTCGAAGGCCACCTTGGGGGTGCCGAGACGACCCGCGTCGAGGGCGTGGTCGATCGCCTGACGCCACCGCGGCAGCGGGTAGGTCGCGGGGGCCAGATCGTCCAGGGGGGCGGCGCGGGTGAGGTCGAGAGCGAGGTCGAAGGCCGCGACGCCACCCGCTGCTTCCTCGCGACCGCTGGCGTACGCCCCCACGACGGTCAGCTCGCGGAACCAGGCCGGCGAGAGGTCGACCCCGGCGGGCGGCATCCCGCTGAGCACGACGCGGCCACCGGCCCGGGTCGCCCGCAGCGCCAGGTCGGCCGAGCTGCGCGAACCCGCGCAGTCGATGGCGATGTCGACGCCGCCGAGCAGGAAGTCGGCGCCGAGGTCGGGGTGCAGGCGCAGCGCCCGGGTCCGCTGGCGCACCGTGCCGAGGGCAGCATCGGGGCTGACGACCGTGGTGGCGCCGAGGTCCTTGGCGAGCCCCGCCTGCCGGGGGTGCTTGGCGGTCACCAGGATGCGGCCCACCTCGGTGACCGCTCGCAGCGCCAGCACCGTCAGCAGCCCCACCGCTCCGGAGCCCACGACCAGGACCTGGTCGTCGGGCGTCACCTCGGCCCGCAGCGCCGCGTGGATGGCACACGCCAGCGGCTCCACGAGCACGGCCCGAGCGTCGGACACCTCGTCGGGAACGACGTGCAGCTGGGAGCGGTGCGCGATCAGCTGGTGGGACCAGCCGCCTCCGACCGAGCCGCAGTAGCCGGTCTGGAGCCCCGGTTGCAGGTGGCCGACCGTGACGTGGGCACAGCGGCTGGTGCGTCCGGCACGGCACTCCTCGCAGGGTGCGAGCCCACGCGGCGCGCAGGCCAGGACCGGGTCGATCACCACCCGGGTCCCCGCGGCCAGGTCATCGACGTCGTCGACCAGTTCACCGACGACCTCGTGTCCCGGCGTGAGCGGGAAGGACACCAGCGGCGAGAAGTACGGCGACGTGCGACCCGAGAGCATCGACAGGTCGGAGCCGCAGATGCCCGAGAGGCGGGGGCGGACCCGGCTCCAGCCCACACCCCGCGGTTCGGGGGCGGGGCCCGACACCAGCCGCAGTGGTGCCAGGCCGGCCGAGATCGTCCCGGGGGCGCGGCGCGACAACGCGCGCGTGGCCACGTAGCGCGGGAGCGAGCGGTGGAACTCCAGCGACAGGGTGTCCATCAGCGGATCCCCACAGGGCGACGGGCGACGGGTGTCTGCGCGCTGCTCGACCACGTGGCGATCGCCCAACGCTGGCGGCGGGCCTCACGGTGCAGGGCGGCATCCGGATCGACGGCGACCGGGTGGCCGACGCAGCGCAGCATCGGCAGGTCCGACCGGCTGTCGGCGTACGCGAAGCTGCGTGCGAGGTCGGCCCCGGTCTCGGCCGCGTGCCAGGTCAGCCACGCCGCACGACCTGCCCCGACCAGCGGCGGCGTCGCCAGGTGACCCGTCGCGCGGCCCTGCTCGTCGACCTCGAGGTCTGCGGCGACGATGGTGTCGAACAGGGTCCGCAGCGGCGTGCAGAAGGCCGCGAGGGCGCCGGTGATCAGGATGGTGCGGTGGCCCTGCTCGCGGTGCTCGCGGATCCGTCGGACCGCCGCCGGCTTGAGGTCGTGCAGGATGCGATCGGACAGGTCGTCGTCCACCAGCGCCCTGAGCGCCGCCACGTCGGCACCGGCGAAGCGCTGGTAGAACGCCCGCAGGAAGCGCTCGCGGCTGGTGGCGTCGAGGCTGAGGTAGCGCGGCAGGGCGCGCAGGATGTCGGCCGCCTCGGTGACGAACGCCACGGAGCTGTCGGCCTTGCGTGCGCGCAGGTAGCTGGTGAGCACGTTGGTGTCGGCGACGGTTCCGTCCAGGTCGAACACGGCCAGGACCTGGCCACCGTCCCCGTCGACGATGACCGGTGGTGGACCCGGGACGGGACGGGGGGCCGCCTGTGGGAACCGCAGGATCGCCGTCACCGCAGGCACGTGGATGTCGACGAGGTACTCGTGCCAGTCGATCCGCCGCGGGTCGAGGTCGAACCGTTCGCGGTCCTCGCCCTCGAGCAGGTCGCCCAGCCGTTGCGCCTCGGTGTCGAGGAAGACCGACTCCACCTGGGCGTAGCTGCCGTACAGCTCGAGGAACCGGCTGAGGGTGGCCAGCCGTCGCTCGTGGCGGCCGAGGGTGCGGCTGATCTCGCGCAGGCGGGTGCCGGTGACGGGTGTGCGAGCGGCGAGCTGGCTCGCCGTCCTGGTCACGCGGGTCACGATGGCCAACTGCTTCTCGAGCCGGTCGGGACCGGGGAACCGCCAGATGGGCAGCGGCGTGCCCCGGCCACCCTGGCCCGGCAACGGGTCACGCTCGAACGCCTCGCGCACCAGCGAGTACATGCGGTGGATGGTGAGCGGGTTGCGCGCCCCCGTCCCCGAGGTGACGTACCTCGGGCTCCCCGGCTCGGGGGGGTGGGCCAACGCGACGATCAGCGCGTTGGCGACGAGGTCGACGGGGACGAGGTCCACGACCCCGTCGGGGATGCCCGGGAACTCGGGGATGTCGCCCCGCCCGAGTCCGACGATCAGCGGGTCGGCGACCTTGAAACCCTCCATCCAACCGGGGGCGGGGTCGCGGAGCGCCGACTCGATGATGGTCGGACGCACGATCGACAGGCGGCGGGATCCGAACCGTTCCTCGGCGACGCGTTCACCGCACGCCTTGGTGAAGGTGTAGCTGTCGGTGAAGCCCATCGAGCGCCCTCGGAGCCGGCCGGCCTCCACGAGCTGCCGGTCGACCCAGGCACGCCGGACCCGCTCGGCTTCCTCGGCGACCGCGAGGTCACCCGACGAGCCCGTGGTGCGGCGCGCTTCAGCGAGGAAACGGGTGAGCGCTGCGGGTTGACGCGACGCGGACTCGGCCCGCGCCGCCAGGTCGTCCGCGGCGGCCGCCTCCGCCCGCCAGTCGAGTGTGATCGGAACCGGCGCCTCGGGGACCGGCCCCGCGTGCAGCGCCGTGACGTACGCGGTCGAGACGTGGACCAGGTGCTCACAGCCGGCCTCGAGCGCCGCGGCGTAGAGGGTGTCCAGGCCCACCGCGTGCGTACGGAACGCCGCATCGAGCCGGCTGTCGAACGAGACCGTGCCGGCCACGTGGATCAGCGCATCGATGGGAGGCAGCGCCGGGAGGTCGGCGTCGAGATCGGCGTCGACCACCTCGATGCCAGCGAGGATCGCGTCCCGGTCACGGTGCTCACGCAGCCGGGCGAAGGCCGGGGCGGTGGCGAGCAGATCCTCCACCCGTGCCTGCGCAGACCGGCCGCCGCTGCCGCGCACGAGCAGGACCAGGCGGCACCCGGGCAGCTCCTCGAGCATCCGTCCGAGCAGCGCCTGTCCGACGAAGCCGGTCACACCGGTGAGGGCGACACGACGTCCGTCGAGGTGGCCGGCGATCGACCCGCCCGAACCGTGCCACACCACCTGTCACCCCTGCGTCCGGCCCGTGCCACGACGCAAGTACCCCCGGGGGCGTGGTGGGCGCCGGAGCGGGTCGGGCGACAGGGTTCTTGGTCCAGTTCACCTTGACGGGACGAACTTGTCCGACCATCCGCGGCGTCACACGAGCTCACTGAGGACGGCAGCCGCGAGGGTCGGATCGGCGAGCTGGACGTCGTGTGGGGCGATCGCGCCGGTGAGGTGCACCGCGTCGACGAAGCTGGCCACCGGGTGGTCCCGCAGGCGCTCGACGTAGCGTCGGCGCGCAGCGTCCGAGCCGCTCCCCTCTCCCGCCGCAGCATCCGCCAGACCCGGCCCTCACGCAAGGATCAGCCGGTCGAGCGGCTCCGGCCCTCGGGCCTGCGCCGACGCCGACCCAGGTGGCGGGTGAGCCGCCGGAGGTCGGCCACGGTCGAGGCGGTACGAGGCCCCCACCAGAACAGGCCCGTCCCGTCGATCGCGCGGACCCGGTGGCGCGGTAGGTCGGCGGCATCGGCCGGTCCGAACGCGTAGGGCTCGTCGGTGAGCAGGACGACGTCGAGGTCGGCGGCGAGGACCGCGTCGAGCCCCACCGTCGGGTACCGCTCCCCCGGCGCGTCCGGCCACACCGTGAACCCTGCGGCGGCCAGCACGTCCGCGGCGATGGTGGCCGGCCCGACGGCCATCCACGTCTCGTCGTCGCGCCCCTCCCCCGGCGGCAACCCGCGCCAGATCGGGACGAACGCGCGCTGGAGACCGCCCTGCGGCCGCGTGGCATGCACCCGGGCCAGCGCGTCGGTCACGTCACGTTCCGCCCCCGGGACGCCGAGGACGGCGGCCAGCCGCGACAGGCTGGTGCTGGCGTCCGCCAGCGTGCGGACCCGGGTGACCCACACCGGGACACCGGCGTCCCGCAAACGGTCGACGTCGAGGGGTCGGTTCTCCTCCTCGTTGGCGATCACCAGGTCCGGCGCGAGGTCCACGACGGCCGCGACGTCGGGGTTCTTGGTGCCGCGGACGGTGACGGACGCTGGGAAGGCGTCCGGCGGCGCCGTGCACCACTCGGTGCGGCCGACGACCCGGTCGGCGAGGTGCCACCACCACAGCGTCTCGGTCAGGTTCGGCACCAGCGAGACGAGGCGGCGCGGTCCAGGAGCGACGACGACCTCGGTCCCGAGGTCGTCGACGTGGACGGTCCCGGCCCCGATCAGGCGTCCTCGCGGGACGGGAGGTGGGTGCCCTCGACCTCACGGGCGAGCACGTACAGCTCGTCGGCGCAGCGGTTGAGGTAGCGCAAGGGCGCGTCGTCCGGCAGGATCCCGGCGCTCTTCATGGCGACCACCTCGCGCTCGGCGCGGCGGCAGACGGTGCGGGCGAGGTCGAGCGCTGCCGCGGCGCGGGTGCCCCCGGGGACCACGAACGTGGTCGGCAACGGGTGTCGGGCGACGCTGGCGTCGATGCGTGCGTCGATCGCGTCGACCATCGCGTCGTCGACCTTGGAGACGCCCACCTCGAGGCGGTCCCAGTGCTCCTCGAGCGTCGCGAGCTGGGCGCCGACGACGAACAGCTCCCGCTGGATGGTGAGCACGAGGTCGTGCAGGTGCGGCCGGTCGGCGTCGAGGGCGAGCTCGGCACGAGCGAGTCCGAGGGCGCTGCAGGTCTCGTCGACCGTGCCGTAGGCACTCGTGCGCAGGTCGTCCTTGCGGACGCGCCCGCCGTAGAGCAGGCCGGTCGTGCCGTCGTCACCACGTTTGGTGTAGACCTTCACGGCGGACGGCTCCTTGGTGCGATCGGGGGCGTGCCATCGGGGTGCGGGCAGGCGTGCCCGGGTGGGGGTCGGACCTGGCCGGTCGTCCGGCCAGGGCCCGGGCGGGGCCGGGCGAGCCTACCCAGCACGTTGCTGCCCCACCGCGAGCGCCGGTACCGTCATCCCCGTTCGGGACCGGCGTCGGTCCCCCCACCAGAGGCCCACCGTGTCCGATCGTCGCCCCCGTCAGGATTTCCGGGTCCTGACCCGCCGTCGCGGCGGGTACGACGGTGGGATGATGTACGACGTGCAGCTGCAGGTGGCGGCCACCGGCGCGCTGGTGTGGGCGCAGACCTTCTCCGACGAGGACCAGGCCACCGACTTCGAGTCGCAGCTCGACACCGACCTCGACGATCTCGACGACGCCGCGTTCCGTCGCAAGTACGGCGTCCCCGCGAGCGCCTGACCGTGTCGGGCACCACGGTGCCATCCGTCCCGGCCATCGACCTGCAGGTCCGTGCGCTGCCCGACGTCCCGCGCCGCCCCGACGGCCTCGTCGACCTCGATGCCGTGACGGCGGCGCTGGCACCGGCCGACCTGCTCGAGACCGCACCGGGGCGCAGCGGGTGGAGCTACGTCGTCCCGACGATCGGTGCACGCTTGGTCGACGACGGTCACCTGACCGTGATGCAGCACCGGGACGGACGCGTCGAGCCGCTCGGCGACGACCCGTTCGACGTCCTGGAACGCTGGTGCGCCACGCACGGGGTGACCCCCGACGCGCCGCGCGAGGCGGGTCTGCCGGCGTTCACCGGCGGCCTCGTCGGGGCCTTCGCCTACGACCTGGCTCGGCGGGTCGAACGGTTGCCGACGCGCGCGACGATCGACCGGCAGGGACCTCACCTGTCCCTGCGGATCGCGGAGCTGATCGTGGCGGTCGGTCCGGACCGCGACCGGGCGCTGCTGCTCGTACGGCCGCTGACCACCGACCCGGCGACCCTCGCCGCCGACGCCGACGAACTGGTGGCGCGCCTGGGCGGCCGAGCCGCCGCCCCGGCCGAACCCTCGGCCCCGTCTCCGCGACCGGTGACCACCTCGCTCCCACGCCCCGCCTACCTCGCCGCCGTCGAGTCGGTGCTCGAGCACATCGCCGCTGGTGATTGCTTCCAGGTCAACCTCACCCAACGGCTCACGACCCGGTGGCAGGCACCCGTCGAGCACCTCTACCGGCGGCTGCGGGACATCTCCCCAGCACCCCACGGGGCGCTCCTGCCCGACGTCGGGGTCGCATCCGTCTCGCCCGAGACCTTCCTGACCGTCGACGGTCGGGACGTGGCCACGCGCCCCATCAAGGGGACCCGCCCCCGCGACCCCGACCCCGACCTCGATGCCGCGCACGCCGACGACCTCGCGACCAGCGCCAAGGACCGTGCCGAGAACGTCATGGTGGTCGACCTCGAGCGCAACGACCTCGGCCGCGTCTGCGTTCCAGGGTCGGTGCGCGCCCCCCGTCTGTGCGTCGTCGAGGCCCACCCGACCGTCTGGCACCTGGTCTCCGACGTGGTCGGCCGGCTGCGCGAGGGGATCGGCTACGGGCAGCTGCTGCGTGCGACCTTCCCGTGCGGTTCGATCACCGGGGCACCGAAGGTCCGCGCGATGGAGATCATCGAGACGCTCGAGCCGGTCCGCCGTGGCTGGTACTGCGGCGCGGTCGGCTTCCTCGCTCCCGGGGCGGCCTCGCTGTCGGTCGCCATCCGCACGGCCACCCGGCACGCGGACGGCACGGTCGACCACGGCGTCGGCGGCGGCATCGTGGCGGACTCCGACCCCGCCGCGGAGCACGCCGAGAGCCTCGACAAGGCAGCTGCCTTCCTCCGTGCCGTCGCTGGCCACGTGGCTGGCTGACCGGCCCCCGGGCGGACCCGACGCAACCCTGCCGCCGTCGCGCACGTCCCACCTCCCACGCAGGCCGACACGGGAGGGCCCGATGCGTAGCTGGAAGCGGTACTCGATGATCCCGGCGACCACAGCCCTGTCGCTGCTGGTCGTCGCAGGTCCGGCACTCGCGTGCGGGGGCCTCATCGGCGAGAACGGGACCATCGAACTGGTCCGAACCACGACGCTGTCGGCGTACACCGACGGGGTGCAGCGGTACGTCACGGCGTTCGAGTTCACCGGCGAGGGCGCCGAGGTCGGCTCGATCATCCCGCTGCCGGACGTGCCCACCGACGTGGTCCGTGGCGGGGACTGGACCCTGCAGCGTCTGGCCCGCGAGGTCGCCCCGCCGGTGACGGCGGAGTTCGCTGCCGACGACGCTCTGGAGCTCACCGCGCTCGACGAGGCCGAGGTCCTGTTCCAGACCGAGATCGACGCGCTCGACATCACCGTGCTGCGTGGCGGTGCCGACGAGGTCGGACGGTGGGCGGTCGAGCACGGCTTCTTCCTCAGCCCCGACGCCCCCGAGATGCTCGACTTCTACGCCGAACGCAGCGAGATCTTCATGGCTGCCCGCTTCGACGCGTCCCGCGCGGCTGACCTCGGCCAGGGCGCCGGGGACAGCACCCCCATCATGGCGACGATCCCGACCGACCGGCCGTGGGTGCCGCTGCGCATCCTGTCGCTCGGTGCCGAGGAGGCCGACGTCATCGAGGCGGACGTGTTCCTGCTGACCGACGACCGACCGCAACTGCTCGCGGGAGGCACCGGACTGGCCCTCGAGCGCAGCGAGGCGGCGTCGACCCCGCTGCTCGACGACCTGCGCTCCGACGCCGGGATGGAGTGGCTCCCGCAGCAGATGTGGTTGACCTACCTCCAGCTGTCGGCGCCCGCCGGAGACCTGACCTACGACCTCGCCGTGTCGACCGACCCCGACGTGCACCCGAGCCTCGAGGACGTCGGGATCACCCTCGCGTCCGCATCGGTACCGATCGGGCCCGCCGCGGCGCGCCCCGGTTGGTGGCCGCCGGCCCTCGCCCTCGCGACGGGGCTCGGGGCGGTGGTCGCGATCAACGCACTGAGGCGGCGGCCGGGGGTGGGGTCGTGACCACCGAACGACGAGGGGCGATGCCCCTCACGGTCGGGTTGGTGGTCACCGTCGTCACCTACCTGGCGGCCTCGGGTGTCCAGGCGTCGGCCGATGCGAGGGACGGGCAGGTCCTCGGACCCGAGCCCGTCACGGTCACCATCGACCTCGAGCACAGCCGGTTCGTCCCCGACCATCTGACGGTCCGAGCGGGCACCGTGGTCAGCTTCGTGGTCGTCAACCACGACCCCATCCACCACGAGTTCGTCCTCGGTGACGACGAGGTCCACCTGGCCCACGAGCACGGCGACGACCTGGTGCACCCGCCGGTCCCGGGTGAGGTCTCGACCGGCCCGAACGAGACCGGCATGACCTTCTACGTGTTCGACGAACCCGGCACCGTCGAGTTCGCCTGCCACCTGCCTGGCCACGTCGCCTACGGGATGGTCGGCGAGGTCGAGGTCGTGCCCTGAGGGGCCGGTGGCGTCCGTGGCGGGGGTGACGGGACGGCTCGATCGGGCGACGCGAGCGCGACGGTCAGCGCGAGCACCTCCGCGGGGTCGTCGAGGCGCTCGCCGTACAGCTCCCGGACCTGGGTCATGCGGTAGCGGACCGTCTGGGGGTGCACGACCAGATCCTCGGCCACGGCGCTGCGCCGCCCCTGGTGCAGCAGCCAGGACCGCAGGGTGTCGGCCAGGCGGTCGGCGGTGTCGGCCCGGAGGCCCGACAGGGGCGCCAGGGCGCGGCGGCGCAGATCGTCGAGCGCGTCGGCGTCGGCGCCGAGCACGATGGTCGCGAGGTGCTCGTCGGTGTCGAGCGCGGCACCTGCCTCGGGCGGACCGATCAGCTCGAGGGCGCGCACGGCTCGGTGGCACGACGCCGCGACCTGCGACCAGGGTCGGGCGGGCCCGACGACCGCCGCGCGGCCGCGCAACGCCTGGAGGAGGGCCGGGCGGGTGCGATCGGCGTCGGCGACCAGCAGGACGCTGGTCCGTTCGGGCAGGGCCAGACCAGCGACGTCCTCCGACAGCCGCAGCGTGCGCGGGTCGAGCGCCGACACGGTGTCGTGCAGGCGGGCAGCGGGCAGCAGGACGGCGGTCAACGTGTCCGGAGGCGTCCAACCCGCCCGCTCGGCTCGTGTGATCAGCACCTCGGGGGCCTCCCCGGCGACCAGTGCCTGCCCGAGGCGTTCGAGGTAGTGCTCGCGGACCCTGCCGGTGACCGCGAGCTCGTCGGTGTGGCCGGCGACGCTCGCCGCGGACAGCTCGTCGATGTAGGCGAACACGAGCTCCGCGAAGCGGCCGACGGTCGCCGCCGTCAGCCCGCCGGCCACGGCCGTGTCCGACAGCTCCCGCCACGCCACCCGAGCACCGACCCGGTAGGCGGCCAGCAACGCGTCCATGGTCCGGCCGGACCGGGCTTCACCCCGGCCGAGGGCGTAGGCCCCCTCGAGTGCCGCGTTCAACGGGTTGCTCGGATCGGCGTCCTCGGCCTGGGCGGCCAGTCGCAGGAACGCCCCGAGCGCCACCTCGACGGCGTTCTCGATGGTCGCGCCCATCTCACCGCTGAGCGCACCGGCGTACTCGGCGACCTCGGCGGTCAGCGCAGCGACGGTCCGTTCGGCGACCGTGGGCAGCTGCGCCCGGAGGGTGGCCACGACCTCGGGGTCGAGCGACAGCCCGCCGGCGCTGCGGGCGGGTCCGACCGGCGACACGTCGTCCAAGACCTGTTCCCTCCGAACAAACAACTGGCGGATACTCACCCTCTACGGGCAGGACATTAGCCGCCGCGACGGACACACTGCGCCCATGACCACACCTCCTGCTCCCGTACCCACCGTCGCCGCTCGCCTGCGGCAGCGGGTCGCCCGGCTGGCCGAGCTCGCTGCGACCCCGCTGGTGCCATCGGACTACGTCGACCTCGTCGACCCGCTCCGCTCCCCCACCGACCTGCGCGCGCGGATCGTCGCGATCTCGCCCGAGACCCGCGATGCGGTCACGCTCACGCTCGCCCCCGGCCGCGGCTGGCGGCCCCACGTTCCCGGCCAGTACGTCCGGCTCGGGGTCGACGTGGACGGCGTGCGGCAGTGGCGGACCTACTCGCTGACCTCGGTCCCGGACCGGGCCGACGGCCTGCTCACCGTGACCGTCAAGGCCATCCCGGACGGCATCGTCAGCGGGCACCTGGTCCGCCGCGCCCGCGTCGGCGAGGTCCTGCAGCTCGACCAGGCCGCCGGTTACTTCACCCTGCCGACCCCGCTGCCGGGCAAGGTGCTGTTCGTCACCGCGGGCAGCGGCATCACCCCGGTGATGGGCATGGTGCGTTCGTTGCTCGACGAACTCGACGACGTCGTGCTCGTCCACACGGCGCCGACCGTCGACGAGGTCGTGTTCGGCGGCGAGCTCCGGAAGCTGGCCGCCCAGGGCCGCCTCCGACTCATCGAGCGGCACACCGCGACCGACGGTCGGCTCGGGGTCGGCGAGCTGGCGGGGCTCGTCCCCGACCTCGCTGAGCGTGACACCTGGGCCTGTGGGCCGAACGGCCTGCTGGACGCGCTGGAGGAGCACTGGGCCCGCGAGGGCTTCACCGACCGGCTCCACACCGAGCGCTTCCGGCCCACGGTCGCGGCGACCGGCGAGGGCGGCACCGTGCGCTTCAGCCGGACCGGCACGACCGTCGAGTCCGATGGCGCCACAGCCCTGCTCGACGCTGGCGAGGCCGCAGGCGTCCTGATGCCCTCGGGGTGCCGGATGGGCATCTGCTTCGGCTGCGTCGTGCCGCTCCAGGAAGGTGCGGTCCGTGACCTGCGCAGCGGCGACGTGACCACCGCTGCCCCCGGCGACGGCGTGCTGATCCAGACCTGCATCTCCGCGGCGGCCGCCGCCTGCGACATCGACCTCTGAGCGCCGCCGGTCCTCACCCGACCTCCGCCCGACTCCCGATCGAGGAGCACCGATGACCGCCATCCAGAACCTCACCGACGACCCGACGGCGCACCTGAGCGCCGAGGACATCGAGCAGATCGGCCGCGAGCTCGACGCGATCCGTGCGCAGGTGGTCGCCAGCCGCGGTGAACGCGATGCCGCCTACATCCGCGGGGTGATCGAGGCCCAGCGCCGGCTGGAGCTCGCCAGCCGTGTCGTACTGCTCGCGTCGCTGTTCCCGCCGGCCTGGCTGGCCGGGACGACCGGGCTCGCCATCTCCAAGATCCTCGAGAACATGGAGATCGGCCACAACGTGATGCACGGCCAGTGGGACTGGATGCGTGACCCGAAGATCCACTCGACGACGTGGGAGTGGGACAACGCCACCCCGGCCGAGATGTGGAAGCACTCGCACAACGAACTGCACCACACCTACACCAACGTCATCGGCCGCGACAACGACCTCGGCTACGGGATCATGCGGGTCGACGAGGACCAGCGGTGGATGCCCTTCCACCTCGGGCAGCCGGTGTGGAACCTGATCAACGCGGTGATCTTCCAGTACGGCATCGCCGCCTACGACCTCGAGCTCGGGACCTACCTCAAGGGCCGCAAGGACAAGGGCGAGCTGAAGCGCCAGGCCCGGAAGGTCCTCGGCAAGATCCGCAAGCAGGTGACCCGCGACTACGTGGTGCACCCCCTGCTGTCCGGCCCGTCGGCCCTGACGACCCTCTCGGCCAACGTCACGGCCAACCTGGTCCGCAACCTCTGGACCCACTCGGTGATCATGTGCGGCCACTTCCCCGAAGGTGTCGCGACCTTCGAGAAGACCTCGATCGAGGGCGAGACCCGCGGCGAGTGGTACCTGCGTCAGATGCTGGGCGCCGCCAACATCAGCGGTGGACCGCTCCTGCACCTGATGACCGGCAACCTGTCGTTCCAGGTCGAGCACCACCTGTTCCCCGACCTGCCGAGCAACCGGTACCAGGAGATCGCACCGAAGGTCCAGGAGCTGTTCGAGCGCTACGAACTGACCTACGTCAGCGGACCGCTGCCGAAGCAGCTGCTGTCAGCCTGGATGAAGGTGGTGCGCCTGTCGCTGCCCAACGACGGCCTGCGTGGCCTGCTCGACGCCGCCACCTCGACGAGGCCGACGTCGGACCGCGAGGCATCGAAGAGCAGCAGCCGGGCGCTGACGACCGCCGCCTGAGCCACCTCGCTCCTCCGATGACCGGCTGCTCGATGCGTGGCGGCCAGGCGACGACCCGGCTCCGAGTAGAAGACACGGGCGTTGTCCACACGCTCCGCTTGTCGTCGAAGCGCTCCTGATATCATGCGATACCGCCGACGAGGAGCCACGGGTGACCGACGTGCTGATCCGCGACGTTCCCGACGAGGTCATCTCCGCGATCGAGGCGAAGGCCAAGCGTCTCGGTCTGTCCCGGACCGAGTACCTCCGCCGGCAGATGCTGCGTGTCGCGTCGACTTCAGATGAGCCCGTCAGCGTCGAATCGTTCCGCCAGTTCGCCCGGACCTTCGCCGACCTCGCTGACCCTGAGGTCATGCGCGGGGCCTGGGAGTGACCGACTGGCTCATCGACAAGTCCGCCCTGGTCCGTCTCGGCAACGCTACCGACGGGCCGACGTGGGCCGAACGGATCGAACGGGGCCTGGTGCGCGTCAGCACCGTCACCCGGTTGGAGATCGGGTACAGCGCCCGTACCGGAGATGAGCTGCGGTCAGGTCTGCGGCGGCCACCACTGGCCTCCATGCCTGTGGAGTACCTCACGCTAACCATCGAGGACCGCGCCGTTGAGGTCCAGCAGTTGCTCGCCGACCGTGGACACCACCGAGCTCCGGCGGTGCCCGACCTGCTGATCGCGGCGACGGCCGAACTTGCGGGGCTCGCCGTCCTCCACCACGACAAGGACTTCGATCTCATCGCGGACGTGACCGGCCAGCAGCTCGAGCGGCTCCTTCTCGACGAGTAGCTCGCAACGGGCGTTAGCCATCGGTTGCGAAGATGGTTACCGGTCGCTTCGGAGGCTCTCGAGTGCGACTCGAACCTGTTTTGAGGCTCCGTCCAGCCAGGCACAGCGAAGCGCAGCCCGGAACCGTGGATCGCGCCGCCCAGCAAGCACGAACTGGTCGATGAACGCGTTGCCGTGATGGACGGCAAGGTCCTCGACCGGGCCAGCACCGAGCCAACACAGCGCGTCGTCATCCGGCGCGGTCTCGATGAGCAGCATGACCGTCTCCCAGACGGCCTCGGACGGGGTCGCGGAAGGGCTGGTCTGGTCAGCGAGAAACGCTGCGATCGGAACCTCGCTGGCTTCGCGCCACAACCGTTCTGAGCGCGACGCGGCTTCGCGGAACGTTGCGACGTAGCGCCAGTACAGCGCCAGGTCCCCCGCCCCCCAGCCTTCATCCTCTTGCATGGTGGCAGCCTCTCGATGCACGGAGTGTGCCGCAGGGCCGAGCACCCGGCGTCGAACGGCACGTTTGATGAGGGTGGAGTAGCGGCTGCGGGCGTGTTGAGGCGGGGGGTCTCGGCGGAGCGAACGCCGTAGCGGGTGCAGATCGTCGGACGGAACCGACGATCTGCACCCGGTAGACGGTTCCGCGGCCTCCGCGGAGCAAGGATCGGAACGGTTCCCAGCCCAAGGCGCAACCGCCGTGTCGTCGCGGTCGGCACGGGCCGGTTGGGCCTAGAGGCGGGTGACGCGGAGGCCGGCGTGCGAGCGGTGACGCTTGTTCACCGAGATCAGCACGGCGGTCAGGGACTCGAGCGTCGCGGCGAGCCGCAGCGGGCCGCAGTGGACCGCCCGAGCACCCTCGAGGTGGTCGTCGACCAGCGCCGTGACGACGGCGACAGCTGCCTCGTCGTCGCCGCAAAGCAGCACGTCCTCGTCGAGCGGTTCGTCAGCGCGGCGCAAGGTGACCGCCGAGACGGTGTGGAACCCGGCCACGACCTTCGCCCCCGGGGCCGTGGTGGCGAGCAGCTCCGCGGCCGAAGCCGCCCCGTCGACGGTGGCCGGCCGGGGGCCACGCCCGTCGAAGGCGAGCGGGCTGAGGGCGCTGACCAGCACCGTGCCGGCGAGCTGGTCGGCGAGCCCTGCCACCAGGTCCGCGGCGCCGTCGGTCGGGATCGCCGCGACGACCACCGGGTGGCCGGAGGCCACGGCGTTGCCAGCCCCCTCCAGCGACGCGGAACCCGGCGGCAGGGCCGCCCGCAGGTCGCTCGCGGCCTTCGCGGCTCGCTCCGGGTCGCGCGACCCGATCGTGACGGGCAGACCCGCCGCAGCCCAGCGCAGCGCCAGCCCCGCACCGAGCTTGCCCGTCCCACCGAGGATGCCGATGGACGTGGCGGAGGGGGTCGAGGACTCGTCTGGCACCGCGTCGCTCCCGGTCGTGTGCGATGGATGAGGCCCCGGCAGCCTGCCACGTCCCACGTCGCGGACGAACCGGGACCACGGCCCGGGGAACGTCCGGCGGTACCCTGGTCCGCCCGCCCGCCGACCGGAGCTACCCGTGCCACGACCCGCCGACCTCCGGCTCCGCTGGCACCGGACCACCCTCGACGGGCGGACCGCGGTGTACGGCGAGGCCGGGGACGGACCACCGGTGATCTTCATCCACGGCTGGGGCCTGTCGGCTCGGTCGTACGCCAAGGCGCTGCCCCTGATCGCGGCCTCCGGCCACCGGGTGATCGCACCGGCGCTGCCCGGCTTCGGGCGCAGTGACGAGCTTCCCGGCGAGTACACCTTCGAGAAGCTCGCCTACTGGATGGACAACCTCCTCGACCACATCGGCGTCGACGAGCCCGCCGCCCTGGTCGGCCACTCCTTCGGCGGCGGGGTCGCCACCGCCACCGCGTGGCACCACCGCGAGCGCGCCCGCTCGCTGACCCTCGTCAACTCGGTCGGCGGTTCGGTGTGGAAGGACGCGGACGGCCTCGCTGCGCGCTCCCTCGCGGACCGGCCGCTCTGGGACTGGGGTCTGCACCTGCCGGCCGAGTTCCGCCCGCCCGGGCTCGGGGGACGCCGACCGTGGCGCGCCTCGCGCAAGGCGCTGCCCGTGGTCGTCCGCGACATCGTCACCAACGCGTTGACCAACCCGGGGGCCGTCTGGCGCGCCGCCGATCTCGCCCGCCGCGCCGATCTGCGTGACGAGCTCGCCGAGCTCGCCGAGCGGGGCCTGCCGGTCGCCATCGTGTGGGGGGCGGAGGACACCGTCGTGCCCGAGGCGACCTTCCTCGCCATGTGCGATGCCGCCGGCGCGCGCGGTGACATCATCGAGGACGCGGGGCACTCCTGGCTGCTCATGGACCCCGTCGGGTTCGGCGAGGTGGTGACCAACTCGATCGCCGTGCGTGACACCGTCAGCGACCGCACACCCCGCGGTGCCGCGGCGCGCACCTCCCGACTGGACCGGCCCGCGTGAGCCAGCCGGTCGACACCGGCGGGGGTCCGCCGCCCCCGCCCGAGGTGCACGACGGCCGCGTCGACTGCGACGTGGTCATCATCGGTGCGGGGCTCGCCGGCCTCTACGCCGCGGTCGAACTGCCGGACCACCTCGACGTGGTCGTGGTGGACAAAGGCGTCCCCGGCGCGGATTCGGGGTCCTCCCCCTGGGCGCAGGGTGGGCTCGCGGCGGCGCTCGGCCCGGACGACAGTCCGGCCCTGCACGCCGAGGACACCATCCTCGCCGGTGACGGGCTGTGCGATCCGCTCGCGGCCTGGACGCTGGCCCGGGAGGCCCCCCGTCACGTGCGGCGGCTGCTCGAGCTCGGCGCGGTGCTCGACCGTCTCCCGGGCGAGATCGGCTCCTCGGTGCACGGTCCCGATGGCGTCGACCTGAGCACGCTCTGGCTGGCTCGCGAGGGGGGGCAGCGGGTCGCCAGGTCGGTGCGCCGTGCTGACGCCACCGGCGCCGAGCTCATGCGTGCGCTGCGTCTGGCCGCCTCACCCCGGGTCCGGCGGCTGCCCGGCATCGTCCGGAGCCTCGGTCGTGACGCGCTCGGGCGCGTCACCGGTGCCCACGTCCTGACCGCCGACGGCCCGGTCGCCGTCCGCGCCCGCGCGACCGTGCTCGCCACGGGTGGGTGCGGCGGCCTCTTCGCCGCGACGACCAACCCGGACAACGCCACGGGTGACGGCCTCGTCCTCGCCGCCGAAGCGGGCGCCGCCGTGCGCGACGTGGAGTTCGTCCAGTTCCACCCGACCGGGCTCGCGGTGTCCGGAACGTGGCGGTTCCTGCTGACCGAGGCGCTCCGCGGGGCCGGTGCGACGCTCCACGCCGAGGACGGGACGCGCTTCCTGGTCGGTCGTCACCCCGACGCGGAGCTCGCCCCCCGCCACGTGGTCGCGAAGGCCATCCTCGACCAGCCCGGGACCACGGCGTGGCTCGATGCGACCCACCTCGGCGAGGACGTCCTGATCCAGGAGTTCCCCACCGTCCTCGGCGGTGCTCGCCAGCACGGCTTCGACCTCGCCAGCGAGCGGGTGCCGGTGACCCCGGCGGCCCACTACCACGTCGGCGGTGTCCGGACCGACCTCGACGGGCGCACCTCGGTGCCCGGGCTGTACGCCTGTGGTGAGGTGGCATCCACGGGCCTGCACGGCGCCAACCGCATGGCCTCCAACTCCCTCGCCGAGGCGGTCGTGTTCGGTGCTCGAACCGCGGCGGCGGTCGGGCGCGAGCTGCCCGGAGACCTCGGTGACCTCGGGGCCGCCCCCACCTACCGCTCCCACCCGGCCGGCGACACCGCCGCCCGTCGTGCGCAGCTGCGCACGACGATGCTCACGGGGGCCGGGCCGGTCCGCTCCGAGACTGGGCTGGCGGCCGTCGGCGACGAGCTGACGTCCTGGACCGCCGAGCTCGGTGACCCCGCCGAGGACGTCGCCGAGGTCGAACTGCACCACGCCCTGCGCGCCGCGGCCCTCGTGGTCGACGCGGCGCGCCTGCGGACCGAATCCCGGGGCGGCCACTGGCGCGAGGACCACCCGGCACGCGACCCCGCCTGGGACGGCGTCCACCTCGAACGCACCCCCATCACCTGACCACCCGAAGCTAGAGCTCGTCGAGGCCTTCGAGGCCGAGGGCGACGAGGCGGCGCCGGTGGCCCTCGAGGACGGTGATCGCGAGCTGCTTGACGCCGGCTTCGCCGCTGACGCCCTCCTCGGCGGCGTGGTGCTCGACGAGGACCTTGAGCGCGTCGGTGTCGGCGACGACCCCCTGGAAGGCCGTCAGCGCGCGGCCGAGGACGTCGGCGGCGATGTGGCGGGCGCGCTCGGGGGCGTCGTCGTCCACGAGCAGTTCGCGCAGGTGGGCGATCGCGAAGCGTTCGAAGGGGGCGCGGTCGGCGAGGGCACCGACGACCACGACGGCGGTCTCGGGTGACAGCATGGGGGCGAGCGCCCGGCCGAAGTCCGCGGCGATCGGCAGGCCGATCGCGAAGAAGACGCCGGCACCGAACCAGTCGTCGAGCGGCACGCGGTCGAAGTAGGCGTCGAAGTGCGGCTTCTGACGGTCCATGACGGCCGTCGCGAGGTCGGTCCGGGCGGCGAGGTGGTCGCGGAGCGCCTCGTAGGCGCGGTGTTCGCGGACCGCGAGCTCTGCGAGCTGGTCGGCGGCGACGCAGTCGGGGGCGTGGCGGATGGCGCGCGCGGCGGACTCGAACGAGCGCAGCTGGCCGTAGCTGAGCGCGCCGAGCACCTCGACGGTTGCGAGCTCGAGCTCACCCTCCACGCAGCCTCCTCGTGCCGGCGAGGGGCAGCGTAGTGCCCGACGGACGACGAGCCGGACGGCTCACTCCATCCAGCTGGCCCAGTAGTCCGCGAGCTCGACGCCCGCGCCGGCCGGCGTGGCTTCGAGGGGGTGGCGGGTGTCGATCATCACCGCGATCTCGTCGGTGAAGTCCTTGCTACCGGCGTTGGCGACGGCTTTCGGGTGCGGCCCGTGGTGGATGCCCTGCGGGTGCCAGGTGAGCATCCCGGGCTCGATGCCGGCGCGGCTGAAGAAGTCGCCGTGGTGGTAGAAGATGACCTCGTCGTAGTCGATGTTGCGGTGGTAGAACGGCACCTTCAGCGCGTCGGGGGCCGTCTCGAGCGGGCGCGGCACGAAGGTGCAGATGACGGCGTTGCCGGCCACGAAGGTGGTGTGGGCGCTCGGCGGCAGGTGGTAGCTGAACGAGCTCACGGGCTTGAGGTCGAGGGCGTTGAGGGCGAAGGCGGTCAGGTCGCCCTTCCAGCCGACCACGTCGAGCGGGTGGAAGGGGTAGCGGACCGAGGTCAGCTGGCCGCGTTGGCGGATCACGAGCTCGAAGTCGCCCGCTTCGTCGTGCGGGTCGACGTCGGGCACGCGGACCACGGACTCGTCCCAGAGGGCGTGGCGGCCGAGGAGGCCCTTGTCGGGCGGCTCGATGCCGGCGGTGGTGGCGATGGTCAGCAGGAAGGTGTCCGCCGAGGGGGCGAGGCGGAAGGTGGTCCCGCGGGGCAGCACCAGGTAGTCACCGGGCCCGTAGGTGAGCGGGCCGAAGTCGGTCTCGAGCAGCCCCTCGCCGCGGTGCACGAACAGGGTGAGGTCGCCGTCGGCGTCGCGCAGGAAGAACGGCATGGGGCTGGTCCGCGCCCACACGCCGAGCCGGACGTCGTCGTTGACCAGGACGTCGACGGGCAGCGCGCGCTCGTCACCGGCGTCCTCGAGGCTGCGCAGGTCCATGGCGTGAGGCCGCAACGGGCCGTCGATCGAGGTCCAGCCGGTCGGGGCGTTGAGCCGGTACAGGTGCGAGGCCCGTCCGTAGAAGCCACCGCGCCCGTGTTCCTCCTCGACGGTCCCCGGCGGCAACCCGACGTGTGCCTGGGTGGTCGCTCGGCCTCGCACGTACTGCACCACGGTGCTCTCCCTCGCTCCTGGAGGTCACTCTGGCAGCGGACCGCGCGCCGCGCGCGGCCTCCGGCGCACAGCGCACGCCATCGGTTGAGAGGCCGCCGCGGCGTCGCGCTACGTGGCGCGCCGTGGGCGCCAGCCGAGCCGCTCGGAGATCTCGCGGGCGGAGCGCAGCACGCGGAGCGCGATGGTCTCGGGCTCGGGCAGCCGGGCGGTGGGAGCGACGATGCCGACGGCGGCCACGGCCTTGCCGGTGTGGTCGAAGACGGGTGCCGCGACCCCCGACGCACCGGGTTCGAGCTCGTCGCGGGTGTAGGCCACACCGCGTTGCCGGACCGGCTGGAGGGCCGGGTCACGGGCCCCGTCCGGCAGGAAGGCCAGCAGGGCCTTGCCGTGGGCGGCGACACCGAGCGGGTGGCGGAAACCGATGCGGTAGTTGACCTGGACGAACCGGTCCCCCGGCTCGATCACCTCGACCACGACGAGGTCGTCACGGTCACGGACCGCCAGACAGGCGGTCTCGTTGGTGTCCTCCGAGAGGGCCCGCAGCGGCGGTCCCGCCAGGCGCCGCACCTCGAGGCCCTGCGCGGCCCGGACGCCGAGCTCCAGCATCGACAGCCCGAGGCGGTACTTGCGTGTCTCGGCGTCCCGGGTGACGAACCCCTCGGCCGTCAGGGTGTCGAGGAGCCGGTAGAGCACCGCCCGGTCCAGACCCGTGGCCTCGGCGAGCCCCGAGACGGTCGCGCCGTCCCCGTGCTCACCGAGCGCGGTGAGCAGGGCGAGCCCACGCGACAGCGTCCGCGAACCGCTCGATCGGCGGCTGGGCTTGTCCTCGTCCACGTCCACCACGCTTGGCTCCCCTAGATGTCGACACGCGTTCGACCGGCGGGCGAAGTGTGCTGCGCGACCCGCGCACGGTCAAGCCCCCCTCGGCCCAGGCGGCCGATGACCGGTCGGCCCACGCCCCCGTCACCGGATCCGGCCGGCCTCGTTGGTGTGTGCAGCGACCGGCTGTGGAGCCGCCCTCGGGCGGTGGTGGGACCCCCTCAGCCGGCGTCCGGGAACCGGGCGGATCGACCCCGAGCGAAGCGGCTCGGTGGCCGGGAAGGCACGGGACGGGCGCCGGTCACGCTCCCTCGGCTGGTCCGGAGAGGAGCAGCCCGTGGCATCCGTCCGTGCGAGCGTCGCGCAGCTCGGCGGTGTGGCGTCCATGGGTATCGACGGCACCCTCGCCATCCGCAAGGGCTTCCCCTTCGGCGAGTTCATCCAGCAGTGCTGGTTCATCGCCAAGGTGACCGCCGTGCCGGTCGTGCTCATCTCGATCCCGTTCGGCGTCATCATCGCGCTGCACGTCGGCTCGTTCGCCCAGCAGCTCGGCGCGGAGTCGTCCATCGGTGCCGCCATGGTGCTCGCCATCGTGCGCGAGTCGGCCCCCGTCGCCACCGCGTTGCTGATCGCCGGCGCCGGCGGCTCGGCCATGACCGCCGACCTCGGCTCGCGGCGGATCCGCAACGAGCTCGACGCGATGGAGGTCATGGGCGTCGATCCGATCCACCGCCTCGTGCTCCCCCGCCTCGCGGCCGCCTCCCTCGTCGCCCTCCTGCTCAACGGGCTCGTGTCCGTCGCCGGGATCGCCGGGGGCTGGGTCATGGCCGTCCCGGTCCAGCAGGGGACATCCGGGGCCTACTTCGCCTCGTTCACCGAGCTGGCTCACCTGCCGGACCTGTGGTCGGCGATGATCAAGGCGACCCTCTTCGGCTTCCTCGCCGCCTCGATCTCCTGCTGGTACGGCTACTCGGTGGTCGGTGGCCCGAAGTCGGTGGGCGACGCGGTCAACCGGGCGGTCGTGCTGACCTTCATCATCCTGTTCTTCACCAACTTCATCGGGACGGCGTTGTACTTCAACCTCGTCCCGCCGAAGTTCTGAGGGGGATGCCGATGGCCGCTGGAGAAGCCACGCCCACCCGCCTCAGCCCGGGCACCCGCGCGATGCGGACGGTCTCACGGCCGCTCCGGCCGTTCGAGGAGCTCTCGGACCAGATGAAGTTCTGGGGCGAGGCCATCGGCGCCATGCCCTACAGCCTCAAGTGGTGGCGATCGGTCATCCTCCCGCAGATCTCCGACGTCGTCGTTGGCGCGGGCAGCCTCATCGTCGGTGGCGGCATGCTGTTCGTCATCGCCGCGCTGGCCTTCTTCACCGGGACCCAGGTCGGCCTGCAGGGCGTGGCCGCGCTCGACCAGATCGGGGCCCAGGCCTACGTGGGGCTGATCAGCTCCTTCGCCAACGTGCGCGAGATCACGCCGCTGATCGCCGGCATCGCCCTGGCCGCCAAGATCGGCGCCGGCTACACCGCCGAGCTCGGCGCCATGCGCATCTCCGAGGAGATCGATGCCGCCGAGGTCATCGGTATCCGGCCGATCCCCTACCTGGTGTCCACCCGCCTGTGGGCCGCGCTCATCCCGACCATCCCGCTCTACCTGCTGGCGCTGTTCAGCGCGTTCTTCGCCACGAGGTTGATCGTCACGGGCTTCTACACGGTCTCACCCGGCGCCTACGACACCCGACTGGACCTGTTCCTCCCGCCGATCGACATCCTCTACTCGGTCATCAAGGCGGTCATCTTCGTCATCGTGGTCGTCCTCATCCACACCTACTACGGCTTCTACGCCAAGGGCGGTCCCGCCGGCGTCGGCGTGGCCGTCGGGCGCGCCATCCGCGCGTCCATCACCGCGGTCGTCATCCTCAACATGGTGCTCTCGTTGGCCTTCTGGGCAGCCGGCGGCGAGACCATCAAGATCGCGGGGTGACGGTGAAGGCCATGGATCCGACCCTCGTTCGCCGCATCGTCGGCACGGCGTCCGCCGTGCTCGTGATCGCCCTGTCCGCGGTGGTGCTCGAGGCGCGGTACGCACCGCCCGCCGGTAGCTACGAGGTGGTGGCCGAGCTCGGTCGCGCCGGCTCCGGCGTTCGTCAGGGCACCGACGTCAAGGTCCGCGGGGTCGCGGTCGGCCGCGTCGCCGAGACGATGTACGAGGACGGCGTCGCCCTCGCACGTCTGACGTTGAACCCCGAGCCCCGCCTCCCGGTCGCCGACCAGATCGACCTCGTCGTGACCCCGAAGACCCTCCTCGGGGAGAAGCAGATCGACCTGTCCTTCCCGGAGGGGTCGCTCGGCGAGGGACCCTTCCTGCAGGCCGGCGACCGGCTCGTCGCCTCCCGGTCCCCGACCGAGATCACCGAGGCCATCGACGCCCTCGAGCCGTTCCTGCGCGCCGTCGATCCGCAGGACCTGGCCACGATCGTCGACACCCTCGGCGACCAGCGGGGTGAGGGCGAGGTCATCGCCGAGAACATCGAGCTGGGCCAGGAGCTCGCGAACTTCGGGGCGCGGACGGCCCCGGACACCCTCGACCGCTTCCGGGCCTTCACCGACGTCAGCGACGCGCTGACGCTCGCCGTCCCGGACCTGACCCGGATGAACACCGCCCTGCCCGAGGCGACCGCGGTGCTCGTCGAACGCCAGGCGGACCTGCGCCGCAACCTCGACACGCTGTCGCGGTTCTCCAACAACTTCGTCGAGCAGCTCGAGGTGCAGGAACCCGTCATCTCGCGGTTCCTGCGCACCTCCCAGCCCGTCGGTGAGGTGCTCGTCCGTCAGCAGGACCAGATCGGCGAGCTGCTCAACGGGATCTTCATGTACAGCCGGGCGCTCGGGTCGGGCGGCATCCTGCTTGACGACGGCTCGGAGTGGGGTGCGTTCCGCATCTTCATCGACGAGGACTCCTTCGATCCGGTCAAGCTGCTCTGCCACGAGTTCGACGTGGTCGGGCTCCCGCAGCCGCCGGCCCTCTGCGACGAGGTGGATGCGTGAACGAGCGCTTCCCCCTCCTGAAGTTCGGTGCCTTCGCCCTCGTGTGCCTGGCGTTCACCGGCCTCCTGGTCGTGGTGATCGGCAACATCTCCTTCACGCCGCGCACCGCCTACGCCGCCGCCTTCAGCGACGTGCAGGGCCTGCTCGTCAACGACGACGTCAAGATCGCCGGCGTCACCCTCGGCCGCGTCGAGCGCATCGAGCACCGGCCCGGTGGCGAGGTCGAGGTGGGCTTCACCCTCAACGACGACGTCCGGGTCCCCGAGGATTCGGTGGTGTCGATCCGTTGGCGCAACGTCACCGGGCTGCGCTACCTCTACGTGGAACCGGGCGAGGGCGAGCCGGCCGGGGCCGAGCACACCTTCCCGCGCGACCAGACCCGGTCCCCCGCCGACCTCGGTTCGCTGCTCCAGCGTCTGACCCCGTTCATCGACGCGCTCGACCCCGCCCAGCAGAACCAGATCCTCGAGGCGCTGTCGACCGCGCTGGTCGGCCGCGAGCAGGAGATCCAGGACCTCATCCGCCAGGGTGGCGAGCTCACCCAGAGCATCGCGTCGCGCGATCAGGAGATCGAACGGCTCCTGAACAACTCGGTCACGGTCCTCGACGCGTACGCGGCCCGCGAGCAGCAGCTGCGGGGCCTGATCGACTCGTTCGCCGAGGTGTCGCAGACGTTGCGCGAACGCAACGACGAGCTCGATTCGGCCATCGTCGCCATCGCCGACGGCCAGGAGGAGCTGCGCCGCCTCGTCGACGCCAACGACGACGAGATCCGGCTCACGCTCGACGCGCTCGAACGGGTCACCACGGTGCTCACCGACCAGGCCGACGACTTCGAGCGCACCCTCGCGAGCTCGCCACGCGGGCTGGTCGGCTACCACCTGATCTCGCGGACCGGCCAGTGGTTCAACATCCGAGCCGTCGGGACCTCGGTGGGCGGCCAGGTCGTGACCACCGAGCGCGGTGCGACCAAGCCCCGCGCCGACGGCGGCTCGGACGGCGGTGGCGTCAGCACCGACGCCCTGGCCGAGCTCTTCGGCGGAGGCGTGGGCTGATGCTGCAACGCAACCAGGCGTTCGTCGGCCTCGTGGTCATCGTCCTCGTGGCGATCGGCACCGCGTTCGCGGTGGGTGCCACCGCCGGTCTGTTCGTCGACGGCGAGCCGATGTCGGCCGAGTTCACCGACGCGGCCGGGCTCGAGGACGGCGACTTCGTCTACGTCGGCGGCCACCGTGCCGGCACGGTCACGGGTGTGGCCATCGACGGGGACCGCGTGCTCGTCGACTTCACGCTCACCGTCCCCGAGATGCCCGCCGACTCGATGGCCGAGGTCACCTTGAACACCGCCCTCGGCCGGCGCGGGCTGACCATCGTGCCGGGCACCTCCTCGCAGTTCCTCGAGGCCGACAGCACCATCCCGATCGACCGCACCGTCACCCCCGTCGACCTGCCCGAGCTGGGCGACCGGTCGGCCGAACTGCTCGGCGAGCTCGACGTGCCGGCCCTCCGGGAGCTGACGACGGCCCTCGGCGACGTCACGGAGGGCAACCGCGAGGAGGTCCAGGCTCTGCTCGAGGGGGTCGAGGCGGTCGCCACCATCGTCTCCGACCGTCGGGACGAGATCGAGGCGGTCCTCGACCGGGCGACGGTCGTCGTGGACGCTGCGGCCTCCAAGGACGCCGAGATCGTGCGCATCATCGACGACTTCGGCTCGGTGCTCGATCGGCTCGTCGACCGACGCGCCGACATCACCCGGCTGCTGCGCGAGACGTCGCAGACCTCCACCCTCACCGCGGATCTGGTGGCCGAGCGGCGGTCGCAGATCGATCGTGTGCTCGCCTCCTTCAGCGAGGACCTCGCCATCATCGACCGCCACCAGGTCGACCTCGCCCACACCCTCGGGTACCTCCCCGCCGGGCTCGAGGGCTTCGCCTCCATCGGGTACTCGGGCGGCGACGCTCGGATCGACAACCCCCGTTGGGGCAACGTGTTCGTCACCAACCTCGGCAGCATCGGGATCGGTTCGCTCCTCGAGTGCGGTGGCGCGCTCGACCGGATGTTCACCGAGCTGTTCGCCCCCGATCCCCGGTGCGAGCACGGCAGCCAGGTGCCGACGCAGGGCACCGAGCAGGGGCCTCCCGCCGGTGACGCCAGCCAGCCGGGCCTCCTGCCCGAGATCGACCCGAGCCCGCTGCTGGACGACCTCACCCGTGGCGCGAGCGGGGGCGAGGCGCTCCGCAGCTTCCTCGACCTGCCGTCGTCGCTGCTCGGAGGTGGCTCGTGACCACGCGCCCCCGCCACCTGCACACGCTCGCCGTCGTGCTCGCCCTCGCGTTGCTGACGTCGGGGTGCGGGCTGTTCGGTGGCAACGGCGCGTACGAGGTCCGCGCCGAGCTGACGCGCTCGTTCAACCTCTTCCCGGGCTCGCCGGTCAAGGTGCTCGGCGTCAACGTCGGCCAGATCACCGACATCGTCGTCCCCGACGGTGCGCAGCACGTCGAGGTCATCATGCGCATCGATGGCGACGTGGACGTCCCCGAGGACTCCAGCGCCATCGTCGTGCCGGCCTCCCTGCTCGGCGAACGCTACGTCCAGCTCGGCGCGTACACCGAGGGGACGCGGATGGCCGACGGCACCGTGATCCCGGTCGAGCGCACGGTCGTGCCCTTCGAGTTCGACGAGGTGTTGACCGGGCTCGAGGACTTCGTCGGTGGCCTCGAGGGTCCGGAGGTCGCGCGCTTCGTGGCCAACGTCGCCGAGACCCTCGAGGGCCAGGGCGCCCAGCTCGGCCGCACGATCGACTCGGCGAGCGAAGCCATCGGCGTCCTCAAGGACAACGACGACGAGCTCATCGCGCTCGCCTCCCGCCTCGCCGACCTGAACGAGACCCTGTCGTCGCGCGACCAGGAGCTCGCCAAGCTCCTCCAGGACTTCGACACGGTGGCGGCCTCCCTCGTGGGCGACCGCGGGGACATCGACGCCGCGCTCACCGGGCTCGTGCGGGTGACCTCCGAGCTCGATGGACTCCTGCAGGTCAACCGCGAACGCCTCGAGGACGACATCGCGGTCCTGACCCGCGTGGGCCGGACCGTGGAGCGCAACCTCGACAACGTCTCGACCGCGGTCCTGTACTCGGCGGAGCTGTTCCGGCACGCCGAGCGCGTGGTGGACCGCCAGCGCGGGTACCTGCCGCTCCAGGACCAGCTGTTCGCACTGGGCGAACCCCTCACCGAGAGCATCGTCTTCCGCATCCAGGGCATCTGCATCCAGGCGGGGCTGCCGGGCGACATCTGCGAGATCGAGCTCATCGCGGACCTGCTCGGCGGCGTCGTGTGCGCCGCCCCCCTCTTCCCCTGCCGGCCGGACAGCGACGCCATCCCGATCGAGGAAGCGCTGCTGAACCTGGCGATCGCCCAGCCCGAGCTCGGCGACGCCGTCATCGACCGGATGGCCGAGGACAGCGAGGCGGAGCGGGACCCGACGTCCGGTCCGGGCCCCTCCCCCGATCCGGCACCCGCCCCTGCCGAGGAGGACAGCGACGACGATCGCGGCCTGCTCGACGGCCTCGGTGGCCTGCTCGGTCGCGACCGGGAGGGCTCGTCGTGATGCGCTTCGACGGACGCCGGAGCTGGTCGCGTCTGGTCCCGCTCGCCCTCATCGCTGGCCTGATCGCCGCGTGCTCGCCCGCCGGGTCCGACGCGATGGAGCTGACCGCCACGTTCGACGACGTCGGCGGCCTCGTGACCGATGCCCACGTCCGGGCCGGTGACGTCCCCGTCGGGGTCATCAGCGACATCCGTCTGACCGACGACATGCGCGCCGAGGTGACCATGCGGGTGCGGCGCGACCTCGGGCTGCCCGAACGCACGGAAGCGGTCCTCGGCCGCACCGCCCTCCTCGGGGAGATGTTCATCGACCTCCGGCCGATCGGCGAGGACGGCGAACTGCGCGACGGCGACGTGCTCGAGGACACCCGCATCGTCACCGAGTTCGAGGAGCTGGTGGCCTCCGGCGACCTGACCCTGTCGGCGATCTCGGCCGATCAGCTCGCCGCCGCGGTCGAGACGGGCGCCATCGCGTTCGGAGGGCGCGGTGGGCTCCTCGGCCGCTTCATCGACGACGTCAACGCGTTCGTCGGAACCTACAACGAGGACGCCGACGACCTGCTCGCGCTGATCGACTCCCTCGACGGGCTGACCGCAGCGTTGGCACCGGACGCCGAGGTCAACGCCGAGTCGCTGGCGGTCCTCGAGCGCGCATCGCAGGTCCTCGAGGAGGAGGACGATCGCCTCCTCGATGCCCTCGCCGACCTCGACGAGCTGTCCACCGTGGGCTCGCGGATCCTGCGCGACCACCGCGAGGAGATCGACGACTCCATCCGCACCCTGCGCATCGTGCTGGCCCAGCTGACGCGGGTCGACGGGGCCCTGAGCAACCTGCTCACCTGGCTGCCGCGCCACAACCTCCACGTGCCGAACGGGGTCGTGCTCGAGCAGGGCTCGGGCATGCACATGGGGCAGGTCTGGCTCGACTTCATCGTGTGCGGCATCAACGACGACCCGGACAACCCCGCGGAATCGTGCGACCTCGACAACCCCTCGCCGGGCGAGCCGATCGACCGGTCGCCGCGCAGCGAGGAGTGCTACGACGACCTCGAGGTGTGCCGCCAGGAGACCGACGAAGCGAACGCACGATGAGCCGGGAGGTCGCGGTATGAGCGGGCTGTCCTCTCGGGTCGGCACCAACGTCGTGGTCGTCGTGGTGCTGAGCGTCCTGCTCGTGGCCGGCGCGTTCGCCACCTACGCCAGCGGCGTGGTCTTCGACGACAGCTACCGGGTGTCGGTCGCCCTGCCGGAGGCCGGCGGGGTCCTGCCCGATCAGCAGGTCACGGTCATGGGTCGTGCCGTCGGCCAGGTCCGCGAGGTCGAGGTCACCGAGGAGGGGGTGCTGCTCACCCTCAGCATCCAGGGCGACCAGCGTGTGCCCTCCCCGGCCCGAGCGACCGTGCTGCGTCGCTCGCCGATCGGTGAGCAGGCGATCGACCTCGCTCCGCCCGAGACCGGTTGGGAGCCGGCCGAGCGCGACAGCCGCATCGAGACCACCGAGGTCACGATCGCACCCGAGGTCGCCAACCTGCTCGACCAGACCGTGGCGCTGTTCTCCGCGATCGATGCCGACGACGTCTCCACCGTCGTCGAGGAACTGGCCATCGCCCTCGACGGCCGCGGTGACACCCTGCGCCGGCTCGGGCGCGACAGCCTGGATCTGAACCGGACGCTGGTCGGCGGCATCCCGGAGTTCGAGCGCCTCCTGGACGCGTCCGAAGCGACGCTCGCGGTGCTCCGCGACCAGCGCGACACGCTGCGCTCCGCGATCGGGCACGGTGCCGACCTGACCGAGGTGTTCGCCGAGCAGCGGCCGAACATCGAGGCACTGCTCGACACGGCCACCCCGGCCCTCGACCAGCTCGACGCGTTCCTGCTCAACACCCGGCCCGATCTCGAGTGCCTGATGGGTGACCTGACCGCCCTCAACGACATGCTGCTCGGCCCGTCGACCTACCAGGGAGCCAACGGCCCGAACCTGTACGCCTCGAAGCTCGACGAACTCGAGCGCGGGCTGGCGCTGCACTCGTTCTTCTTCCAACAGGGCTTCAGCCTGGTCGCACAGCCGGACAGCGACACCGGCCTGCTGTGGCTGCGGGTGCTGCTCGTGGGCGACGAGCCGCAGACCGCCGAGTTCTACGCCGATTACCGGGACACCCCGCAGACCCGACCGGGAGCGGCGTGCGTCAGCGAGGCGTTCGGCCGAGGGACCGATGCGGTCCGCCAGCCCGGCGTCCAGCCGCCCCACGAGACCGCCCCCGAGATCGACTACGCCCCGCGGGTGGCGGCGACGAACCAGCGTGTGACCCCCGAGGGCCGGTCGTCGGAGCGCCACGAGGGCGACCGGGTGACACCCGTCCCAGCGTCCACGACCACCGGCGGCGACGGGACCTCCGCGGCGGCCGAACGCGAGCCGGCGGCCACCGAGTTGCTCGCCGGCTCCGCGGACGACGACCTCGCCACGACCGGAACGGACCTCGGCATCCCGGTGGCGACCGGGGTCGCCCTCCTCGGTCTGCCTCTGCTTGGCTGGGGTGGCTGGTGGCTACGTCGGTACGGGAGCCGCAGGTGATGGTGGGAGACGAGGACCGGACCGACGGGAACGCGCGGTCGGACGAGGCTGGCCTCGCGACCGAGGTCCCGGACCGGGACACCGGGGTGTCGGATGCCGAGCCGCCCGAGGACGGACCGGTCGGCGACCGTCAGCGCAGCCAACGGCTGCCGTGGATCGTCGCTGCCATCGCGATGCTGGTGGCCGTGGCCAGCGTGGTCGTCGCGTTCGTCATCGTCGCCGCCGAACGTCGTCCGACCGAGGACCTCGCTGCCGTCGAGCAGACGGCCGGCCAGTTCGCCCTCGACCTGACCACGTGGGACGCGAGCGACGGTATGGCCGACACCCGGGAGCGGCTGCGCGAAGCGGGGACCGGGGCGTTCGCGGCGGACGTGGACGAGCTGTTCGGTGGGACCGATGACCTGGCGACGCTCGCCGAGCTCGGCGCCCGATCGGAGGGCGAGGTCCGCGACGTGCTCGTGCAGTCCCTCGAGGGCGATGAGGCGACCGCGCTGGCCGTCGTGGTCCAACGGGTGACCACGGCCGTGACCGAGGGCGAGGAGGTCTCGCTGCGCTACGCGCTGCTCACCCTCCAGCGCGAGGACGGTGTCTGGCGGGTCCACGAGGTCGAACTCGTCGTCGATGCGCTCCAGGAGGCGGCGACCCGCCTGGACGAGACCGTGCTCCCCGGGTTCGGGGACGACGCCGCCGACCCCGCCGACGACCAGAGCGACGAGGATTCCCCGTGACCTACAGCCACGTGCTCGTCGGGACCGATGGGTCCGCCACCGCGGCACGGGCTGTGGCCGCCGCTGCACGCGCGGCAGCGGCGACCGGCGCTCCCGTGGTGATCGTGACCGCGTGGCAGCGCCACACCGCTGACCCGCCCGCGTTGTCCGAGGAATCGCGCTATCCCGGTGGCAGCATCGCGGCGATGGATGCCCAGTGGGCCATCGAGACCACCTCCGACGCAGCGGGCGTCGTCCGGGCCCACGGGGTGGAGGACGTCCGCCAGGTCCAGGCCGTCGGGGCGCCGGCCGAAGCGCTGCTCGAATCGGCCGGTACCTACCCGGACGCGCTGCTGGTGGTCGGGACCGCCGGCCTGACCGAACGCGCCGAGCGCTTGATCGGCAACGTGCCACACCAGCTGACCCACCACGCACCGGTGGACCTGCTGCTGTGCACCGGCGCGCACGATCAGGGGTGGTCCCGGATCGCGCTGGCCACGGACGGGTCACGGACGGCAGCCCGTGCGGTCGACCGGGGGCTGGCGTTGGCTCGATCGGTCGGGGCCGAGGCCACGCTCCTGACCGTGGCACGTTCCGAGGGGCAGGGCCAGAAGGTGCTGGCGACCGCGGTGGACCGCGGGACCGGACTCGAGGACCTGCCACAGCAGGTCGCCACCGACGGTGACGTGGTCCGTGGACTCGGACATGCCGGAGCGGACTACGACCTGCTGGTGATCGGCAACAAGGGCATGAGCGGGCCGTCGCGGCTGCTCGGCTCGGTCTCCAACCGCATCACGCACGAGGTGCCGACCGACCTCCTGCTCGTCAACACCACGCGCTGAGGAGGATCGCCGTGAGCGACGTCGTCAACTACGTCAGCAACTTCGAGCCGGTCGGAGCTGGCATCGGCTTCGGCGGCAACCACCTGCACGGGCCGCCCGACGACTACGACAAGCTCGACGACCCGGTCTACCCGGGCAACACCATCATCGACGACCCGGTCATCTCCGTGCGGAACATGACCAAGTCCTTCGGCAAGAAGACGGTCCTCGAGGACATCTCGATCGACTTCCCGCGCGGCAAGATCACCACCGTGATCGGTCCGTCCGGTACCGGCAAGTCCGTCTTCCTGCGCAACCTCATCGGCCTGCTGACGCCCGATCGTGGCGAGATCTGGGTCGGTGACGACAACATCCCCGCTCTCTCGCGCAAGCGCCTGCTCGAGGTCCGCAAGAGCTTCGGGGTGCTGTTCCAGGACGGCGCGCTGTTCGGCTCGATGACGATCTACGACAACACCGCCTTCCCGCTGCGCGAACACACCAGCAAGAGCGAGAAGGAGATCCGCTCCATCGTCATGGAGAAGCTCGAACTGGTCGGCCTCGAGGGCGCCACCAAGCTGATGCCGGACGAGATCTCGGGTGGGATGCGCAAGCGCGCGGGTCTGGCCCGCGCCCTGGTGATGGAGCCCGAGATCCTGCTGTTCGACGAGCCGGACTCCGGCCTCGACCCCGTCCGCACCGCCTACCTCAACGACCTCGCCCGCGACATCGTCGCCGAGATGGGTTCGACGATCATCATCGTGACCCACCACATCCCGTCGGCCCAGCAGGTCGCCGACTACGTGGGGATGCTGTTCCGGCGCAACCTCGTCGCGTTCGGCAGGGTCGACGACATGTTCAACTCCTGGTACGCGCCTTGCCAGCAGTTCCTGCACGGCATCACCGAGGGCCCGATCGGCATGTCCGAGGAGCGCGACCGCCCCGAGATGCTCTAGCTGACGGTAGGTCGGTGGCCGGGCTGCCTGCGCACCGTCGTGAGGTGAACGCCGACCGGCCCGATGTCGCAACGGTGAGTTGAGGCCGCGACCGTCTCCCCGTCGGCGGGCTCGGTGTCGAGGTAGCTCTTGTCGTAGACCCAGCGGAGCCTGCGCAGCTCGCGTTCACCCATCCGGTCCCCGAACACGTCTTCGACCGCGGCGATGTACACGCTGCGCCAGGGTTCCCCGTGATCGAACTCGACGCCGACCACGGCGTGCGCGAGCTCGTGGAGCAGCGTCAGCTTCGGAAGCGCCACGTTGCGGCCGACGAGTACGACCAGCCCGTCGGTCCAGCCCCCGACGGGCCTGTCGGGGTCCACACGGTCGACGAAGCGGATGTCGAGCTCGGCGGGCAGGACCGCCACGTCACGTGCCTGTGCGGCTCGGACGACGACCGACACGAGGTGACGAACCTCCGGCGTGGCCTCTCCGCTGAGCACGATCGGGCTGTCGTCGACGTCCTGGTGCGCCGAGGACGATCCGATGGTCGCGACGCTGGCCATCGCGATCACGGATGCGGGGATCGCGGCGGCGGCGAATGCGAGGGATGGGAGTCTCATGCCCGCCACCCTCGGACGGGCTGCTGAGCAACCGGTCAGCAGTCGCTGAGCGACCGCTACGCCACAGGGCTCTGGACCGCTCGGGGTGCCGGGTGGATACTCCCGTGCGGGAGGGAGAGACGCGGATGGACGTCGACGTCCGGTTCCTGGGAGGGCTCGAGGTCCGGGTCGGCGACGCGGTCGCGTCCCTGGGTGGCCCTCAGGCCCAGACCGTGTTCGCGCTGCTGGTCGCCGACCCTGGACGTACCGTCCCGACCGCCCAGCTCATCGACGAGCTGTGGCCCACGGACCCGCCACGTGATCCGACCGGGACGATCCAGACGCACATCGCGACGATCCGGCGTGGCCTCGGCAGCGAGCGACGACGGTTGGTCACGCGCGAGGGCGGGTACCTCATCGAACTCGCGGCGGACGAGCTCGACGCCGCGCGGTTCGTCACGCTCGCACGCGAAGGCAGGCACCTCGCCGCAGCCGACGCTGCCGGGGCGCAGGCGCACCTCGAGGCCGCGCTCGCCGAGTGGCGTGGCGACCCACTCGTCGGCCTGGTCGCCCGCGCCTCGCGGCTCCAGGCCGAGGCGACGCGACTGGTCGAGCTGCGGTCGACGGTCGTCGAGGATCTCGCGGAGGCGCGGCTCGCGCAGGGGCGCCACACCGAGGTGGTGGCCGACCTCGAGCGGCTCCTGGCCGACCACCCCTTCCGGGAGCGGTCCGTGGCACTGCTGTTACGTGCGCTCGCGGCAACGGGGCGCCAGTCCGAGGCGTTGACCCGCTACCTCGACCACCGGCGCAGCCTCACCGACGAGTTCGGGATCGAGCCGTCCGTGGAGCTGCGACAGCTCCACCTCGAGCTGCTCCGCCCCGATGACGACGTTCCGCAGACACGCCCGTCCGCCCCGCCACCTGTCCACGAGGCGCAGACCGGTCGCCTCCCCTCGTTCCACACCCGGCTGTACGGCCGCGAGCACGAACTCGAGACGCTCGCCTGCATGCTGCGCCACGAGCGGCTGATCACGATCACCGGGGCCGGCGGGGGTGGCAAGACGAGGTTGGCCGTCGAACTGGCAGGGCGGGTACGGACCGACTTCGACGGCGGGGTGTACCTCGTCGATCTCGCACCGATCCTCGACGCCGCGCTCGTGCCTCGCACGGCGGCGCGCGCACTGGGTATCGACCTCGGTTCCGGCGGACGCAGCCACCCTCGATGCCCTCGTGCAGGCCCTGGCCGATCACCGGGTGCTCCTGGTGCTCGACAACTGCGAGCACCTGCTCGATGCGTGCGCGGATCTCGTCAGGCGACTCCGGGAGGACTGTGCCGGCGTGACCGTCCTGGCGACGAGCCGTGAAGCGCTCGGTCTGGACGGCGAACAGCGCTGGACGCTCGCCCCCCTCGCTCTCCCGGATGGAGACGTCGTGGACGAGTGCGCGTCGATGCGGCTGCTGGTCGACCGCACGCGGGCGGTTCGTCGTGGATTCGGCATCGACGACGACAACCGCGCCGCGCTCGTGTCCATCTGCCGGCACCTCGACGGCTTGCCACTCGCGATCGAGCTCGTGGCCGCCCAGCTCGCTCACCTGTCGCCGGTCGAGGCCGACGAACGGCTCACGGCGCACCCGGCGCGGCTGCGCGGGCAGCGACGGGTACCACGACACCGGACCCTCGACGCGACGATCGCGTGGAGCTACGACCTGCTGTCGGAGCCGCAGCGAGCCCTGCTGCGGCGTCTGTCGGTGTTCATCGGGGGCGCCACGCTCGAGGCCATCGCGGCGGTCGCAGGTGGTGGTCGCGATGAAGCCGCGGTGCTCGAACTGGTCGGTTCGCTGGTCGCCGCCTCCCTCGTCACCGTCGACGAGGCCGGCGGTGTCACCCGTTACGGCCTCCTGGAGACGATCCGGCAGTTCGCGGCCGACCGTCTGGCCACCGCCGGGGAGGAAGCTGCAGCCCGCGGGGCGCACCTCGATCACCTGCTCGGTGTTCTCGAGTCGGTCCCCTGGGATCAGCGGATGTTCAGCCTCGGGACGGTCGGGCCGACCTTCGAGGTGGAGTTCGGCAACCTCGACGTGGCCTTCCGGACCGCGATCGTCCAGGGTGACCGCGACCGCGCCGCCCGGCTCGCCGTCGGATCACCGGCGCTCATCATCTCGATGCAACACTGGGACGCGTTCGACCGCTGGCTCACCGAGCTGTGGGGCGTTCCGCCGGCCGGCCTCTCCATGCCGGAACGGGTGGGGCGTGCGGCGCGCCCGGACCACGTCGCCCACCACTTCTGGATCGAGGCGTGGCGCCTGCCACTGGCGCCCCAGGAGATACGGGCCACTGTGGACACCCTCCGCGCCGGTGCCCAGCAGCTGAACCCGGGCGAACCGGCACGCATCTTCGCCGAGCACACCGTCCTCGTGGCCAGCGTGGTGTTCGACGGTGCCGACCTCGACGACATGCTGGCGAGGTTCGACGAGCAGGCCGTGGGCGCCGGCGAGGCGAACGCGCCGCTGCTGCAGGCGGCCATCGTCGGCAACGCGGCCCTCCTCATGCTGTACGCCGGCCGGTACGCGGAGGCGGTGGTGATGCTGCGGTCGGCCGCGGTGGCCGAACTCGCCGAGCACTACAGCCTCCCGCTGACGGTGCTCGCCGTGGCGGAGCACCTCGCGGGCGACCACGAGGCGGCGGCGGACATCTTCCAGCGCGGCGTCGAGACCCCGCACCCGCACCCCGCAGCGCGGCCCCTCTCGCTGCTCTTCCTCGCGGTCGCGGTCGCAGGCTCGGGTGACCTGGATGGTGCCCGGGACCTCGTACGCCGGGCCCGGGAGGCGCACGACGACCTCCGATGGCGCCACCCGCTGGGCGTGAACGACATCCTCATCGCCCTCGGGGCGTGCGCGGTGCTCGAGGGACGCAAGGACCTCGGTGCCCGACTTCTCGCGGCCGCCGGGTCCCCTACCGCTGGCTTCAAGCCCCTCGCCGCGCTCCACCTGCACTACGCCAGGATCGCAGGTCCGCCGAGCCACGAGGGGGTTCCGGTGGCGACGGACACCATCGGTCTGGAGAGCCTGGTGGACGACGAACTCATCCGCTGGGCGCGTCAACGCTCGTCCGCCGCGAGCCGGCTCCAGGCCGCCCCCGCCTCGTCAGCACGTGCCGCTCGTACGACCTCGTCCTCCGGGTAGCGGAGGAAGAGCCACGCGCCGGCGAGTGCGGCGATCCCCGCCAGCGGGCCGGTGATCTGGATACCGAGCGGCGAACCCAGCGTCTGCAGGAGGAGCCCTGAGACGACCGTCGAGATCCCGATGTTGACCTTGACGATGAACCCGTAGACCGCGAAGTGCATCGCCTCGCGGCGCTGCCCCGAGGTGTGGTGGTCGTAGTCCGCCACCGCCGCGATGATCGCGGACGGCACGATGAACAAGCCCGCCAGGCCGATGCCCCCGAGGCCGAAGACCAGCAGGGCGAACGTCGCCGGTTCGAGGCCGAACGGCGGGGACGGGATGAGGTGGACCAACGGCATCACCACGCCGGACACGACGAGCGCGGCGATCATCACGCGACGCAACCCGACCCGCTTCGTCGCGGCGTTCACGATCGGCAGGACCAGCAGGCAGACCCCGAGCAGCACCGCGCTGTAGAGGGCGATCGCGGTCTCGTCCAGATCAGCGAGCACGGTCACGTACAGCGGCGTGTTCAGCGACACGAGGTTGAACCCGAACCACAGGACGTTCGTCGCCAGCAGCGCGACGAGGAACGGGCGGTTGCGCAGCGTGGCGCGGATCGCCGCCAGCAGTGGGGTCGTGGACGGCTGCGGCCTCGAGTAGCGCCGCTCGTCGATCACCGTGGGGACGTAGAGCAGACAGAGGGCGACCACCCCCAGCACCACGACCATGCTGAGCAGGCCACGGGTGCCCATGAGCAGTGGAGGGACGATCATCGCGACCGCCACCCCGAACAGCAGGTACACCGCGTTGCTTGTGGCCAGGTCGACCCGGTCCGACACGTCCGGCGAGAGGTCGGCGAGCAGCCCCGCGTAGGGGACGAGGTAGAAGGTGAGCAACACGTAGAACACCGCCAGCCCGACGCCGAGGTAGATGGCGTTCAGGTGCGACGTCCCCGACACGGGCGGGAAGAAGAGCGCAGCACCGACCAGGACGAAGGGGAGCCCCGACCACAGCATGAACGGCCGCCGGCGGCCAAGCCGGCCCCCGTGGCCATCGGACCAGCGCGCGACGACCGGATCCGTGACCGCGTCCACCACCCGGCCACCGAGGACGAGGACGCCGAAGAGCGTCGGTGCGATGTAGACCGCGCCGTCCTCCAAGCCCTGACCGACCCATATGAAGTACAGCCACATGAAGACGAGGCGCTCGAAGATGGCCGAGCCCCCCTGCCCCGCGCCGAACGCGAGCCGAACCCCGCGTGGCAACCGCTGTGGCCGGGACACCGGCTCCGCGTCGTCGGTCGTGTCCGCCATGACCATGTCCGGCCCCACCTCACCCACCGCCCCGCAGGACGATCGTGTCACAGGTCGGGTGGTGACGCGACGGAACAGGCGCTGCGAGGCGGCCTGCAGGCGGCCTGAGCCACCCGGACGCACGACGGACGGTGGACCGTGCGCCGTCGCTACCATCGGCCGCCCGTCGGCATCCGGCGGACCCACTTTCCGTCCCCGAGTCGCCCCTCCGTGGCGAGGAAGGCCCCCCCGTGGCCGAGGATCTCGAGCAGCTCATCGGCCAGTCGCGGCGAGCCGCGGACCGGCTGTTCGAACAGCGCATCCTGTTCATGAACGGGCCGGTCGAGGACGACAGCTCGGACCGGCTGATCGCCCAGCTGCTCGCGCTCGATGCCGAAAAGCACGAGGACATCACGCTCTACATCAACTCGCCGGGCGGCATCATCACCGGGATGTTCGCCATCTACGACACCATCCAGCTGCTCAAGAGCAACGTGAACGTGCGCTGCATCGGGCTCGCGGCATCGGCGGCGGCCTTCCTGCTGTGCACCGGGACAGGGACTCGCTCGGCCACCGAGAACGCGCGCATCATGATCCACCAGCCCCTCGGTGGCGCCCGCGGAACGGCCAAGGACATCGAGATCCAGGCCAAGAACATCGTGTGGATGCGCGAGCGCATCAACGAGATCATGGCGGGACGCACCGGCAAGAGCGTCGAGCAGGTCGCGACCGACACCGACCGCGACTACTGGATGACGGCCGCCGAGGCGGTCGAGTACGGCCTCATCGACGAGGTGGTCGAGAGCAGCCGCGGCGTCGACGCCTGATCCGGGTCACGTCGGCGACACCCGCGCCCCGCTCCGGCGGGGCGCGGTCGCGTCCTGCGGGCTATCAGCCGGCGGGCGAGCCCTCGCCGTCCTCGACGTAGAGGTAGTACTCCTGGTCGTCCTCTTCCCAGTCCATCTCGACGACGTTCTTGGCGACCGCCGCCTTGCAGAACTGCAGGAACCCGGAGTAGCCGAAGTCCTTCTCGGAGAAGTCGGGCTGCCGCTTGCGCAGCTGGTCCTTGAGGCCCGACAGCGGTGGGTCACCACCGAGCTCGACCATGAGCTCCCTGACGGTGTCGCGGAGGGCGATGAAGGCAGCGTCCTCGTTCTTGCCCTCGGCCGGCAGGTCGACCTCGGGGTCGCCGGGGGCGCTGCCCTCGGTGAGGGTGATGAACCCGCTCTCCTCGAGGTGACGCAGCAGTTCGCGGAAGCCGCGGAACCCGAGGTCCTGCTCGGAGAAGGTCGGGTCCTTGCGCAGCAGGGCGCGCTTGAGGTTCGAGGCCTGGATCGAGCCGCCCGCGGACGACGACTGGAGGCCCGTGAGCGTGCGGGTGATCTGACGCTCGAGGGTGCGCAGGTCCTGCTTCTGGGACTTGGAAGCCACGGGTGCCGGCTCGGTCGACGCGGCTGTCGACGTGGTGTCGGTCGCGGGCTCGGTCGCCGCGACGCCGTTGCGTCCACCGCCGCGACCACCCTTGCCGCCGCTCTTCTTCTTCGGGCGGGAGTGACCGGGCGAGGACGACGACCCCTGGCGCTTCGGTGCGCCCTCGAGCCGGTCGTAGAACAGGAACTCGTCGCAGGCCGGCGGCAGCATCGCGGACGTCGAGCCCTTCAGACCGACGCCGATGACACGCTTGTTGAGCTCGCGCAGCTTGCCGACGAGTGGCGTGAAGTCGCTGTCGCCCGACACGATGACGAAGGTGGAGACGAAGTCGCGCGTGAAGGCGAGCTCCATCGCGTCGACGGCCATCTGGATGTCCGCGGCGTTCTTGCGGACCGAGTCCGAGCGCTGCGGGATCTCGATCAGCTCGACGTTGCCATCGACCATGCCGCGCCGGTCCTCACGGAAGAGGTTCCAGTCGGCGTAGGCCTTGCGGACCACGAGGCGGCCGCGTTCGGCCAGTGCCTCGGTCAGCGGGGCGATGTCGAAGCGGTAGCCGATGTCGCGCGCGCCGATCGCCACGTTCTCGTGGTCGATGAACAGCGCGAGACGCTCCTCGGTCGGGTCGGGAGCGGTCACGGGGCGGGGGTCTCAGTCATGGAGCCACCCTAGCGCCGACGGCCCGCCGGTCGCCCCAACCTCCGTCTGCGCTCACCCGCCCCGCGAGTCGCACGCGGCACGTAGCATCCACGATCGCGGTCGCGACCGGGCAGTTGCGCGTGCGAGGTGGTGCACAGCCCGAGCCCCGGCGTCGGCCGGGGCGGGAGGTTGACCGCCTGAGACAGGATGACGGGCAGGACGGCGGGGGCGACGGTGGCGGACGGGGCCGAGGGGCGACACGGGTACGCGGCTGCGTTACGCGTGCCGATCGTGCGGCGATTGGTGGGCGCGACCTCTGCCTCGGTGATCGGCGACTACCTCGGCGTCGGTGCGCTGCTCGTCATGGCGGCGGAACGCACCGGCGGTTCGGCCGTCGGTGCCGCCGGGGTGTTCGCCGCCGCCGTACCCATGACGGTCCTGGTGGGCACCCTGGGTGGACCGCTGCTCGACCGCGTCCGGCGGGTGCCGTCGCTGGTGTCGCTCGAGCTGCTCGGCGCCCTGCTGATCTGCCTGCCGCTGCTGATCGACGGGGTCCCCGTCGTGTACGTGACGGCGGCCCTGCTCGCCGGTCAACGGACGGCGACGGGTGCCATCCGTCAGGGCGTGATCGCCGAGGGAGTGAGCACCTCCCATCGGCCCGCGTTGGTCGCCCTCAGCAACACCATCGACCAGGGCGCCCAGGTGCTCGGCTACCTGACCGGCGCGGCGATCTACCTCGCCGTCAGCGCCGAGGCGGCGTTGCTGCTCGACGCGGCCAGCTTCGTGCTCGCCGCCCTCCTCCTGATCGGCATCCGGCTCCCCCCTCGCGCCGAGGACACCAGCGACGACGGACCCCCGTCGTTCTCGACCGGTCTGCGCACCATCGTCGGACAGCCGGTCCTGCGCCTGTTCGCCCTGCTGACGGTGCTCACCGCCACCGCGGGGGCGCTGCCCGAGACGCTGGCACCGACCGTGGTGCCCGACGACGACCGGTTGACACCACTCCTGCTGGCAGCCGCCCCGCTCGGGCAGGCCGTCACGATCGCGATCCTCGGCCGGACCCGGGTGGTCACCCGACCCTGGTTCCAGCTCGGGCACCTCGGCGTGCTGGCCACCGCCCTCCTGCTCGCCGCGGCTGCCCCGAACGCCACCGCGCTGGTCGCCGCGAACGTGGCGGTCGGCGTCGGGGTCGCCTGGATCCTCGGCCCCCAGCTGACCTTCCTGCGGCTCACGCCACCGGCCAGGATGGCGCAGGTCACCGGCCTGATGTGGGCGTCCATCGCGGTCGCCGAGGGGGGCGGGTCGTTGCTCTACGGCACGCTCGCTGACCACCACGGGATCAGCGCGGCCTACGGTGCGGCGGGCGTGCTGCTCACGGCCACGGCGGCGGTCGGGGCCATGATCGCCCGCCGAAGCCCACCGGTCGCGGCGCTCGATCGCGAGCTCGTCGCCGAGGCGGCCGGCAGCTCGGTGTGATGCGCCGTCAGCTGGGCCCGAGGTCCACGCCGAAGGTCGCGCTGAGCGCGCCGACGGTGACCGCGCCGTCCCCGGTGTGGTGGATCGCCCGCATGCCGACGCGCCGCGCCGCGGCGACGTTGGCGGCCAGGTCGTCGACGAAGACGGTCTCCTCGGGTGCGACCTCCAGACGGGCGCAGGCGAGGGTGAAGATGGCGGGATCGGGCTTGCGCAGCCCCACCTCGCCGCTGATGACCACCTCGTCGAAGTGGTCATCCAGCGCGGCCCGGGGGTAGAGCTCGGTCCCCCACGAGTTCGACACCAGGCCGGTCCGGACCCCCGTCGATCGGAGGCGCGCCGTCGCCGCCCACAGCTCACCGCCCGGGTGGAGCTGCGCGAACAACCCGGCCAGCAGTGATCCAGCAGGCGACCGCAGACCGTCGGCCTCCAGCAGGCTGCGGAGCTCGTCGTCGAACGCTTGGACGGTCAGCTCACCTCGTTCGATGGCGCCGATGAGACCACCGTCGGCGTCGGTGGCCGCCTCGATCAGGAGCGCGAAGCACCGACCCTCGGGGATGTCGTTGGCACGCTCGAACGCCGCGAACGCTGGCCCGACCGGTCCAGTGAGCACGCCGGCGTAGTCGAGGAGCAGCGCCCGCGGGGCGGTGGTCACCGGCCGGCCTCGGCCGCCGCCTCGGAGGCACGCTCACCGAGCTCGATCACGATCCGCCCGAAGGTCTCGAACGACCCGTCGTTCTCGCCGTAGGCACCCGAGCTGTATCGGGCGTACACCCCCTCGAGGATGCAGGCGAGCTTCCAGTAACCGAAGGCGACGTAGTAGGGCAGCTCCGACAGGTCCCTGCCCGTCGCGCCCGCGTACCGCTCGGCGACCTCGTCGCGGTCCGGGAAGCCGTCCACCAGCGTCGGGGCGTCCGGCAACGGGAGGGTCGCATCGCCCTGCTGGGCCCAGTAGCAGTGCAGAAGCCCCACGTCGGCGAGCGGATCACCGAGGGTGGTCAGCTCCCAGTCCAGCACCGCGCGCACGTGACCCGATGCCGGGTCGACGATGAGGTTGTCCAGCCGGTAGTCGCCGTGGACGATGGTGGCCGGCCCCTGCGGCGGGATGTCGGCGCTCAGGCGCGCGTGGACCTCGTCGAGCAGCGGCAGGTCCCGCGTCCGACCGTCGGTCAGCTGGCGGTGCCACCGGCGCAGCTGCCGGGCGAGGTAGTCCTCCTTGCGTCCGAGCCCCCCGAGCCCGACCGCGTCAGGATCGACCGCGTGCAGCCGTCCGAGGACGTCGACGAGGTCCTCGCCCGCCGTCCGTCGCACCGCGGCGTCGACCGCCCTGGCCGCGTCGGCGTCGCGGACCACCAGGCCGTCGACGAACCGCATGACGTAGAAGGGCGCCCCGTTGACCGATTCGTCGGTCTCGAGACCCACCAGCGGCGGGACGGGGACGTCAGTGTCCGCGAGCGCAGCGACGATCCGGTGCTCGCGGGCCACGTCGTGCGCGGACTGCAGGACGCTGTGCAGAGGCGGGCGTCGGAGGATGACCTTGCGACCCTGCGGGTCGGTAACCGCGTACGTCAGGTTCGACCGACCCCCCTGGATGGTCTCGAACGTCAGGGGCGCTTCGAGCTCGGTGCGTTCCTGCAGCCAGCTCGTCACACGGGTGGCGTCGATGCCGTCGGGTGTGGTCACACGGTTCCCTCCGATGGACGCGCCGGACCCTAGCCTCGTCGTCAGCGACGACAGGAGCCGGCCGGTGGCCGACGTCGAGACGACCCGTGGACCGAGCGGCGCCGACAACGGCGCCGCGTGGGATCGGCTCGCAGATGCCTACCAACGGTGGGTCGGCTGGCCGGAGGACGTCCTCACGTGGGGTATCCGCTGTCCCCCCGAGGAGGACCTGCACCTGGTGACCGACGTCGCGGACGGGGCCAGGACGCTCGTCCTCGGGTGCGGCGCAGGTGAGGACCTCGTCGCGCTCGCGAGGCTCGGCGCGGGCCCGCTGACCGGGATCGATCCCTCGCAGCGCCAGCTCGCCCACGCCGGGCGTCGGTGCGACGCGGCCGGCCTCGACGTGACCCTCGTCGCCAGCGGCGCGGAGGACCTCGACGCGGTCGCCGACGCCTCACAGGACCTCGTGGTGTCGGTCCAGGCGCTGGACTACGTCCGCGATCTCGACCGGTGCCTCGCCGAGGTGCACCGCGTCCTGGTGCCCGGCGGGGTGGTGGCGCTGTCGGTGCTGCACCCCGCCGATCTGGCCACGAGCGGCGATCCTCCCCACGGCTGGCACCGCTCCTACTTCACCGAGGAGCTGGCGTGGGCCTGGGACGGCCTCGTCGACGAGGACGTGGCCCTCACCAGCTGGTTCCGGTCGCCGAGCACGTGGTTCACGGCGTGCACACGTGCCGGCCTGGTGGTCGAACGGCTCCTCGAGCCACGGCCGGTGGACGACGAACGATGGATCGAACGTGGGTGGCTCGACGCCACCGGGTACGCCAAGGCCGACCTGGTCCCGTCGACGATCCTGGTCCGCGCTAGGCGTCCCTGACCCGCCCGGCCCCACCCCGAGCGTGGCTCAGTCCAACTCGCTGACGTCGAACGCGAAGTCGGACGGGAAACCGAGCTCGATGCGGCTGACCGCGTCGAGACGCGCGAGGGCGTCCTCGGGCAACGTCAGCTCGAGGGCGCCGATGGCATCGTCGAGGTGCGCAGCGGTGCGCGGGCCGACCAGCGGGTGGATGGACCGGTCCTGGGCGAGCAGCCAGGCCAGCGCGACCTGCCCGGAGCTGACCCCGAGATCGTCGGCCACCCGATCGACCGTGGCAGCGATCTCGAGCTCGGTGTCGCTCACCCGATCGCGGTCGAGGCGGGTGCTGGCCTCACCCTGCGGTCGTGTCAGGCGACCGGCGAGCAGGCCGGCGGCCAGTGGCGCCCACGCCAGCACCGACAACCCCTGATCACGCGCCATCGGGAGCAGTTCGCGTTCGACGTCCCGCTTCGCCAGGCTGTAGGGGACCTGGATGGCGACGGGCGGGCTCCAGCCCCGCCACTGCGCGAGCGTGGCGGCTCGGGCGACCACCCAGGCGGGCGTGTCGGAGAGGCCGATGTAGAGCACCTTGCCGGCCGCGACGAGGTCGTCGAGGCCCCGCATCGTCTCCTCGACGGGTGTGCTCGGATCCCAGATGTGCACCCAGAGCAGATCGATCCGGTCGGTGCGCAGGCGACGCAGGCTCTCCTCGACGGACCGCACCAGGCTCAGCCGATGGTTGCCCGACGCGTTGGCGTCCGTCGGGCCGGGTGACAGGGTGTACTTGGTCGCGAGGACGAACCGGTCCCGGTCGGGCCCGAGCAGCTCGCCGAGCATGGTCTCGCTCGCGCCGCCGCCGTAGGCGTTGGCGGTGTCGATCAGGTTGCCGCCAGCGTCGCCGTACCGCCCGAGGATGCGCTCGGCCGCGGCACGGTCGACCCCCGACCCGTGGCCGAACAGCATCGTGCCGAGGGCGAGCCGTGCCACCCGTAGGCCACTGGTCCCGAACGTGCGGTGCTTCACGCGCTGCCTCCCGTCGCCCCGACGCGGTGCCAGGGTGTCGGGGCGCACGCTAGGACCTCGAGTGCCCTCGAGGGCAAGCGTCGAGGTGGCGTCAGCCGACCGGCACCGGCTCCGCTCGTGTCGGCTCGTCGCCACCGCCGCCGGTCGACGTCGACCCACGTGGCGGCCGCAGGCGCGTGTACACCGCGAGCATCGCGGGCAGCACGGCGACGCTGGCCACCAGCGCGAGGGCGATCGTCATGGCGACCACCGCCCCGAACTGGCGGAACGGCGGCACGGTCGACAGCACGAGCACCCCGAAACCGGCCACTGTCGTGGTCGCCGACCCGATCAGCGCACCGCCGGTGTGCCGCAGGGTCGAGACCATCGCCGCATCGAGGTCCGGCTCGCGGTCGCGGTCCTCGATGAAGCGGTTGACCACGTGGATCCCGAACGGCACGCCGATCCCGATGGCCAGGGCCGAGACCACGGCGGTCATGACGTTGAACGGGATCCCCACCAGCGCCATGAGACCGAGCGTCCAGGCGACCACGATGCCGACCGCGACGATCGCGAGGACGCCGAGCAGCGGCTCGCGCACCCGGACCCAGAACGCGAGGGCGAGGATGGCCATGGAGGCCAGCAGGGTGATCGCCAGCCCCGAGATCTGCGACGCGCGTAGCTCGTCCATGACCGTCGCGATGAGGATGCCGTCGGAGGCCACCGAGGTGTCGAAGCCGAGGTCGGCCAGGGGCGAGGACGCGGCAGCGAGCCCGTCCTGCAGCTCGTCGACCTCGTCGCCCACGTTCGTGGCCAGATCCACGAGGAACATGCCGTCGGCCAGCACGGCCCCGAGGGTCGGGTCCAGCTCGGCGAGCTGGCTGCCGACCGTCGCGATGTCGGCGTCCGAGTCGATGTCGCTCGGGTCGATCAGGCCGGCAGCGATCGCACGGTCGAGCACCGAATCAGCCTGGGCGCGTCCGTCGCCACGCACCCCCGCCACCTGGCCGGCCGCGCGCTCGAAGGCATCGAGCGCGGCGAGCGAACCGGGGGTACTGGTCGATCCGGTGACGAGGACGCTCGTGCGCTCGGTCAGGTCGCCCCCGAGCTCGGCCTGGACGAGCTCGATGGTGGCCAGCGCCTCGGAGTCGGACGGGAAGAACTCGGTCTGGGAGAACTCGGTGGACAGCTGCGTGGCACCGAGGCCACCGGCGAGGGTGAGCAGGCCGGCGACGATCAGAACCGCGACGGGACGGCGGGTGGCCATCGGTGCCAGCGCGCTGGCGAGCCGGCCGAGGGCCGTCGGCGCGTCGTCGGGCCGGCGCTCCGGACGGAGGTTGCCGCGGGCCGCGGCCCGGCGGTCGAGCAGCACCCGGACGGACGGCACGAAGGTGGTGAACACCACGAACGCGCCGATGACGCCGATGGCCGCGAAGATGCCGAAGTCCTGCAGGGGCGGCAACGGGTTGAAGACGTTGGTCGAGAACCCGACGACGGTGGTCATGGTGGCGAGCAGCAGCGCGGCACCGACGGCTTCGATGGCCCCGCCGGCCGCGTCGGCCGGGTCGGCACCGGCCCCCCGCTCCTCGCGGTAGCGCATGGTCAGGTGGATGCCGTAGTCGACGCCGAGCCCGACGAGGAGGATCGGGATCACCATCGACATCTCAGACTGGCCACCAGTGAGGCCGAGGAAGCCGGGCCCGACCAGGACGGAGGCGCCCTGCATCCACACGATGGTGAAGACCAGACCGAGGACGGAGGCGACCACGTCGGAGACCCGGCGGTAGATCGCGACGAGGATGCCGACGATGATCGCGAAGGCGAGCGCCAGCAGCCGGCCGAGGTCGGCCTCGATGACCTCGTTCACCTCGTCGGCCAGGATCAGGAAGTCGAGCGTGCGCACGTCGATGCCGTCGAGCGTTCCGCCCGCGGTGAGCAGCGCCCGCACCGCAGCGAGCCGTTCGGACTCGTCGAGCTGCCCGTCCAGCAGGACCACGACTGCCCCGACGGTCGCCGCGGACGGGTCGTCGCCCCCGAGCAGTGCGCCGACCTGGGCCGCCTGCTCCGGCGGCAACGCAGCGAGGCTCGCGGTGTGGAGCTCGGCTGCCGCGACGGCGTCCAGCGTCCCGGGTTCGACACCCTGCGCGTCCGCACCACCGAGCGCCAGATCGGCGTACGTGAGCACGGCCCCACCCTCGGGGACGTCGGCGAGCGCGTCCGCGATGGCCGGCTCGTCCTGGATGCGGTCGCGCAGCTGCGCGGCGGCCTCGACCCCCACCCCGTCGAGCAGCGCGCCGCCACCCTCGCGCTGGACCACCAGCTGCGTCGGGTGAGTCCCCGTCCCGAACGTGTCGCCGATGGTCGCCAGGGTGGTAGCGACCTCGTTGTCCGGGGCGAAGTTCTCGAAGCCGGCCTCCTGAACCGCTTGCGAGGCCAGCGCGCCGAACACGGCGGTGAGCACCACGGTCGTGAGCACGAGGGTGCCGGGGAAGGTCCGGACGGCGCGGGCGAGCGTGTCGAGCAGTCGGGTCACGGGGCCGAACCTCGAGCCGGGTGCCGAGCGGATCCGGCACGTACCGCGACGGTGCTAGGGGCCGTCGCCGCGCGGGCCCACGGGGCCACGGCGCATCCGAGAGGGTAGACCGGTCCCCGGCACGCCGATGACCGGTAGCGTCCCGGCGTGAGCTCCCACCCCGACCCGTCCCCCGATCCGAGCACCGCGGCCGGCCCGGGCGCGGTGCGGCGGCTGTCGGGCCGGATGTCCGGTCGCGTGCGCTCGCTGTTCGAGACCGGCGGCCCGGGCTTCCGTGATCTGGCGCTGACCCAGGTGGCATCGACCGCAGCGGACACCCTGGTGGCGGTCGGGCTCGCCGGGACGCTGTTCTTCGGGGTCCCCTCGACCGAAGCCAGGGCCAACGTCGCGCTCTACCTGCTGCTGACGGTGGCGCCGTTCGCCGTCATCGGTCCCCTGCTCGGCCGCGTGCTCGACCGCGCGCCGGCAGCCACCCGCGCCTCGCTGGTCATCGCGGCCGTGGGGCGGGCGGTCCTCGCGGTGCTGCTGCTCGGCCGCCTCGACTCGCTGTGGCTGTTCCCGGCCGCGTTCGGCCTCCTGGTCCTGTCCCGGGTGCACGGGATCACCCGGAACGCGCTGCTCCCCCTCGCGCTGGACCGGCCGACGGACCTGGTGGCCGCCAACGCCCGGCTCGCCGGGATCGGTGTCGCTGCCGGCGCCATCGCCGCCCCGCTCGGGATCCTCGCCACGGTGGTGGCGGGCCCGGGCGGTGCGCTCGCGCTGTCGGCCTTCACCGCCCTCGCTGCGGCGACCATCGGCCGGCGTCTACCGGAGCCGGACGCTCCGAGCCGGCGATCCGCACCGGGCTCGGTCGTCAGCCGCCCCGAGCGCATCCGGCTCCACCTGCCTCGTCGGGTCCGCACGGCGCAGATCGCGACGGCCGTGGTGCGCCTCCTCAACGGGTTCCTGCTGCTGCTGCTCGCTTTCGCGTTCCGCGAGGCGGGCGCGGGCGCGTTCGACTTCGGGGCGGTCCTGGCCGCAGCCGGGGGCGGGTTCGCCGTCGCGGCGATGACGACCCCGCGGCTCGAACGACGCCTCCGCGAGGAGCCGATGGTGGTGGCCGCCCTGGCGGTCGAGGCCGCCGCCGCGTTCTCGGCCGGGCAGTGGTTCGGCCTCCCGGCGGCCGCGGGCCTGGCGTTCGCCGCCGGGTTCGCCTGGGGCACCGCGAAGCTGTCGTTCGACGGGTTGCTCCAGAGCGCGGTGCCGGCCGCACGCCGCGGTGCCGCCTTCACCCGGTCCGAGACGGTGTTCTCGCTGGCGTGGGTGCTCGGCGCCATCGTGCCGACCGCGCTGCCGCTGCCGGTCGGGTTGGGTCTGCCGCTCGCCGGGTTCGCCGCGCTCGCTGCCCAGATCGTCTACGTGAGCGTGCTGCTCGCCCCCGACGACACCGACCGTCGCGCGTCCGGACGGTGATCGTTCAGATGCTCGGGGTCGTCCGTACCACCACGGGGGTGACCGCTCCCCGGCTCGGCCCGGTCGTCGCGTCGACGGCACCCGCGATGGGGCGCCGGAACTCGACGTGGTCGTCCACGGCCGTGAATCCCGTCGCGCGGTAGAAGCGGTGGGCGGCCTCGTGCCGGCCGCTCGAGCCGAGCCACAGCCCGTGGCACCCGTGCTCGCGGGCCCACGCGGCGGCCTCGTCCACGAGGAGGGCGCCGACCCCGCTGCGCCGGTCCTCGGCCGCGACCGCCAGACCGGCGACCTGGGCGCGGTCGTCGCCCGACAGGCTCGGGTCGACGGCGACGTGGATGAAGCCGACCACCCCGGCGCCACGCTCGGCCACGAGGACGGCGTGGCCCTCGGGGAGCGACCGCATGCGGGCGACGAGGGTCGGCGGGTCGACGGCGTCGAGCAGGTACGCGATGGCCGGGGCGTCCGCGACCGTCGCTCGGCGGACGCGCAGCTGGGTGTTCAACCGTGCCTCCGAGGTCGGAAGCCGGTCAGGGTAGGGCTGCCCGCACGCACGCCGCGCGGCGTACCCCGGCCCGATGGTCAGACCACGTCCCAGACGTTGCCGCTGGCGAGCAGCTCGGCGAGGTCACCGCGACCCCGTTCGGCACGTGCGCTGGCGACCTGCTCGCGGACGAGCTCGTCGTAGACGGGGGCCTCGACGTCACGGAAGACGCCGATCGGCGTCGGACCGGTCGGGTTGTGGGCCAGCCGAGAGAGCGCGAAGGCGGTGGTCGGCTCGGGCCGGTGGGCGTCGTGGGTCACCACCCGGTCCCCCGCCTCCTGCGTCGGCACGATCCGCATCGATCCGTCGTCGAGGGCGATGACCGCGTGCTCGCCGTCCGGGCCGAACACGATCGGCTCGCCCTGCTGCAGCCGGATCTGGTTGTGGACCTTCTGGTCCGGGGCACGCAGCGCCACGAACGCACCGTCGTTGAAGACGTTGCAGTTCTGGTAGATCTCGACGAACGCCGCCCCGTGGTGCTGGTGCGCCGCGCGCAGCACGTCGGTCAGGTGCCCGCGGTCGGTGTCGATCGTGCGCGCCACGAAGCTCGCCTCGGCACCGAGCGCCAGGCTCACCGGGTTCACGGGGCGGTCCACCGAGCCCATCGGCGTCGACTTGTGGCGCGACCCGAGCGGCGAGGTCGGCGAGTACTGGCCCTTGGTCAGCCCGTAGATCTCGTTGTTGAACAGCAGGATCTTGAGGTTCACGTTGCGTCGCAGCGCGTGGATCAGGTGGTTGCCGCCGATGGAGAGCCCGTCACCGTCGCCGGTCACGACCCACACGTCGAGGTCGGGGCGCGCGATCGCGAGGCCGGTCGCGACCGCCGGCGCCCGCCCGTGGATGGTGTGGAACCCGTAGGTGTCCAGGTAGTACGGGAACCGGGACGAGCACCCGATCCCCGACACGAAGACGGTCGTCTCGGGCCGCGACCCGAGCTCGGGCAGCAGCGTCTGCACCGCCGCGAGGATCGCGTAGTCCCCGCAGCCCGGGCACCAGCGGACCTCCTGGTCGGAGGTGAAGTCCTTCTTGGTCAGCTTGTCATCCGCGCCCCGAGCTCGAGGCGACTCATCCGCGCCCCGAGCTCGAGGCGATTCGTCCGCGCCCCGAGCTCGAGGCGACCCGTTGGTCCCTGTCACGCCGACACCTCCGCGCCCGCGAACGCGAGCTGCTCGATCGCTTCCGCCAGCTCGCCCGAGCCGAACGGCTGCCCGTTGACACGGTGGTAGCCCTTGACGTCCACCAGCGTCCTGGCCCGCAGCAGCATCGTGAGCTGCCCGAGGTTGTTCTCGGGACAGACCACCGCCCGGTAGGAGCGGAGCAGGTCGGGTAGGTCGCTCGGCAGCGGGTTGACGTGGCGCAGGTGCACCCGCGCGACGCGGCGCCCCTTGCGACGCAGCAGGTCGCAGGCGGCGTGGATGGGCCCGCTCGTCGACCCCCACCCGACCACGAGCACGTCGGCGTCGCCGTCCGGGTCGTCGACCACGAGGGGCGGCAGGCCGGCGGCGATCGCCTCGACCTTGTCGTGCCGCAGCTCGACCATGCGGTGGTGGTTGGCGGGCTCGTAGCTGATGTGCCCGCTGACGTCGGACTTCTCGAGTCCGCCGAGCCGGTGCTCGAGACCCTTCGTCCCCGGGACGACCCACGGGCGGGCCAGCGTGTCGGGGTCGCGCAGGTACGGCAGGTAGGTCCCGTCCGGCCCGTTCGGCTCGGTCGTGAAGTCCGGGTCGATGGTCGGCAGGGTGTCGACGTCCGGCAGCTGCCACGGTTCGGCCGAGTTGGCGAGGTAGCCGTCCGAGAGCAGCACGACCGGGGTGCGGTAGGTGACCGCGATGCGGCACGCCTCGATCGCGGCGTCGAAGCAGTCGGCGGGCGACGAGGGTGCGACGACGGGCAGGGGTGACTCGCCGTTGCGGCCGAAGAGGACCTGCAGCAGGTCGCTCTGCTCGGTCTTGGTCGGCAGGCCGGTCGACGGTCCGCCACGCATGACGTTGACCACGACCATCGGCAGCTCGGTGATGAGGCCGAGGCCCATCGCCTCGGCCTTCAGCGCGATACCCGGCCCGGAGGAGGCGGTGACGGCGAGGGTCCCGCCGAACGCCGCGCCGACCACCGAGCCCATGGCCGCGATCTCGTCCTCGGCCTGGAAGGTGGTCACCCCGAAGTGCTTGAGCTGCGCGAGCTCGTGGAGGATGTCGGACGCCGGCGTGATCGGGTAGCTGCCGTAGAACAGCGGCAGACCGCTGCGGTCCGCGGCGGCGACCAGCCCGTACGCCAGGGCCTGGTTCCCGGTGATGTTGCGGTAGCGGCCCGGGGCGAGCGGGGCCGGCTTGACCTCGTAGGTGAAGCGGAACGCCTCGGTGGTCTCGCCGTAGTTCCACCCGGCGTGCAGGGCCGTCAGGTTGGCCTCGGCGACGGCAGGTCGGCTGCTGAACTTGGTCCGGAGCCAGTCCTCGGTCGCCGCGATCGGACGGTGGAACATCCACGACACGAGCCCCAGCGCCAGCATGTTCTTGCAGCGCTCGGCCTCCTTCTTGTTCAGCTCGCCCCGCTCGACGAAGTCCTCGAGGGCCCGCAGCGTGAGCTCGCTGATCCGCACCTCGTGGACCTGGTAGTCGGTGAGCGTGCCGTCCTCGCGCGGGTCGGCCTCGTACCCGGCCTTGGTCAGGTTGCGCGGGGTGAACGCATCGACGTTCAGGATCAAGGTCCCCTGGTTCTTGAGGGCCTCGAGGTGCTTCATGAGCGCGGCGGGGTTCATCGCCACCAGCACGTCCGGTGCATCCCCCGGCGTGTGCACGTCCGAGTCGGAGAAGTGCAGCTGGAAGGAGCTGACACCAGCCAGCGTCCCGGCGGGCGCGCGGATCTCGGCCGGGAAGTCCGGCAACGTGGCGATGTCGTTGCCGGCCAACGCCGACTGCGAGGTGAACTGGTCCCCCGTCAGCTGCATGCCGTCGCCGGAGTCCCCGGCGAAGCGGACCACCGCACTGGCGAGGCCGATGCGCTCGCGCTCGATCGTCTCGTCCGTCGCCTCAGCCACACACCGCTCCCTGCTCGCGTACCCGCAGCGTAGGGAGCGAAAGGCCATCCGCGACGGAAAGTCGGGCGCAGGACGCGTGACTTTCCGCCCTGGCGGTGGACCGCGTGCCCGACACGGCGGCCCGGCCGGCTCGTCTCAGCAGACGCTGCGCAGCAACGGGTAGGGGTTGATCGCGCTTCCGCCACCCGGGTGCAGCTCGAAGTGGACGTGCGGGGTCCCCCGGGCGTTGCCGGTGTCGCCGTTGGTGGCGGTCTGCTGCCCGGCCGAGACCCGGGCGCCGTTGGACACCGTGTGGCTCTGCAGGTGCATGTACCAGTACTGGTTGCCGTCGCTGCCGCGCAGGATCGCCCACAGGCCGGCCGAGGGACCGGGCGACTGGATCGACCAGGTGCCATCGACGATGGCGTAGACCGGCGTGCCGTACGGCGCGAGGATGTCGGTGCCACGGTGCGCACGCCCGCCGGAGCGCGGCGCCCCCCAGGTGTCGGTGAACGAGTGCGGTTGCCCGACCGGGCACGCCTTGCCCGCCGAGGTGGGCGCCCTCCCGCCGCCCCCCGAGGAACCTGAGCTGCCCGACGAGGGCGCAGACGGCGCCGAGGGGGTGCGCGCCGCGGCGGCCTCACGCGCGGCCCGCGCCTCGGCCTCGGCCGCCGCCTTGCGGCGACGCTCCTCCTCGGCCCTGCGCTGACGCTCGCGCTCCTCGGCCTCGAGGCGCTGTTCGAGCTCAGCCGCGCGCTGCAGGTCACGCTGCAGGGCATCACGGAGCTCGCGCTGCTCGGCGACGGCCGCCGCCACGTCGGCCCGCTGGGCCTCGAGGCGCTCCTGGACGGCCTCGAGCCGACGGCGATCCGCGCCGAGCGACTCGACCTCGCCGAGGTCGGCGATCACGACCCGCTCGAGCGTCTGGGCCCGCAGCAGTGCCTCGTTCGGGTCGTCCGAGGTGAGGAAGATGGTCAGCGGGTCCCGGGCCGAACCACGCTTGTACAGCGCGACCACCTGGGCCTGCATGCCCTCCTGCAGCTCGGCGACGCTGGCGGCGAGCTCCGACGCCTCGGCCTCGAGGGCCTCCCCCTCCGCCTCCAGGGTCGCGACCCGTCCCTCGGTAGCGCCGAGCTCGGCAGCCGTGGCGTCGAGCCGGCTCTGGAGCTGTGCACGCTCGGCCCGGGCCTCCTGGAGGGACTGCGCCGAGCCGGCCGCGGCCGGCACCACCAGGAGAGCGGCGAGCAGGACGCCGGAGACCAGGGGCAGGGGACGACGCGGACGCACGGGCTACCGGTTCGCTCGGGGCACAGGGGCAACTGCGGGGGCGACTGCGGCGGTGGAACAGGAGCGCGGCGTGGGCCCACGGGCCGCTGCGCCGCACGGGAGCCTAGCGCCGTCGCCCGTCCCGACCCACCCGATTCACGCGCGGCCGGCGCACGCGGGCCCGTGGATCGTGCGTCGGCCCTTCACCTCCACGCGAGGCTCGGGTAGGAACCAGGTCGTCCGCAACGTGGACGGCAACGCACGAGGCCGGAGCGCCCCCACCCGGGGCACCCGGAGCCGACACCGAGACCGACCCCGATCACGAGGAGGCAGCGATGGATCGCATCGACACCGCGCTGAAGCCCCTCGCGGCCGGCACCCGAACGATGGGTGATCTCGGCGTCGGAGGCGCACCGCGCGCCGCCACCTCGTGCCCCGGGACCGACTGAGGTCCCACCGGCCCTCCGGGCCAGCAGCGCACGAGCCGGCGGCACCTCCGCCGGCTCTCGTCGTGTCCCGCCGTCTCGACGGCGCAGCCTCGACCTCCAGCGCAGGTGTCGCCTCCACCGCTCCCCCACCGGGGGACCCACCGCCCGCACCGGGCAGGAGGCACCACCATGCACCTCGATCTGTTCGCCCTCGCCACCGAGCGCACCGCCGAGCGCACCGCTCGCGCGGCTCGCCGAAGAGAGCTGCTCCTCCAACCCCGCCCCCCCGGTCGGTGGCGGCACCGCGTCGGTGCCGCGCTCGTCCGGGTCGGTGCTCGCCTCACCGACGAACCGGTGATCGCCCTGCCGCGCGGTCCCCGGCGGGTGCGCCGGGAACGGCTCGTGCGGCGCGCCTGACGCGTCCAGGCGGGCGGGGCCGCGGAGGCCCGTCCCTTCCGAGAGGGGCGGGCCTCCCGCGTCCCGCTACCCGACGTTCTCGACCGCCTCGCCGACACCGACGCGGTCGAGCTCGGTCTTGGGAGCGACCCGCCAGAACCCCTCGGCCGCGTTCGACCAGTCGGCGAGCATCGCCCGCGCACGGTCCGATCCGGTGATGGTCGCGTGCGTCGCCACCAGGTCCTGCAGCCGGGCCAGCTGCGGTCCGTCGGGTCGACGCGCCTCGACCAGCTGCCGGTTGACCCGGGCGAGGACGTCACCCGCTCGGTCGTACACGAACAACTCGCCGCCGCTCATCCCAGCGCCCACGTTGTGCCCCGTGCGGCCGAGGATCACCACGGTGCCCCCGGTCATGTACTCGCACGCGTGGTCGCCGGTGCCCTCGATCACGGCCGTCGCCCCGGAGTTGCGCACGGCGAACCGCTCCCCCGCGCGCCCGGCGACGAACAGCTCACCGGCCGTCGCCCCGTACAGGACGGTGTTGCCGACGAGGACCGGATCGCCCGCGTCGTCGGCCGGCGGACGGATCACGATGCGACCGCCACCGAGCCCCTTGCCGACGTAGTCGTTGGCCTCACCATCGAGCACCAGCTCGGTCCCGTGGGCGGCGAAGGCCCCGAAGGACTGGCCGGCGGCCCCTTCGAAGCGCAGCCTCGCCACGCCCGGCGGCGGCCGGCCGCCGAACTCGAGGCCGATGGCGCCCCCGAGCCGCGCACCGACGGTCCGGTCGACGTTGTCGATCCGGTAGCGGTACTCGACCAGACCGCCGAGGAAGACGGTCTCGAGCGCATCGTCGAACACGCGGTCACCCAGGGTGCTGCGCGGGTCCTGGATGGCCAGCCGTGCGACGAAGCGGCGTTCTCCGGTCCCCGGGTCGGCGAGCAGCGGTGTCACGTCGAGACGCCCGGCGCGACCCGGTAGGTCCCGTCGAGGGCGCAACAGATCGACGCGTCCGACCGCGTCGTCGAGGGATCTGAGGCCGAGGGATGCCAGCAGCCGCCGGACCTCCTCGGCGACGAACAGCAGGTAGGCGGCGACCTGCTCCGGCGTCCCGACGAACCGGTCGCGAAGGTCACGACGTTGGGTGGCGATGCCGACCGGGCAGGTGTCGCGGTGGCACGCCCGGGCCAGGATGCAGCCCTCGGCCAGCAGCGCGGCGGTACCGAACGCGTACTCGTCGGCGCCGAGCAGCGCGGCCACGAGGACGTCACGGCCGGTCTTGAACCCGCCGTCGACGCGCAGCTTGACCCGCCCACGCAGCCCGTTCGCGCGCAGGGTCTGCTGGACCTCGGCGAGGCCGAGCTCCCACGGCATCCCTGCGTGGTGGATGGACGACAGCGCGGACGCACCCGTCCCACCGTCGTTGCCCGAGATGTGGATGGAGTCCGCGAGCGCCTTCACCACCCCGGCGGCGACGGTCCCGATGCCCCCCTCGGCCACGAGCTTGACGTCGACCTCCGCCTCGGGGTTGACCTGCTTGAGGTCGAAGATCAGCTGGGCGAGGTCCTCGATGGAGTAGATGTCGTGGTGCGGCGGCGGACTGATGAGCGTGACGCCCGGGGTGGTGTGCCGCAGCCGCGCGATCTCGTCGGTGACCTTGTGTCCGGGGATCTGGCCGCCCTCGCCCGGCTTGCTGCCCTGGGCCATCTTGATCTGGAGCACGTGGGCGTTGGCGAGGTACTGGGGCGTGACCCCGAAGCGACCGGAGGCCACCTGCTTGATACGGCAGTCGAGGTCGAGCGCGGTGCCCCGGGTTGCGAACCGCTCGGGTGCCTCGCCCCCCTCCCCGCAGTTGGCCCGGGCCCCGACGAGGTTCATCGCTGCTGCGAGCGTCTCGTGGGCCTCGGCGGACAGGGCGCCGTGACTCATCGCGCCCGTCGAGAACCGGGCGGTGATGGCCAGGGCGGACTCGACCTCCTCGAGGGGCACGGCGCCGTCGCCCGGGGCGGCGGGCCCCCCGGCGTGGAACTCGAGCAGGTCACGCGGCATCACCGCCGGACGGTCGTTGACCAGCTGCGCGAAGCGCTCGTACAGCTCGAAGCGGCCCTGCGTCGTCGCGGCGTTCAGGACGTGGGCGGCGCGCTCGGCCTGCTCGTAGGCCGGCAGGTCGTCGAGGACGAACGGGTCGGTGCTCGGGCGTCGCCCGAGACCGAGCGTGTCGTGCAGCGCGTCGATGACCGGCTTGTTCATGTCGTGGAACTCGCCACCACGCTTCCACTTGATGATGCCGGGACTCGGCAGGTCCGGGAGCAGGTCCCCGAACTGCTCCTCGCCGCGTTCGTCGAAAGCGGCCTCATCGGCGCCGTCAGCACCTTCCTCGTCCGATGCACCGCCACCGGGGAACGCGACCGCGTGCTGACCGAGCAGGTCCTCGGCGATGTCGTCGAACGTCAGCCCCCCGAGCGTCGAGGTGATCTTGGTGAAGCAACGCTCGACGACCTCGGCGCCGAGGCCGAGGGACTCGAAGATCTGCGCCGACCGGTAGGAGTCCAGCGACGAGATGCCCATCTTCGACATGATCTTGAGGACGCCGTCCTCGATGGCACGCCGGTAGCGCTCCTGCGCCTCCCCCGCGGAGGGGTTGTCGCCCCCGATGCGGCCCTCGTCGGCGAGGTCGGTGATGGTCTGCAGCACCAGGCGCGGGACGATCGCGTCCGCACCGAACCCGAGCAGGGCAGCCATGTCGTGGGTCTCGCGCGCCTCGTCGGTCTCGGCGACGATCGAGGTCGCGGTGCGCAGCCCGTCGCGGACGAGCCGCTGGTGGACCGCCCCGACCGCCAGCAGGGCCGGGACCCGACACCGTTCCCCGTCGGCACCGACGTCCGAGACCACCACCACCCCCGCGCCGGCCCGGACGTGGGCGACGGCCTCGTCCCCCACGCGGTCCAGCGCCGACACCAGACCGCTCGGACCGTCGGCGACCGGGAAGGTGGCATCGACCGCCTGCACCCCGAACGGGATGTCGGGATCGAGCACGAGGCGTTGCAGGCCCTCCGGGAAGAGGACGTAGGAGCCGAGCTCGAGCAGACGAGCAGCCTCGGGGCGTTGGGTCAGCAGCGGCTGACGCGGCCCGAGGAGGGTCCGCAGGCTCATCACCTCGTTCTCGCGGTGGTGGTCGATCGGTGGGTTGGTGACCTGCGCGAACCGCTGCTTGAGCAGGTGCGCGACCGGCCGGATCACGTGGGCGAGCGGCTCGATCGGGGTGTCGTCGCCCATCGACGAGGTCGCCTCCTTGCCCTGGGTGGCCATCGGCCGCAGGATCGAGGTCACCTCCTCCTTGGTCACGCCGTAGGCGAGCTGGCGCTGGCGGAGGTCGCGTGGCGCCGAGCCCACCGGGTGCCCCGCGTGCACCGGTCGCAGGTTGGCCGCGAGCCACGCGCCGTAGGGGGCGGTGTCCGCGAGTCGCTGCTTGATCTCGGCGTCCTCCTGCAGCCCGCCCTCGTCGGGGTCGACGCACAGCATCTGGCCCGGACCGAGGCGCTCCCGGCGGATCTGCCCGTGCTGGGCCGGCAGCGAGGTGCGGACGGCGCCGACCTCCGAAGCGGCGACGACCGTGCCGTCCTCGCAGACGTGGTAGCGCAAGGGCCGCAGCCCGTTGCGGTCGAGGGTCGCGCCGACCCGCCGTCCGTCGGTGAAGATCAGCCCTGCGGGCCCGTCCCAGGGCTCGACCAGGCACGAGTGGTAGCGGTAGAAGTCGCGGACGCCCGGGTCGAGGTCACGGCGGCCCTCCCAGACCTGCGGGACGAGCATCGCTTGAGCGTGGCGAAGGTCGCGACCCCCGCGGACCAGCAGCTCCAGCGCCGCATCCAGCTTGGCCGAGTCGGACTGGTCCTCGTCGATGACGGGCGGGAGCAGTACCGGGTCGGCCCAGTCCGTCCCGTCCACCGACAGCGCACCGGTGGTCAGCTGCCCCTCCCGGGCCCGCATCAGGTTGACGTTGCCGTCGATGGTGTTGATCTCGCCGTTGTGGCACAGCATCCGGAACGGCTGCGCCCGCTCCCACGTCGGCGCGGTGTTGGTCGAGAACCGGGAGTGGAAGACGGCGAGCCCCGACGTGAACCGTTCGTCGCGCAGGTCCGGGTAGAAGTCGGCCAGCTGATCCGCGTCGGCCATGGCCTTGTAGGTGACGGTCAGGAACGAGCACGAGGCGGCGTAGAAGCGCAGGCCGTCCCCGTCGCACGCGTGGCGGGCACGGCGGCGCAACCGGTAGGCCAGGCGCTCGGCGGCGACGTCGTCGAGGGGCGCTCCGGTCGCCGGGTCGTGCGGCCGTTCGAACCAGGCCTGGACCAGGTGGGGCTGGCTGGCGTGGGCGATCGAGCCGATGGCGGCCGGCTCGCTCGGTACCTCACGCCAAGCCAGGAAGCGGACCTCCTCGGCGGCACACGCGGCCTCGACGTGGGCTCGGACCGCGCGGCGTCCCACGGTGGCCTGCGCGTCAGCTCCCGGGGCGAGGAAGAGGAAGGCGACCCCCAGCCGGTCGTCGGCGACGTCGGTGAGGCCCTGCTCGGCGAGCCACGCCGCCGCCAACGCGCGCGGGATCTGGGTGAGGATCCCCGCGCCGTCGCCGGTCTTGCCGTCGGCGGCCACCGCACCTCGGTGGGTGACGCCGGCGAGCCCCTGCAGCCCCATCGCAACGATGTCACGCCGCGCTGCGCCGTCGACGTGGGCCACGAACCCGATGCCGCAGGCGTCGCGTTCCTGGCCCGGATCGGCGAGACCGGCGAGGGGGGAGGACGGCGAGGCGGCGGGATGGTTCACGGCGGCTCCGGTTCGCGACTGCTGCGGACGGAGCGCCGTTGCTCGTCTCCGAGGCTACCGGCGGCCTGACCAGGGCGTCCACCGATCGCGGGCAGCCGTGAGTGGTCGGCCAGCCCGTGGCGGTAGGGTCTGCGCCGCCGGGACGGGGCCACGTGCCGGCGCACCCACCGACCACCACCTGGGGGAACCCATGCGCAGCAACGCGAGGTGGGCCGCGCTCGGCGCCGGCCTGCTGTTCACCACGAGCCTGACGGCCTGCAACGGCGGCGGTACCGACGCCGAAGACGACCCGACCACCGCGCTCCAGGAGGCCGTCGAGGCCCTCGCCGACTACGACGGCATCGAGCTCCGGCTGTCGATCGACGGCGACCGCGATGCCATCATCGAAGCAGCCGACGGTGAGCTCGATGAGGACACGGCCGACCTGCTGCTGGGCAGCTCGCTGCTGCTGCGTGCCGCTGGTGAGGACGAGGCCGACGCCCAGGCGGAGTTCATCGTCGAGCTCGGTGGCCGCGAGGCCGTCGAGGTCCGCGTCCTGCCCGAGCAGCGGTTCTTCGTCCGCGTCGACCTCGACGCGATCGGCGACGTCGTCGACGACCCGGACTTCGCCTCGGGGGTGGACGAGGCCGTCGGTATGGCCGAGGCCTTCGGCCTCGGTGAGGTCGCCTCGGCGGCGCGTGCCGGCGACTGGATCGAGCTGAAGGGGTTCGAGCAGCTTGCGGAGTTCGCCGGTGGGTTCGGCGGTGACACCACCGAGGACGAGCCCACCGAGGAGCAGATCGAGGACGTTCGCGAGCGGATCGTGGCCAGCTTCCAGCGCTTCCTCGCGCAGGATGTGACCCTCGAGCATGTCGGCGAGGAGTCGGCGGGTGACCGCATCACCGCCACGACCACCGAGGGCGACCTCGCGCGGCTGTTCGAGGAGATCTCGCGGATCGCCGGGGACCTCTCCGGCGTCGACCCGGACGCGTTCGGTGACACGGGTGTCGACACCACCAGCGACACGCCGGTGCAGCTCGACTTCTGGATCGACGGCGGCGAGCTGCGCCAGGTGGGCTACGACCTGTCGCAGATCGAGGGCGACGACACGGCGCCCGAGGGCACCTACGTCCTCGCGACCATCGCCGAGTTCAGCGGGACGGTCGAGGCACCGGCCGACGCGGTCGAGATCGACCTGTTCGCCATCATCGGCAACATGTTCGGCGGGATGGGCGACTTCGGCGGCTTCGACGACTTCGACGACTTCGACGACGATGGCTTCGGTGACGACGACTTCGGTGACGAGCCGCTGGGCGGCGATTGCATCCCCCAGGAGCAGATCGACGCGCTGACCGGGGGCGACGAGGCGGCGCAGGCCGAGCTCGACGCGGCGGTCGAGATGGGTCTGATCGAGATCTGCTGAGCCGAGCGCTCGACGGTCACCACCGGCGCCGGCCGCGCGACGCGGCCGGCGCTGGTGTCCGTTCACCGCCGGAACGTGCGGACGTGCAGCGTTCCGGCGTAGCATCGCCGGCCGGGACCGAGGGAGAGCGCCGTGACGAGCTTCGACACCGACGTGGCCGTCGTCGGCAGCGGGTTCGGGGGCAGCGTCACGGCCCTGCGGCTGACCGAGAAGGGCTACGGCGTCACCGTCCTCGAGGCGGGGCGGCGGTGGGACGCGCGGTCGCTGCCGACCTCGAGCTGGGCGGTCCACCGCTACCTGTGGTTCCCCCGCCTCGGGCTGACCGGCATCCAACGGTTCACGCTCCTCAAGGATGTGATGGTGGCCCACGGGGTGGCCGTGGGTGGCGGGTCGGTGGTCTACGCCAACACCCTGTACGACCCCCTGCCGGCCTACTTCGAGGATGCAGCGTGGTCGGCGATCACCGACTGGCGGGACGAGACCGCCCCCTTCTACGACCAGGCCAAGCGCATGCTCGGGGTGACGCCCGTGCCGTTCGAGACCTCGGCCGACCGCATCCTGCGCGAGGTCGGCGAGGACCTCGGCGTCGGCGACACCTTCCACGCCACCGACGTCGGGGTGTGGTTCGGGACCCCGGGTGAGACGGTCACCGACCCCTACTTCGGTGGCGCGGGCCCGGACAAGACCGGTTGCATCCGGTGCGGCAACTGCATGGTCGGGTGCAAGCACGGCGCGAAGAACTCGCTCGACACCAACTACCTCCACCTCGCCGAGCAGCGTGGGGCGCGCGTCCGACCCGAGCGTCAGGTCGTCGACCTCGAGCCGCTCGAGGGCGGCGGGTACCGCGTGACCCACCTGCGCTCCACCGGCCCGTTCGGGCGCCGCGATCGCCGGTCGCTGACCGCCGAGCAGGTCGTGCTCTCGGGCGGGTCGCTCGGCACCCAGAAGCTGCTGTTCCGGCTGCGTGGAGCGGGGCGCCTGCCCGCCCTCTCCCCTCGCCTCGGCGAGCTGACCCGCACCAACTCCGAGGCCATCACCGTCGCCACCGCCGATCGCCCCGACGAGCAACTGGCGGCTGGGGTGGCGATCGGATCCTCGATCCACCCCGACGAGCACACCCACATCGAGGTGGTCCGCTACGGCAAGGGCTCGAACTTCGCCTACGGCCTGGCGACCACCATGGTCGACGGTGGCGGCCGGCTCCCGCGCCCGGTGCGGTTCGTGCTGACCGCGCTCCGCCACCCCGTGCGGTTCCTGCGGAGCCTGTCGACGAGGCGCTGGTCCGAGCGCAGCATCATCCTCCTGACGATGCAGTCGCTGGACAACTCGCTGCGGACGCGTCTCAAGCGTGGCCCGTTCGGCGGCCACCTGACCACCACCCAAGGGCACGGCGCACCCAACCCGACGTGGATCCCGATCGCCAACGAGGTCACGCGGCGCACGGCGGACAAGCTCGACGGACGGCCGATGGGTTCGATCTTCGAGGCGACGATGGACGTGCCGACGACCGCGCACATCATCGGTGGCTGCCCGATCGGGACCAGCGTCGAGGAGGGCGTCGTCGACCCCTACCACCGCGTGTTCGGGTACCCGGGGCTGTCGGTCGCGGATGGGTCGATCATCACCGCCAACCTCGGGGTCAACCCGTCGCTGTCGATCACCGCGATGGCCGAGCGGGCGATGGCGCTGTGGCCGAACCGGGGCGAGGCCGACCCGCGTCCACCCCTCGGGGCGCCCTACCAGCGGGTGTGCCCCGTGCCGCCGAAGGATCCGGTGGTGCCCGCCGACGCACCCGGCGCGCTGCGGCTCCCGCTGCTGATCGAGCCGACACCGGCGCCCGACGCACCGGCCGCCGACGCCGGCTGAACCGGCGGCCCGCGTCCGCACCCGCGATCGGGTTTTGCTCCGGCCCGGCCGGGCTGCTCGGCTCCGGGCCAGGATCGACGACGGGCGGGATGTGTGACCAGCAAGGTGGCCGACGGGCCCGTGGATCGCACCGTGCCGTGGCGGCAGCCGGCCGAGTCGGCACGCATCGTGGCGGTGGCCTTCCAGTTCCTCACGCGGCTGCCCGTCCCGCAGATCCCGGTGGTCGACGGGGACCTGCGACGGGCGACGGCGGCCTTCCCGCTGGTGGGCCTGGTCGTCGGTGCGGCGGTCGTGGCTGTCCGCGCCGCCGGTGAGCCGTTGCTCGGTGTGGTCCCCGCCACCATCCTGGCGGTGGCTGCCGCGGTCGCGGTGACGGGGGCGTTCCACGAGGACGGCCTCGCGGACACCTTCGACGGACTGTGGGGCGGGTGGACACCCGAACGCCGCGTCGAGATCATGCGCGACTCACGGCTCGGGACCTACGGCGCGGCCGCGCTGCTGTTCGCGATCTCGCTCCAGGTGTCGCTGCTGGCGGCGCTCGACCTGACCACGTTCGCCCGGGCCGTGGTCGCGGGCCACGTCCTCGGTCGCGCCAGCGTCCTGGTCGCCGTCCGGTGGCTACCGCCGTACCACGACCGCGGGTCGGGGGCGCAGGTGGCCGACCCGCTCGGCCCCGTCGGCAGCACCGTCGCGGCCGTCACCACCGGCGCCGTGCTCGCGGTCAGCTTCGGCATCTGGGCGCCGGTCCCGGTCCTCGCCGGCCTGCTCGCGCTGGCGGCGCTCCGTCGCGCAGCGCGGCGCCGGATCGGGGGGCTGACAGGTGACATCCTCGGCGCCGGCCAACAGCTGGTCCTCCTCACCACCCTGGCGTCGGCGGTGGCGCTCGCCGACCACCTGGCCTGATCCGTCGGGCACGGTCAGGCGCCGAGGACCTGCTCCAGCGTGGCGACACCGGTGAGCAGCGACGAGGCAGCCCGGACCGTCGGCACGGCGAGCAGCGCGCCCGTGCCCTCGCCGAGCCGGAGGTCCAGGTCGATCAGCGGCTCGAGGCCGAGGTGAGCCAGGGCCGCGACGGCACCGGGCTCGGTCGAACGGTGGCCCGCGATCAGGTACCCGGCGAGGTCCGGCGCCAGCGCCGCGGCGGCGACGGCGGCCGCGTCGGCGATGACCCCGTCGAGCAGGACGGGGACCCGCGCGGCGGCGCCAGCCAACAGCACCCCGACGAGGGCGGCGTGCTCCAGCCCCCCGAGGCCGGCCAGGCGCACCCACGGGTCGGCGTCGCCGGCGTGCCGTGCGACCGCAGCGGTGACGATGTCGCGCTTGCGTTCGTACGTCGCGTCGTCCGCACCGGCGCCGCGGCCGGTCACCGCGGCGGGGTCGGCCCCCGTGAAGGTCGCGATCAGCGCCGCGGACGCGGTGGTGTTGCCGATGCCCATGTCGCCGGTGATCAGCAGGTCCACCCCCGCATCGAGCAGCTCCCCGGCGGTCACGGCGCCGGCCACGACCGCTGCCTCGCACTCGTCGGCCGTCATGGCGGGGCCGGCGCTCAGGTCACGGGTGCCGGGGCGGATCCGCCGCGCCCGCAGGTTCGGGTGGTCCGGCACGGGTCCGGCGACACCCACGTCGAGGACGAGCACCTCGGCCCCCACGGCGTCGGCCAGCACGTTGGCGGTCCCCCGGCCCTCGCAGAAGGTCCGCACCATCAGGGCGGTGACCTCCTGGGGGTAGGGGCTGACCCCGTGGAGCTGCACCCCGTGGTCGCCAGCGGCGATCACGAGGCCCGGCCGTCCGATCGGCGGCGGCGTCGCGCGGCCGCTGATGGCTGCCAGGACCGTGGCGAGGTCACCGAGACGTCCGAGCGCGCCCGGCGGGGTCGCGAGCGCGGTCACGCCCGCGGCGGCGCTCGCGCGAACCTCCTCCTCGACGGGGACGATGCGGGCGATCAGGTCGGCTGCGGAGGCGGCGGATCGGGTGGCGGTCACGTGAGCACCTGTCGGTCGAGGTTGTGGCGGAGGGCGACGACGAAGGCGTCGCTGACCTCGGGAGGTCGGACCGCGACGCGGACGTAGCTGGCGTCGAGGCCGGGGAAGGTGTCCCCGCGCCGGACCGCGAAGCCCGCGGCCAGCAGACGCTCGCGCAGGTCGGGCAGCGGGGTGCGCAGGAGCAGGAAGTTGGCGGCGCCGTCCCACACCTCGACGTCCGGCAGGTCGCGCAGGAGGCCGAGCAGGTGCGCTCGGTCGGCCGCGACGCCCTCGGCTCGGCGTCGACGTTCCGGCTCGCGGGTGAGCAGGTGCTCGAGCGCCGCGAGCGCCGGCGTGCTGACCGACCACGGCTGCCGGTCGGCGGCCAGGCGAGCAGCGGTGGCCGCGGGAGCCACGAGGTAGCCCACCCGGAGCCCTGCGAGGCCCCAGACCTTGGTGAGGCTGCGCAGCACCACCAAACCCGGCAGGTCGCGGCGTCCGGCCAGACCCGTCGCGTCGGGCAGCAGGTCGGTGAAGGCCTCGTCGACCACCACGGTGCGACCCGGGCGGCACAGCTGGGCGATGACCGACTCGTGGTCGACCGCACCGGTCGGGTTGTCGGGCCGCCCGAGGACCACGAGGTCGGCCGCGTCGGGCACGGCCGTCGGATCGAGCCGCCAGTCGCGCGGGTCGCGCTGGACGCGGACGACGGGAACCTCACGTGCACGGAGGGCCGCCTCCGCCTCGGTGAACCCGGGGTGCACGCAGGCGGCGAGGGTCGGGCGCAGCGCTGGCAGCAACCAGAACCCCTCGGCCGCGCCGTCGAGCACGACCACCTCGTCGCGGGTGCGACCGTGGTGGCGGGCGACCGCGTCCCGGGCCGCGGTGTCGTCGGGGTAGGCCGCGAGGTCGTCGAGGGTGGCGGCGAGGTGTTCGTGCAGCCAGGCCGGCGGTCCGGGCAGGACGTTGACGGCCAGGTCGACGCAGTCGTCCGGCACCTGGGTGTCACCGTGTTCGCGGAGGTCGGCCGCGACGGTCGGTGCAGCCAGGGGCGCGGGGAGCGGCAACGCCCGACCGGCGACGACCAGGTCCACGCGGTCAGCGGTCCTCGACAGCAGCTCGGTGACCTCGCCGTGCAGGTCGACGTAGCGCCGTGTCGCGGCGCCGAGCGGGGTGACCCCCTCCCCTGGACGTCCGGCGACCACGACGGTCGGGCCGAGGCGCGACGCGGCGAGCTGCCACCACCTCGCTGCGTCCTCGAGCACGGCTGCCACCGCCGCGCGACCGTCCGCGCCGAGCGGTGCCACCTCGTCGTCGGTCCACAGGTCGTGCGCCGTCATGCGCGCGACCAGCCAGCCCTCGAGATCGTCGACGAGGACGGCGGCCGCCGGGGGCGCCGACGCGAGCAGATCGGCGAGATCGGTGGTCTCCGCGGTGAGCCAGTCGGCCGGTCGCCGGTCGCGGTGGGTGGCGACACGTTCGGCCAGCTCGGGGTCGCTCGCCCCACCCGTGGCCACGTACACGACCGGGCCGGCGCTCGCCGCGACGAGCCGTTCGGCGTGACGGCTCTTGCCCGACCTCGTGCCGCCGAGCACCAGGTGACGGATCGCCGCACCGATCACCTCGACACCCCGGCCTCCGCGGGATCGTGCTCGTGGTCGTGGCCGTGGTGGTGATCGTGACCGTGGTGGTGCCCGTGGGTCCCCGGGTCGTCGGGGTGCTCGTGCAGCGTCTGCGGGAGTCCGACGCGGTCGGCGAACCCCGGCAGCGCGACGCGGTAGACGCAGGTGTCGCAGTTGGCCACGGCCGCCCCGGCCGTTGCCTCGTCGTAGCGGGCGAGCAGGAGGTCGGCGACCTGCACGTCGGGGCCGAGGTAGCCCGCGTCGACCACCGTCACCTCCGGGTGGCGCGCGGCCCACTCGGCCGTCTGGTCACGGATGCGGCGTTCGAGCACGCCGGTGAACAGGAAGTAGGGCGTGACGGCGATGCGGGTGGCGCCGAGCCGTCGGCAGCGCTCCAGCGCCTCGGGGACCGATGGCTGCGCCAGGCTGACGAAACCGGGCTCGACCAGGGGCCACGGCCGCCCCTCCCACAGCAGGCGGGCGATCTTTGCGAGGTCGCCGTTGGCGTCCGGGTCGGACGTCCCGCGACCGACGACGACCACGGCCGTCTCGTCACGTTCCGACGCGGGGACGGCCGCACGCAGGCGGTCGTCGACCGTGGCCAGCAGCTCGGGTCGCACCCCGAGCGGCCGCCCGTAGCGGAAGCGGACCCCCGGGTGCAGGAGCCGTTCGCGTGCGATGGAGGCGGGCACGTCACCCTTGGCGTGACCGGCACCGAGCAGCACCAGCGGCACGACGGTCACGTCGTCGACGCCGTCGGCGACCATCGCCGCCACGGTGTCGGTGATGGGCGGCGGGCACAGCTCGAGGAAGCCGAGCTCCACCCGCAGGTCCGGCCGGCGCGAGCGCACCACAGCCAGCAACTCGTGGCACTCGGCCTGGCCGGCGGCGTCGCGCGTGCCGTGGCCGACGATCAGCAGGGCGCTACTCACGGGTGGGCTCCTCGGGTGCGGTTTCGAGGTGGCGGGACGGGGCGGCAGGTGACGCGGTGTAGAGCAGGGCGTTGACGGCCGCGGCGGCGACAGGGGACCCGCCGAGCTCGCTGCGGTTGGACACGGCGGGCAGGCCCGAGGCACGCAGGGCGGCCTTGGCCTCGACGGCACCGATGAACCCGACGGGCAGGCCCACCACGAGGGCCGGGTCGCGGGCGTGGACGAGCACGGCCTCCAGGGCGGTCGGGGCGTTGCCGATGACCCAGACCGCGCCCGGACCGACACGTTCGGCGACCAGGCGGATGGCGGTCGCGCTGCGGGTGTCCCCGGTCCTGGCGGCCTCGGGGGCCACGGCCGGGTCCGCGATCGGGACCTGGACGTCGGTGCTGGTCACGCCGGCGGCGACCATGCGGCTGTCGGCGACGATCGGTGCCCCGTCGGCCAGGGCCTGCCACCCCCGGCGCAGCGCCGCCTCGTCGAGCACGAGGTCCTCGACGTACCGCAGGTCGGCGGCTGAGTGCACGACCCGTTCGGTGACGGCGCGGGTGAGCGGCGGCAGCGCCGACAGGTCGCAGCGGCCGGCCAGGACCGCCATCGACCGGCGTTCGATGTCGTGCACCGAGGCACGTCCCATGCGCCTCACGACAGCAGCTCCGCGAGCGGCACGATGGCCTCGGCGGGGCACACCTCGGCGCACTCACCACAGCCGGTGCACCGGTCATCGAGCACCAGCAGCGGGACCCCGGTGCCTCGGGGAGCGACCCGGATGCAGCGCTCGGGACAGGTGGGCAGGCACGCGCCGCACGCGGTGCACGAGGTCAGGACGGTGAAGCTCACGCGGGCACCTCCGCCGTGGCGTCACCGGCGTAGCCCCGGGGGGTGACGATGCGGCCGGCGACGACCCGGCTGATCGAGGTGCCGATCAGGACCACGGTGGTCATCTGGACCTGGTCGACGTCGAGGTCGCCGAGGGTGGTCAGCACGACCTCCTGGTCCGGACGCTCGGCGTCGCGCACCACCCCGACGGGCGTGGTGGGCGGTCGATGCCGGAGCAGGATCCGACGGGCCTCGGCCAGCTGCCAGTCCCGGCCACGGCTGCGCGGGTTGTAGAACGCGATCGCCAGGTCGCTGGCGGCTGCGGCTTCGATGCGGGGCTCGATCGCCTCCCAGGGGGTCAGGAGGGTCGACAGCGAGATGCTGCAGTGGTCGTGCCCGAACGGCGCTCCGAGCAGGGCGCTGGCCGCGAGGGCGGCGGTCACCCCGGGGACGACCGACACGTCGACGTCGTCCCCGACGCGTTCGAGGGTGGGTGACGCCATGGCGTAGACGCCGACGTCGCCGGATCCGACCAGCGCGACGGCGTGGCCGGCACGTGCGAGCGCGACCGCCCGCTCCGCGCGGGCGACCTCCTCGCCGAGACCGAAGCGTTCGAGCCGGACGCCCCGCCGGGTGAACGCCGCGGCCTGGTCGACGTACGGGCCGTAGCCGATCACGACCTCGGCGTCGGCGAGCTCGGCGCGGGCCCGTGGGGTGACGAGGTCCTCGGCCCCGGGTCCGAGGGAGACGAGCACGAGCCGTCCGCGGGCCGGTCGGCGCGCGATCGCAACGGTGGCCATCGCCGTGCGGCGCTTCTCGACCACCAGGTCACCGCCGAGGTGGAGGGCAGCGGCCTCCGCGACCGACGGTGTGCCGACGGCCGCGCGGACCACGTCCGACGGGTTCGGGACGGGTGTGGCCGCCAGTTGCTCGGCCGGCAGGCACACGACGGGCCACCCGCGGTCCGCGACGGCTTCGAGGAGCCCGACCTCGTCGGCCTTCGCGTCCACGGTCGCCACGGTGTGCACCGCCGCAGGGGACAACCCGGCGTCGGCGAGGGCGGTGTCGACGAGGTCGCCGACCTCCTGCGCCGAGACCCCGCGGGACGCACCGACGCCGACCACCAGTGAGGGTGGGCGGTAGCGCACCGTCGGGACGGGTCCCGGCGTCGCGGCGATCCGGTCGGTGAGGTGCAGCAGTGGGGCGGACGGGTCGTCGGTCGTAGCGAAGGGCAGGGGTCCGAGCGGCCAGGCGGCATCGCGGACGACCCGCACCGCTCCCCCGCCGAGCAGGTGGCCGCCCACCGTCGCCAGATCCCCCTCGGCCCGCAGCCCCGTCCGGGCGCCGAGCTCGCCGAGGCTCGGCCACCCGGCAGCCTCCGAGGCGGTGGTGACCACGGGTGTGGCGTCGAGGTGGGACGCGATCCGTTCGGCCAGCGCGTTGGCGCCGCCCTCGTGGCCGCCGACCAGGGGGACGGCGAAGCGGCCGGCGTCGTCGACGCACACCACCGCGGGATCGGCGTGCTTGTCCGTCAGGTGCGGCGCGACCAGGCGGGTCGCGGCACCGACCGCGACGACCAGCACCAGCGCGTCCGCGCGCGACCACGACGCGGCGATCGCGTCGCGGGGACGGCCGTCGGCGAGGTCGGCGCCGAGGTGCCGGGCGAGGTCGACCGCGAGGTCGCGGCCGGTCGCGGTGGCCGCGACGACGACGGTGCGTGGGTGGGTCACGGTCGACGACCTCCGCAGATCAGCAGGACGGGGTTGCGAGGCACGAGGCGGTGGCCGTCGGCGAGGGGCCGGAGGTCCTGGACCTGGACCAGCTCACCGCCGGCGTCCCATCCCGCCGCGTCGAACCGGGCGAGCACCGGCCCGGCGCGTTCGAGCGTGGCCAGGGCGACCACGACCCGGTCGCGGGTGCGGGCCAGGACGAGGTCGAGCACGGCCGCGAGGTCGGGACCGCCACCGCCGACGAACACCGCGTCCGGGTCGGGCAGGTCGGCGAGGACGGCAGGTGCCGGCCCGTGCACGACCCCGACGCCGACGCCGAACCGGTCCGCGTTGGCGCGGGTGCGGGCGACCTGGTCGGCGTCACGGTCGACCGCGATCACGCCGGCGCCGAGGCCGGCGGCCTCGACGGCGACGCTGCCGGACCCGCAGCCGACGTCCCACAGCAGCCGACCCGGCCCCGCGCCGAGGCGTGCCAGCGCCAGCGCGCGGACCTCGGGTTTGGACACCTGCCCGTCGCGATGCTCGAAGGCGTCGGCGTCGCGAGCCCACGGCAGCCCGACCGGGCCGTGGCCGCGGACGGTGGCGGCACCGATCCGGGCGAGCCGTGCCTCGTCGAGGACCAGCACCACGTTGGGGTCGGCGACCTCGAGGTCCACCGCGCCGGCGAGGTCGGTGCGCTGCACCACCGCGTCGTCGTGACCGAGCCGGCTGGCGACCACCACGGTCCGCGGGCCGCAGCCGGCGGCGAGGAGCGTGTGGGCGAGCCAGGCCGGTGACCGGTCGGGTGCGGTCAGGACCGCGACCTTCGGGGCGACGAGCGCGGCGGCGATGGCGGCGCCGGGTGCCCGGCCGTGGGCCGAGACCACGGTCGCGTCCTCCCACGGCAGCCCGATCGCGGCGAAGGCCCCGGCCACGGACGAGGGGGCGGGGTGGACCCGCAGGCGGTCGGCACCGAGGTCGCGACCGAGCCGTCGCACGATGCCGAACCACCCGGGGTCGCCGGAGGCCAGCACGACGGCGGTCCCCACCGCCGCGTCGAGCGCCCCGGCGACCTGGTCGAGGTCGCCGCCGATGACGCAGGTGGCGACGCCCGGCGGCGCGAACCGCTCCAGGTGGCGCGCCCCACCGGCGACCAGCGACACGTCGCCTGGCAGCTCGGTGGCCAGCCGCCCGTCCGGGCCGACGCCGATGACTTCGATGCGTTCAGCCACGGTCGCCCTCCCCCTCGGCGGGACGGGGGTCGCGGGCGCCGATCCACGCGTCGGCGGACGTGCTCCAGGCCACGGGGGCCAGCGTGTCGAAGTCGACCAGCACGGTCGCGGTGTCCAGGGTCCCGCCGTGGTGGGCCGCCCAGCCGGCGAGGTTGGCCGCAACGTCCTCGCACAGCACGGTGCCCGCCGCCGCGGCGAGGTCGGCGGTGACCCACTGCTCGTAGGCGTGCCGGCCCGTGTTCGCGGCGGCCACGGACGCCACCAGCGCCGCGTCGCCGCCGGCCCGCTCGGTGACCTCAGCGAGGTAGCCGGTGTCGACCCGGGAGCGCGTGTAGTGGGTCATCATCACGCCGGCACCGAGCTTGGCGAGCTTGCCGGCCATCCCGACGAACACCAGGGACGGCACGCCTCGCTCGATGCACCGCTCGACCGCGGCGCCGGTGAAGTCGCCGACCTCGATGAAGCACCCGGCGTCGAGGTCCGGCCGCAGCCGCATCGCCGCCCGTTCGGTCCGCCCGCCGGTCGACAGCACGCACGCGGGGGCGTCCTGCGCGGCCATCACGTCGATCGCCTGCAGGACGGAGGCGCGCCAGGACGCCGTGGAGAACGGGCGCACGATCCCGCTGGTGCCGAGGATCGAGATCCCGCCGAGGATGCCGAGCCGGCCGTTGGTGGTGCGCTTGGCGATCTGCTCGCCGCCCGGCACCGAGATGACCACGTCCAACCCGCGCTGCGCGGGGTCGACGACCTCCTCGACCGCGATGCGGATGGTCTGCCTCGGCGTGCCGTTGATCGCGGGACCGTCGACCTCCAGCCCGAGGCCGGGCTTGGTCACCACGCCGACGCCGTCACCACCCCACAGGTGCAAACCCGGCTCGTCGGCCCAGGCGACGGTCGCCGTCAGGTGCGCCCCGTGGGTGACGTCCGGGTCGTCGCCGGCGTCCTTGATCACGACCGCCTCGGTGGCGCCGCCGTCGACGAACCCGCACCGCTCGACGGCGAACTCCTCGCGGCGGCCGACGGGCAGCCACACGTCGACCTGGCGCGGGGCGCGGCCGGTGACAAGCAGCAGCAGAGCGGCCTTGGTCGCCGCCGTCGCGCAGGTCCCGGTCGTGAACCCGGTACGCAGCGCCTTCCCGTCGCGGACCTTGGCGGTCCGGGGCAGGTCGGGCTCGACCAACGGTCGCTCCGTTGCGGGCGGTGGTCGACGCGACGCCCCGGCGTGCACGGGGCCGGCCCGTGCCGCAGGTGGTGGGGGACGTGTGGTCACGACGGTGCGCCCACTTGCGGACGGTGGGTGTGGCTGAAGCCCGGCGAGTACAGGTGGCTGCGGGTCCCGCCGCCGCGCAGCGCAGGCCCGATCAGCACCATGGTGTGCATCGTCACACCGAGGTCGCGGATCGTGGCCGCCAGCTCGTGCAGCTCGCAGGTCACGACCTGCTCGTCGGGCCACGACACGCGGTAGCCGACGACACACGGGGTGTCCGGCGCGTACCCGCCGGCCAGCAACTCCTCCTGCAGCCGCTTGCCGCGCGAGGCGGAGAGGAACAGGGCCATGGTGGTGCCGTGGGCCGCGAGCGCCGCCAGTTCCTCCCCCGGAGGCATCGGCGTGCGCGTCGCGAGGCGGGTCATGATGACCGACTGGGCGACCTCGGGGACGGTCAGCTCGCGCCCCGCGACCGCGGCGGTGGCGGCCACGGACGTCACCCCCGGGACGATCTCCCACGCCAGCCCCAGGGCGTCCGCACGCTCGATCTGCTCCTGGACGGCGCCGTAGACGCCGGGGTCGCCCGAGTGGATGCGGGCGACGACCAGCCCCTCGTCGACCGCGAGGCGGTAGACGTGCTGCACGTCCTCGAGGGTCAGGACCTTGGAGTCGAGGATCTCGGCGTCGGGCCGCGCGTGGGCGAGCACGTCCTCGTGGACCAGGCTCGATGCCCACACCACGACGTCCGCCTCGGCGATGGCCGCCGCGGCGCGGAAGGTCAGTAGGTCGGCCGCACCGGGGCCGGCGCCGACGAACCAGACCTTGGCGCGGGTGGGACCGGCGCTCACGGGCGGGGTCGTGGTGGCAGGCGGGGTGGTGGTCACGGGCGGGTCTCCCGGTCGGGGACGATGAGGACGGTCGACAGGTAGGGCGCGGGCGCGTCGGGGACGGCGTCCGCGACCGTCTCGTCGGGCAGGCCGAGCCGCGCCCCGAAGACGGCGTCGCCGAGCCGTCCCGCCTCGGCGATGACGCGACGGACCTCGGGCAGCCGGCGGCCGCCCTTGTAGAGCACGACGGTGTCGCTGTCGGCGAGCGCCGCCGCGACGTGTTCGGTCCCCGCCGTGATGGGCAGCAGGGTCAGGCGCTCGTCGTGTTCGAGCAGGACGGTGCCGCTGCGGGAGGCCAGGTCCTGCATCGCGGTGATCCCGGGGACGGTGCGGATCTGGACCTCCGGGGCGAGGGCACGGACCTCACGCACGAGCTGGCTGAAGGTGCTGTAGACGTTCGGGTCGCCGATGGTCGCGAACGCCACGGTCCCGTCCGTGCCGAGTGCGGCGACGATGCGCTCGGCGGCAGCCACCCAGCTGGCGCGCCGCTCGGGGTCCTCCAAGGCGAACGGGACGCGGGTGATCGCGGTGGCGTGCGGGACGTGGGCGCGGACGACCCGCTCGGCGTAGCCCGGTTGCCCGTCGGTGGACACCTCGGCGACCGGCACCACGATCGCGTCGGCGGCCAGCAGCGCGTCACGACCGGCGATGGTCAGCAGCGAGGGGTCGCCCGGCCCGACGCCGACCCCGATCAGGGTGGCGGTCACGCGCGCACCTCCACCCGGACGTTGCGCGCGGCCGCGGACACCAGGGCCCGCGCCAGGTGCGGGGTCCCGACCCACGAGGCGTGCAGGAAGCTGGCGTGCACCAGCCCCTCGCTGAACCCTTCGGCGCCGAGCGGCCGGCGGCCCGTCAGGTGCCAGGCCGGCCGGTCGCCGGCACGGGGCGTGACCTCGGTCCGGTGGAACTCGTGGCCTCGGGCGCCGCTGCCCGCGGGACCGAGCGCGCCGGTCGTGGCCGTGGTCGCCTCGCGGTACCCGAGCGTGAGCCGGTCGGTGAACCGTGCGCTGGCGTCGAGGACCCCGGTCATCGGCTGGTCGTCGAGGTCGCGGCACAGGTACAGCAGGCCACCGCACTCGGCGACCACGGGGCCGCCGTCCGCGACGAGCCGGCGCACGTCGGCGGCCAGGGCGGTGTTGGCGGCGAGCTGCGCCGCGTGGACCTCGGGGAACCCCCCGCCGAGGTACAGCCCGGCCGTGCCGGGCGGCAGCCTCTCGTCCCGCAGCGGGTCGAGCACGACGACGTCCGCCCCGGCCGCAGCGAGCAGTTCGCGGTGCTCCTCGTAGACGAACGTGAAGGCCGCCCCGCCGGACACGGCGATCCGTGGGCGCCCGTCCACCGGTGAACCGATCGCGTCGGCCGCGGACCAGACGTCGCTGTCGAGCGGTGATGCGGACCGGGCGAGGTGCAGGACGGCGTCGAGGTCCACGCAGCTGGTGACGACCTCGGCGAGGGCCGCGACGGCCGCGCGTGCGTCGGCGGCCCGTTCCGCGGCGGGCACGAGGCCGAGGTGGCGGGACGGGGTGGCCACCTCGTCGCGGCGGTGCATCGCGCCGACGACGGGGATCCGCAGCGGGGCGAGGGCCTCGCGCACCAGCGCCTCGTGGCTCGCGGAACCGAGGTTGTTGAGGATCACGCCTGCGAGGCGGATCGAGGGATCGAAGGTCGCGAACCCGTGGACCTCGGCGGCGACCGACCGTGACGCGGCGCCGGCATCCACGACCAGCAGGACCGGGGCGGCCACCAGCCGGGCGACGTGGGCCGTCGACGCCTCGTCGTCCGCCGCGCGCCCGTCGAACAGGCCCATGACCCCTTCGATGACCGCGACGTCGCAGCCCGCGGCGCCGTGCGCCAGCAGCGGACCGATGCGTTCGGGCCGGTGCAGGAACGCGTCGAGGTTGCGGGGCGGTCGGCCCGTCGCCACGGCGTGGTAGCCGGGGTCGATGAAGTCCGGTCCGACCTTGTGGCCCGACACCCGGTGGCCGCGGGCGGCGAGCGCCGCCATCAGCCCGGTGGCCACGGTGGTCTTGCCGACCCCCGAACGGGTGCCGGCGACCACGATGCGGGGCAGGTGGGTCACCACTCGATGCCCTTCTGCCCGCGCCACCCCTGGTCGAGCGGGTGGGCGATCTTGACCATCTCGGTGACGAGGTCCGCCGCCTCGATCAGGGGCTGCGGCGCGTGGCGGCCGGTGACCATGACGTACTGCCACCCGGGACGCTGCCGGAAGGTCTCCACCACCTCCTCGGGGTCGATCCACCCCCAGTGCATCGGGTAGGTGAACTCGTCGAGCAGGTAGAAGCGGTAGCGCTCCTCGGCGAGGCAGCGCTTGACCTCGGCCCACCCCTCGCGGGCGAGGTCGGCGGACTCCTCGAGGTCGCGGGAGGTCCAGCTCCAGCCGTCGCCCATCTTGAACCAGTCGATGCCGCCGAGCTTCTCGGCCGCGGCCTGCTCACCGACGCGCCACTTGCCGGACTTGACGAACTGGAACACCGCGATCGGCCAGTCCTGGTTCCAGGCCCGCAGCAGCATCCCGAAGGCGGCCGTGGACTTCCCCTTGCCGGTGCCGGTGTGGACCATCAGCAGCGGGGTCTCGCGCTTGCGGCGGCGCGGCTGGGTGTCGGCGGTCGCCTCCGGGGTGGCACCGTCGTAGTCGCTGGTCTTGGACTCCGGGATGGTGGGCCCCGGGGAGGTCGGGTCGGGTGTGGTCACGCGGCGTCTCCTCGGTCGGCACGTCCGGTGGCGGCGCGCACGATGCGGACGATGGGGGCGGCGGCGAGCTCGTCGAGCGCGACGCAGGGGGCCGACAGCGCGCCGGCGAGCTGTCCGGCCAGACCGAGCCGGACGAAGCCGTCCTCGGTGTCGAGCACGATCGAGGCGACCCCGCGGCCCGCGAGGGCGTGCGCGGTGCCGTGCGCCCGGGCGAGGGCGTCGGCACCGTCGTTGGCCCGGCCGTCGGTGACCACCACCAGCAGCGGCCGCCGATCGGGGTCACGGCGCTGCGCGGTGGCGATCACCTGCGCGCTGCGTTCCAGCCCGGCCGCCAGCGGCGTGCGGCCACCGGTGGGCAGCTCGGCGAGCTGGCGGTCGGCGACGTCGACGCTGGCGGTCGGCGGCAGGAGCAGGTCCGCGCCGGACCCGCGGAAGGCGACGAGGGCCACGAGGTCGCGACGCTGGTAGGCGTCGAGCAGGAGCGAGCGCACCGCTCCCTTGACCGCGGCGACCCGCTGGCGGGCGCCCATGGAGCCGGAGGCGTCGAGGCAGACCACCACGAGGTTGCCCTCGCGGCCGCGGCGGACCTGGTGGCGCAGGTCGTTGCGGTGCGGGGTCGTGCCGACGCGGCCGGCGACCGCGGCGGCACGCAGCGTCGCGGCGACGGCGAGGCGGTGCGCGGCCGGTTGCTCCCCCGGTCGGAGCGGCCGCGACCGGACGGTCGCACCTCGGTCCCCCGCCGAGGGGCTCCGTCGGCCGCTCGCGCCGCCGGTGCCGACGTCGGCGAGCACCAGCCGCGGTGCACGACCGGCGGGGCCGGCGCCCGTGACGGGCGGGGGCGAGGCAGGCCCAGCGTCCGGCGCTCCCCCGTCGGTCGCGGGCTCGCCGTCGGTGGGCGTGTCGGTGGGCGTGTCACCGGCCGTCTCGCCACCGTCGCTGCCGTCGGCCGCGGCGGGCGGTGGCCCGGCGTCCCCCCGCGCCGGTTCTCCCACCGGTTCGGGCACGTCCGCGTCGCCGTGTCGGTCCGTCCCGTCTGCCGGGCCATCGCCCCGTGCCTGCCCGTCCGTCCCCGTCGGCTGGTCGGCCGGCGGTTCCTGTAGCGGACGGTCCGGCGGTGGGGGGTCGTCGTCGCCGAGCAGCCGGTCGAGCTCGTCCTCGTCGAGGCCGGGGTCGTCGAAGGGGCCGCGGCGCCGACGGTGCGGCAGCGCGAGCAGGCAGGCCGCGCGCACGTCCGCGCGGGTGACCTCGGGCCGGCCGTGCCAGGCCGCGTGGGCGATGGCGGTCCGCGCCGCGACGATGTCGGCGCGCAGTCCCTCGACCTCGAGGGCCGCGCACACCTCGACCAGCCGCGTCAGCCACCCCTCCGACAGCCGGGTAGCGGGCAGCGCGGCGCGCGCGGCGACCACCCGTTCGGCGAGGGCGGCGTCGGCCTCGCGCCACGCGTCCGCGAAGGCGGTCGGGTCGGCCTCGTAGGCCAGGCGACGCCGGACCACCTCGGCGCGCAGCACCGGGTCGGTCGGGGCGGTCACCTCGACGCTCAGGCCGAAGCGGTCGAGCAGCTGCGGGCGTAGCTCACCCTCCTCGGGGTTCATGGTGCCCACCAGCTGGAACCGTGCCGGGTGGACGACGGACACGCCCTCGCGTTCGACCCGGTGGGTGCCGCTGGCGGCGGCGTCGAGCAGGACGTCGACGAGGTGGTCGCCGAGGAGGTTGACCTCGTCGACGTACAGGATCCCGCGGTGGGCGGCGGCCAGGAGCCCCGGCTCGAAGGCGTGGACCCCGTCGGTCAGGGCGCGTTCGAGGTCGATGGCGCCGACCACGCGGTCCTCGCTGGCGCCGACCGGCAGCTCGACCAGCGGCGTGGGCCGGCGTTCGGTCCGGCGGTCCCCGTCGCGGCAGGGCGTGCAGAGCTCGACCGGCTGCTGCGGGTCGCACCCGAGGCCGCAGCCGACCACCCCGTCGATGGCGGGCAGCAGCGCGGCCAGCCCCCGGACCGCGGTCGACTTCGCGGTGCCCTTGTGGCCCCGGACGAGGACGCCGCCCGCCCGGGGATCGACCGCACCGAGCAGCAACGCGAGGGTGAGGCGGTCCTGGCCGACGACGGCGCTGAAGGGGTAGGTCACACGCCACCCCCGACATCGCCGCCGCGGTCCTCGAGGTCGCCCTCGACGTCGAGCAGCACCTGCTGGACCTGCGCGAGCAGCGCCGGGTCGGGCTCCTGCCACATCCCGCGCTGCGCCGCCTCCAGCAGCCGCTCGGCGATCCCCCGCATCGCCCACGGGTTGGAGGTCTCCAGGAACTTGCGCACGTCGCCGTCGAGCAGGTAGCGCTCGGCCAGGGTCGCGTACTGCCAGTCCGGGACGACCCCGGTGGTGGCGTCGTAGCCGAAGAGGTAGTCGACGGTGGCGGCCAACTCGAAGGCGCCCTTGTAACCGTGACGCTGCATCGAGGCGATCCACCGCGGGTTGACCACACGCGCGCGGAAGATGCGGTCGGTCTCCTGCGACAGGTCCCGTGCCTTCGGTGACGCCGGGTCGCTCGAGTCCCCGATGACGGCGCGCGGGGCCGTGCCGGTCAGGTGCCGGATGGTGGCGACCATCCCCCCGTGCTCCTGGAAGTAGTCGTCGGAGTCGAGGATGTCGTGCTCGCGGGTATCGACGTTCTTGACCGCCACCGAGACCCGCGCGAGGTTGGCGTGCAGGTCCCCGCGGGCGGGGACGCCGTCGAGACCGCGGCCGTAGGCGTGCCCGGACCAGACGGTGTAGACCTCGGCCAGGTCGGCGGTGTCGTGCCAGTTGCGCGCGTCGATCAACGGCAGCAGCCCCGACCCGTAGGCGCCGGGCTTGGCCCCGAAGATCCGCGAGGTGCTGCGGCGTTCCGCCTCGGCAGCCGGCACCCCCTCGGCCTCGAGGCGGGCCCGGTCCGCCAGCGCGTGGGCGCGGACGTGGTTGCGGTCGGGATCCTCGCCCCGCGCCGCGACCAGCTCGACCGCGCGGTCCATCAGCGCCACGAGGTTCGGGAACGCGTCGCGGAAGAACCCGCTGATCCGGACCGTGACGTCCACGCGGGGGCGACCGAGCTGGTCGAGGTCGATCACCTCGAGGTCGATGACCCGGCGGGTCTCGGGGTGCCACACCGGCCGGACGCCGAGCAGCGCGAGGATCTCGGCCACGTCGTCGCCGTGGGTGCGCATGTTGGCGGTCCCCCACACCACGATGCCGACGCTGCGGGGCACCTCGCCGGTCTCGGCGACCTCACGCTCGATCAGCGCGTCGGCCAGCTGCTGGCCGACCTGCCAGGACAGGCGGCTCGGCAGGGCCTTGGGGTCCACCGAGTGGAAGTTGCGCCCCGTCGGCAGGACGTCGAGGCGTCCGCGGGTCGGTGACCCCGACGGGCCGGCGGGCACGTGCCGTCCGGCCAGGCCGCGCAGCAGCGCGTCGACCTCGCCGTCGCAGGCGCGGACCCGCGGTACGACCTCGTCGCAGGCGAAGCGCAGCACGCCGGCCACGGCTGCGCAGCGGCCGTCGTCCTCGCCCGGCGCCTGCGGCCCGAGCACGTCGGCCAGCGCGGCCGGGACCGTCGCTGCGTCCCACCCTCGTTCGTGCAACGCGGCGAGGAGCGCCTGTGCCAGGTGGTCGACACGGTCGAGCACGTCGCCACGCGTCGCGACCGGACCGGGCGCGAGGTCGCGCAGCCGTTCGAGGTCGAGCGCCTCGTCGTCCAGGCCGACGGTGTCGTCGACGCGTCGGCCGCCGTCCGTCAGCAGCGCCGACTCGTCGATCCCGAAGCACGCGGCGACCACCTGGCGCAGCCCCGGGACCTCGCCCTGGGGCAGGCGGAGGATCGCGCCGGTCAGGCCACGCAGCTGCTCGTCCTCGGGTGGCAGCCCGAGCACGTGCAACCCGTCACGGACCTGCAGGTCCTTGACGGTGCACAGGTAGCCGTCGACGTGGGTGATCAGCTCGCCGAACGCGTCGTCGTCCTCGGGCCGGTCACCGACCCCGAGCGAGGTGGTCACGTCGGTGGCGACGAGCAGCTCCCACACCTGCTGCTGGATGGCGGGCAGCTTGGTCGGGTCGAGCAGCTCGAGCTCGGCGTACTCGTCGAGCAGCTGCTCGAGCTGGGTGAGCTCGTCGTAGGTCTCGGCCCGCATCATCGGCGGCACGAGGTGGTCGACGACGGTGGCGTGGGCGCGGCGCTTGGCCTGCGTGCCTTCGCCGGGGTCGTTGACCACGAAGGGGTAGAACAGCGGCACGTCGCCGAGAGCGGCGTCGGTCGCGCAGGACGCCGACAGCCCCACGCCCTTGCCGGGCAGCCACTCGAGCGTGCCGTGCTTGCCGACGTGCACGATCGCGTGGGCCCCGAACCCGGCGGTCAGCCAGTGGTAGCTGGCCAGGTACTGGTGGGTCGGGGGCAGGTCGGGGCTGTGGTAGATCGTGACCGGGTCGTCACCGAACCCACGCGGCGGCTGGATCGCCAGGATGACGTTGCCGAAGCGCAGGGCGGCGGTCGCCAGGTGCTGACCGTCGGGGGTGACCAGGACCTCGCCCGGTGGTGGGCCCCACTGGTCCTGGACGGCGGCCCGCAGGTCGGCCGGCAGGGTGGCGAACCAGGCGCTGTAGTCGGCGACCGGCAGCAGCCCCTCCGCCTCGGCGAGCTGTTGCTCGGTGAGGAACTCCTCGTCGAACCCACCACGGGCGATGAGCGCGTGGATCAGCGCGTCCCCGTCCTCGAGCAGCCGCTCGTCCACGTCGGCGCCGAGGTCGTAGCCGGCAGCACGCAGGGCCCGCAGGATCCGGATGGTCGAGGCCGGGGTGTCGAGGCCGACACCGTTGCCGATGCGGCTGTGCTTGGTCGGGTAGTTGGACAGGACCAGCGCCACCCGCGTGTCGGCGTTCGGGCGGTGGCGGAGCTCGGCGTGACGCACCGCGAGCCCCGCGACCCGAGCGGTGCGTTCGGGGTCGGTGACGTAGCGGACCACGGGACCGCCGACGCGGTCGTCGTGGTCGGTGGTCTCCTTGAACGAGAACGGCACCGCGATCAGGCGCCCGTCGAACTCGGGCAGCGCGACCTGCATCGCGGTGTCCATCGGCGACAGCCCGGTGTCGCTGGCCAGCCACCGGTCACGCGACGAGGTCGAGGTCAGCGCCTGGATCACGGGGACGTCGAGGGCGGTCAGCGCCGTCGCCTGCCACGCGTCGGCGTCCGCAGCCGACGAGCCGCCGGTGGCCAGCACGGTCAGGACGAGGGCATCCGGCTGCACACCGCGCTCGCGGAGCGTGCGCAGCAACGGGACCTCACCGTCGGCCTCGGGCCGCAGCGAGTAGCAGTGCAGCCCGATGGCCTGCGCGCCCGTCGTCTCGATGGCGGTGATGAGGTCGTCGACGAAACCGGTGTTCCCGGACGTCAGGTGCGAGCGGTAGAAGACCACGCCGATCAGCGGCCGGTCCGGGTCGATCGCGGCGATCGGGTCCGGGTTCCGCGGGTGGTAGGTGCCGTGGTCGGGCAGCGCGGCCGGCGGGTCGAACCCGAGCCCGGTCAACAGGAGCGTGTCCGACAGGAACCGGACGACGTGTTCGGTGTTGACCGTCCCGCCGGCCCGCAGGTACTCGAACGCTTCGGCGACCACCGCGGTCGGCGCGGTCGATCGGTCGGTCAGCTCCGCGTCCGGCGAGGCTTCACCCGCGAGAGCGATCAGCGGCACGCCGCGCTCTTCGCAGCGGTCCGCGAGCCCGTCGAACAGGGTGGGGAACGCGGCGCGGCCACCGAGCAGCCGGACCACCACGACCGCAGCGTCCGTGAGCACGTCCTCGAGCCACGCGTCGAGGGCGTCCGGATCGTCGTGCGGCGCGCTCGCGGGGTTGCGGGCCCGGACGTTCGGCGCGTCCGACGGCAGCCGGTCGACCGCGCCGGCGGCGGCCAGCACCTCGGTGTCGGCGGTGGTGAGCAGGACGAGGGTGGTCACGCGGGCTCCGGGATCGGGGCGGGTGTGGGGGCGCCGCCGGGGGCGACGACGGGGAGGTGACGGCGTGGGCCGTGGTCGAGGATCCGACGCAACTCGGCGGCATCGAGGTGGTCGGCGACGAGGTCACCGAGGCGGTCGAGGTGGCGGGCGCGGACGGCCGCGAACGGTTCGGTCCCCGGCACCCACGCGCGGCCGGCGGCGGCCGCGACCTCACCGAGCAACGCGCGGCGGAGCCCGTCGTGCACGAACACCCCGTGCCACGAGGTCCCGAAGGTGTGGCCGACCACGCACCCCTCGGGCGTGCCGTCGGGGTGGGCGAGCCACGCGTCGCCACCCGCGACCTCGACGCGGCCGTGGCGGATCTCGTACCCGCGGGCGTCCGTGCCGTACCGCGGGCTCGTACCGGTCCGCGTGGCGAGCAGCTTGTCGGCCACGAACCGGGTGGTGACCGGCAGCAGGCCGAGCCCGTCGACGGTGCCGACACGCGACTCGACCTCGTCGTGGATCGTGCGGCCGAACAGCTGGTAGCCGCCGCAGATCCCGAGGATCGGACGACCGGCAGCGGCACGTCGCTGCAGCGCGACGTCCAGACCGCGCACCCGCAGCCACCCGAGGTCGACGACCGTGTTCTTGGTGCCGGGCACGACGACCAGGTCGGCGCGGTCGACGTCGGCGACGTCGGTGGTGAACCGCACCTGCACACCGGGTTCGGCGGCCAGGGCGTCCACGTCGGTGACGTTCGAGGACCGCGGCAGGCGGAGGACCGCCACGTCGAGGACGTCGTCGCCGAGCGGCGGGCTGGTGGGCACGCCGCGGTCGGTGGCGAGCGAATCCTCGGCGTCGAGCCACAGCCCGTCGAGGTGCGGCAGGACCCCGAGGTTCGGCCGGCCGGTCAGCTGCTCGAGTTGCTGCACGCCGGGGGCCAGGACGCCCGGGTCGCCACGGAAACGGTTGATGATCGTGCCGGTGACCAGCGCCTGGTCGGCGGGCTCGAGCAGACCGATGCAGCCGTACAGCGCGGCGAACACCCCGCCCCGGTCGATGTCGCCGACGATCAGGACGGGCAGGTCGGCGGCGCGCGCGAGCCCCATGTTGGTCACGTCGTGCGGACGCAGGTTGATCTCGGCCGGGCTGCCGGCCCCCTCGCAGATGACCACGTCGTGGCGGCGGCGCAGGTCGGCCAGGGCGTCGAGCACGATGGGGAACAGCTCGCCGCGGCGGGTGTGGTAGTCGCGGGCGCCGGCGTCGAACGCGGGCCGTCCCATCACCACGATCTGGCTGTGCCGCTCCCCCGTCGGCTTGATCAGGATCGGGTTCATGGCGGCCTCGCTCGGCACGCCCGCAGCCTCCGCCTGGGCCGCCTGGGCGCGGCCGATCTCGGCCCCGTCGTCGGCGACCGCCGAGTTCAGCGCCATGTTCTGCGACTTGAACGGGGCGACGCGAACGCCCTCGCGGGCCAGCCACCGGCAGAGGCCTGCGACCACGACGGACTTGCCCGCGTCGGAGGCGGTCCCGGTCACCAGCAGTGCGCCGCTCACCGGCGCCCCCGTTCGACCTGCGCGGCCAGGACGACGGCGATGGCCAGGGCGGCGAGGCAGACCGACCGCGACAGGCGGACCGCCGCCCGGACGTCGTCGGGCGACGGGGAGCGTCCGTGGCCGAGCGCGGGGCGACGATCGACCACGTCGCCGTAGCGGTTGGCGCTCCCCCCGAGCCGGACCCCGAGCGCCCCGGCGGTGGCGGCCTCGACCGGCCCCGCGTTGGGGCTCGGGTGGCCGGCGGCGTCGCGGCGCCACGTGGCGAGGGCGGTCCGGGGCCGCCCGCCCACGACGGGAGCGAGGGCGACGGTCAGCAGCGCGGTCAGCCGCGCCGGGACCAGGCCGAGCAGATCGTCCAGGCGTGCGCCGGCCCAGCCGAACCGGCGGTAGCGGGTGGTGCGGTAGCCGACCATCGCATCGAGGGTGTTGGCCGTCCGGTGGAGGATCACCCCAGCGGGGCCGAGCAGCGCCCCCCAGACCAGCGTGCCGACCACCGCGTCGGAGGTGTTCTCCGCGACCGATTCCAGGGTCGCCCGGCACAGCTCGCCGGCGTCGAGGTCCGCCGGGTCGCGGGCGCACAGCCACGACAGCCGGTCGCGCGCACCGTCGAGGTCGCCGGCCTCGACGCGGTCGACCAGGTCCTCGGCCACCCGGTGCAGCGAAGTGCCGCCGAGCGCCGTGGCGGTGACGGCAGCGGTCAGGGCGAGGCGGCCGCTGGGCGGCAGGCGACGCTGCAGGTCGGCGGTGACCGCGACGGCCGTGGCGACGAGGGCTGCGACGTGGATCGCTCCGGCCACCTCGTGATCGCGGTAGGTCACCCGCTCCGCCGCGGCAGCCGCTCGCCCGAAGCCGGCGACGGGGTGGAACCGGGCCGGGTCGGCGAGCAGCACGTCTGCGGCGCTGCCGAGCACCAGGCCGAACGCGACGGGGGGCGCGGTCACGGGGCCACCGCTCCGACGGGGACGTTGCAGCTGGCCACCGTCAGCCCGCCGCCGGGCCGGCCGTGCAGCTCGGTCACCGAGCACGGTGCGACGTCGATGCGCCACATCGCCGACGGCGGTGCGTCGAGGGCGTGCAGCACGGCCGCCTTGATCGGACCGCCGTGGGTGAAGACCACCGTGCGCTCGCCCGTCGCGACCAGCCGGTCGAGGACGCCGACCACGCGCTGCTGCAGACCATCGAAGCGTTCGCCGCCGTCCGGGGCGTCGCTGGCCGGGTCGGCGTACCAGGCCTCGAGGCGGGCACGGTCCTGCTTCCACAGGTCGTGAGGGTCCTGCCCGGCCCAGGTGCCGAAGTCGAGCTCGGCCAGGTCGGGGTCGACCTCCGCGTCCGGGAAGCCGGCGATCGCGGCGGTCTCGCGGCAGCGGCGGGCGCCGCTGGTCACCGCCCGGACGGCGCGCAGCTTCCCGGTCAGTCCCGTGGCCAGCTGCCGTCCGTGGTCGTCGAGCTCTTCGTCCAGCGGGAAGCGGAACGCGCGCGTCACGGGCGTCGGTGCGTGGCGCACCAGCAGCAGCGTGGTCCGCTCGTTCACGCAGGTACCCGTTCGGCGGCACGGGAGCTCAGCAACCCGAACGACACGGCGAGGCTGACCCATAGCAGGGTCTGGGTCCCGAGGGCGGCGAGGCGGAACTGCCACAGCAGATCGGCCGGGAAGTCACCCGCCGCCGCTTCGACCGGCAGCGCCCAGATCAGCGCGCCGAAGGCCAGCACGCCGAGGGCGCCGACCGCCACGTTGCGCTCCCCGGCTGACCAGCCGGCCGGCCGCCACCGACGCGCGAGCGCCCACAGGGCGGCGCTGAGCAGCAGGCTCGCGGCGATGGCACCGAGGTACCAGCCCGAGCGTGCGGCGATGGCGTCGCCGTCACCGACCGCCGGCGGGTTGGGCGGTGCGACCACGAGCGGGACGGCCACGAACGCGAGCCAGGCCACGGCACCGAGGCGCAGCGGCGTGCGCCACGGATCGGGGTCCCGCAGCCGAGGGCGCAGCAGGTGGAGGGTCAGGCCGAACAGGCCACCGAACGCGGCGCCGACCAGGGCGGTCGCCACCGGCAGGAGGGCCTGCTGGGTCGTACGAGGGACGGGGAACTCCGCCTCGGGGTCGCTCTCACCCGCGGTGGGGTGATCGGCGAGGGCTGCCTCACCGGCTTCCTCCAGGACGATCGCCTCGCGGACGGGGATCTCCCCGACCACGAACGCGAACACCCCTGCGAGGACACCGGCGAGCAACCCTGCCGCGAGGCCGCGACGGATGTGCTCGGTCAGCACGACTCAGTGGCAGGGGAACCCGAGCAGGTGCCGGGCATCGTGGAAGAGTTCGTGCAGGACGGGCGACCCGGCGGTCAGCACCCCCTGCTCGAAGCTGACGAGGGCGATGACGGCGCTGAGCGCCAGCATCCAGAGGGCGGCGGGCAGCACTTCGCTGCGGGCGCGCACGGCGACGGACACGTCGGACACGGTGGGTACCTCCCCGGGAGCTGACCACGACCCCGGTGGGCTGAGATGCGGACCAGTGTCCTGACTCACGGATCACCGCACGCCGTCCGGCCTTCCAGGTCCGTAAGGGACCCGTGACCGCTCATCGTCGCCGCGAGGTCACCCTCGTGGGACGGCGTACTCCCCGTTCACAGTGGCGGGACCGTCGCGGATTCTCACCGCGTTCCTGGCGTCACATCGAACGTGACGGCGACGCTAGTCCTCCGCGGGTGATGCTGTCCAGCCACTACCGCCATCGCGTCGCAGGAGCGAGGTGAGCGCGTCCTCGACGGCGACAGGGGTGGCGGCCGCCGCCTCCGCTGCGACCTCCAGCCCCGCGTCGCGCAGGGCGGCGGAGGTCACCGGGCCCATGGAGACCAGCGGCACCCGCGGGTCGGAGTAGGCCTCGGCGAGCAGCGGCACGAGCCGCGAGGCTGGCACGAGCCACACGTCCACGTGCACGTCGGGGACGGGCTGGGGCCGCAGCCGCGAGGTCGTGACGGCGGTGGCGTCCGGCAGCAGATCACGCGTGCGGAGGTCGGCGTCGGGCCCGAGCACGAGGACCCGGCGGTCGGGCGCCGCGTCCGGCAGGTCCGCCAACTCCCCCGCCGAGCCGACCGTGACGTCGGCGGCCAGGTGCAGGTCGCGGCGAACCTGAGCGGCGGTGCGGCGGCCGACGACCGTGAGCCGGACACCCGCCAGCGCGCGGGCGTCACCGCCGAGGTCGACCGCCGCGGCGAGCACGACCTCGAGCCCCGCGGCGTCGAGCACCACCACCTCGTCCACCCGACCGGCGAGCAGGTCAGCGGCGGCCCGGCCGATGGCGGCGACGTCACCGGGTTCCTCTCGCGCGAGGGGCACCTCGACGACGTCGGCGCCGACGGACCGCAGGTGGGCGGCGAGATCGCTGCCGCGGCGGCGGGTCCGTGGCAGCCCGACCCGTAGACCGTGGAGCGGTCGCACCTCGCGGCCGACGAGGTCGGGCAGGGCGGCGACGTCGCCGACCACGATGATCGCCGGTGGCTGGAGGTCGGCGGCGGCGACCGCGTCGGCCAGGGTGGCGAGGGTGGCGCGGACGGTGCGCTGCCGTGGGGTCGTGCCGGCGGAGACGACGGCGGCGGGCGTGCCCGGGTCGCGGCCGTGGGCGATCAGCTGCTCGCACACCGGGGCGACGCGGCGGAGGCCCATGAGGAAGACCAGCGTGCCCGGGAACGCTGCGAGGGCCTGGTGGTCGATCTGGGCGGCGTGCTTGGTCGGGTCCTCGTGCACGGTGACGACCGCGAAGCCGGTGGCGACACCGCGGTGGGTGACCGGGATGCCGGCGGCGCCGGGGACGGCGACCGCGGAGGTGACGCCGGGTACGACCTCGACGGGGATGCCCTCGGCGGCGCAGGCGGCGGCCTCCTCTCCCCCACGCCCGAAGACGAACGGGTCGCCGCCCTTGAGCCGCACGACGGCGTGGCCGGCTGCGGCGCGTTCGCGCAGCAGGGTGTCGACCTCGTCGCGGCCGACGCCGGGGTCGCCGTAGCGCCGCCCGACGTCGATGAGGTCGGCGTGGTCGGGCACCAGCGCGAGCGCCTCGGCGGGGGCGAGCCGGTCGTAGGCGACCACGTCGCAGGTCGACAGCACCTGCGCCGCACGCAGCGTCAGCTGCCCGACGTCGCCTGGTCCGGCGCCGACGAGGTGGACCACCCCCGGTGTGGCCGGCGGACCACCGAGCGCGAGGAACGGGGGTTGGTTGGTCACGCTGCCTCCTCGCGGCTCGGGAGGCGCGGACCGTAGCCCGGCGTCGCCGACACCAGGAGCTCGCCCGGACCGGCGTCAGCTCGGTCGAGGTTCGCGTGGCGCCTTGCGGGCGAGGATGAGGAGGAAGTCCCACGACGTGCGGTAGGTACCGTCCTCGGCCTCGTTCGACGCTTCGACCGCGCGCCGGAAGTCGGCGTGGACCCGGTCCCACCGGCCCATCGCCTTGAGCGTCTGACGTGCTCTGCTGAAGCCTCCTGAGTTCTCGAGCGCGAACGATTCGAACGCCGCGTTCGATGCGAACCGCACGGGGAAGTCATGGCGTTGGAGCTCGAGCGTGACGTCGTGGCTGGCGAAGAGCGCGCGCACGTGGTCTGGGTCGCCCCATCGGATGAAGGGCGTCACGAACGGCGGGGGCGGCGGTAGTTGCGTGGACAGCGGCGAGAAGGTGACATCGGCGGTGCCACCGGGGATCCACGCGGTCACCGCGATGGTGCCGCCCGGCCGGCACACACGCACCAGTTCGCCCGCGGCGACCTCGTGGCGGGGCGCCATGATCGCCCCGAAGCTGGAGAGGACCACGTCGAAGGATGCGTCATCGAACGGCAACTCCTCCGCGTCGCCGGTCACCAGTTCGACCGTGACTCCCGCCTCGGTCGAACCGCGACGGGCCTCACCGAACCAGGCGTCGGTGAGATCCACCCCGACGACGTCCGCGCCGGCCTGTGCGGCGAGCACGGCGACGCTGCCGGCACCGGTCGCCACATCGAGGATCCGCTGACCCGCCGCCACGCCTGCAGCCTGGACCAGGAGGTCTGCTGCCGGCTCGAGCAGGCGTCCCACCGGCCGGTAGTCACCCTCCGACCAGACCTGCCGCTGGACGGCCTTGAACTGCTCGATGTCCACCCGTGGCCTCCCATCACCCCACGTTCGTCGGCGGTCTGGCGTTCGAGGTGCCGTCCGGTAGATCGTGTCAGCCCGTGGCTGGCGCGCGGAGCCGGTCGAACCCGGCGAAGGGGCGTTGGATGCTGACCGGAACCCCGTCACCGGCGAGCTTGCGCATCATGGTCAGCACCGCGTCGGTCGGTTCACCGAAGACCTGGATCGAGACCGTCTCCTCGAGGTAGTCGGTGTAGGCGTCACCGATGTGCTGGTGGGCGATCTGCATGTGCAGGCCCATCGACTCGGCGTTGGGGTGCACCTGCACCACGCTGACGTGTTCCGCGTCCTCGTCGAGGTAGAAGGTGAAGACCTGAAGCTGGGGTTCCTGCTCGTCGATGAAGCGGGCGAAGTCGGCGACGTGCTGTTCGTAGGCTTCGCGCTTGCCTTCCTTGAGCCGGTGCGTGCCGATGAAGATGAACGGTTCGCTCATGATGCGCCTCCAGCTACCCGGGCGGGGTCCCAGCGAGGGGCCCCCATGGCGGTCCATCCGCCCACGACGCATACTGGATGGGCTGGCTAACGAGCCGCTAAGGCGGTCGCGGGCGCCGGCGTAGGAGCTGGTGTGGACGGCCGCCTCGAGGTCAGGCTGCTCGGCCCGCTCGAAGTGTGCCGCGACGGCGTCCCGCTCGACGTGCCTCGTGGTCGTTCGCGGGCACTTCTGGCGCTCCTCGCGCTCGCGGTCGGCCGGACCGTGCCGGTCGAACGGCTGGTCGACGAGCTGTGGGGGTCGTCGCCACCGGCGACCGTGGTCACGGCGCTGCACGGGCTGGTGTCCGGGCTGAGGAAGCGGCTCGAGCCCGACCCGGGTGTGGCGACGGCGCCCCGGGTCCTGGTCACTCGGCCCGGTGGGTACCTGCTCGACGTGCCAGCCGACCACGTCGATGCCCACCGGTTCCGGACGATGGTCCACCGGGCTGCCGCCGTGTCGGGCGAGGAGCGGGCCGCACTGCTCCGGGATGCGCTCACACAGTGGCGTGGCGGGGCGCTGACCGGTGTCGAGCTCGCCGGAGCGGCGATCAGCGAGGCCGCAGCCCTGGAGGAGGTGCGGCTGAGCGCCTACGAGGCGTGCCTCGATGCCGAGCTCGCGCTCGGTCGTCACCACGAGGTCAGCGGCGAGATCGACACCTTGGTGACCGAGCACCCCTACCGCGAGCGGCTGGCGTCGCAGCTGATGCTGGCGCACTACCGATCCGGGAGGCAGGCCGACGCGCTCGAGGTGTGGCGTCGAACACGGCGCACGCTGGTGGAGCACCTCGGGGTCGAGCCCGGACCGGAACTGCGCAAACTCCACCTCGCGATCCTCGCGCACGATCCGGCGCTCGACCTCGAGGGAGCACACCCGGCAGCGACCCCTTCTGACGAGCGTGACCGCACCCTGGCAGCCCGCGCTGGTGAGTTGCTGGCGGATGCCGGCACACAGGTCTACGACCGCCACTACGACGCGGGGATGGCCGAGCAGCTGTTCTCTCAGGCCGAGCGGCTGCTCGCACCCGGTCATCCCCAGCACGACCTCGTCGACGACCGCCTGGCCGAGATCGACCTGATGCTCGGCCGCCACGACGGTGCCGACGACCGGTTGCAGCGCTCGCTCGCGGATGCACGGCGCACAGGCGATCACCGGCGAACGTCGCACCTGCACCTCGAACGGGCACGCATCCGGCTCATCACCGGGCCGGATCCGATCCCGATGGACGACCTCGGGTCGATCGCAGCCAGGGCACTGGTACAGGCTCGGACCGACGGCGATGACGCGCTGGAGTCTCAGGCCTGCTACCTGCTCGGGCTGATCGAGCTGCGCCGGGCCCAGCCTCGCCGCATGGAGGCCGTGGCCCGCGACGGTCTCATCGCGGCCGAGCGCAGTGGGAACCTGCGGGAACGGCTCGCCGCACGGTGGTGGCTCGCCCTCGCGCTCGTCGAGGGCCCGACCCCGACCGATGAGGCCCTCGCTGAGTGCCTGGAACTGGCCGAACTGGACGGCGAGCACCACCCGGGCGTGCTCGCCGAGATGGCACGTCTCCACGTCCGGCGCGGCGAACCTGCCGCAGCCATGGGCTCCATCGCGCGCGCGCAACGGTTCCTCGAGCGACGACCCGAGATGCGCCGACCGATCATGTTCGTCGCGCAACGGGCTGGCGAGGTGGAGCTGGCCGCCGGTGACAGCGCACGCGCCGAGGTCCACCTCCGGGAGGCGCTCACCCTGGCGGACGGGTTCGCGGAGGCCGACCAGCAGGCGCAGCTCGCGGCCGGACTCGCCGAGATCCTCAGCCAACGGGGGCAGGTGGATCAGGCGATGAAGCTCGCGCACAGCAGCCGTCGCCGCGCTCCCCACGAGAGCATCCCCGCCCAGGTGCGGTGGCGTAGCTCGCTGGCAGCCGTCCTTTCGGCCTCACAGGACCACGCGGCCGCCTGGTCCCTGCTCGACGAGGCGACCGCGTTCGTCCCCCGAGACGCGACGCTGCTCACCGCGGATCTCCGCCGACGGCGCGTCGACCTCGCGGCGAACCACGAAGCGGCCGCGGCGGCTCCGGCGCGCCCCCCGGCGAGCTCCGCTCACTGAGACGCCGCTCGCGGTACGTCGAACGGCGGTGCCAGCCAACATCGCCAGCGACACTGCCGGCATGTGGATCCTGGTGCGCGTGCTGGCGCTGCTCGTCCTGGTCGCGGCCGGCCTGCTGGTGGCCGGTCGGGGTGAGCTGTTGCTGGACGTCGTCGACGCCCTACTGGCTGCGGTCGGTGTGGACGAGGCCACACCACGGAGCGAGATCGTCCTGGCGTGGCCGGTGGTGGCCGGCGGCGTCGGGGTCGGTGTGGCGGTGGCGTCGGTCCGCCCTGGCTACCGCCTGGTCGGTCAGGTCGTGACGTTGCTGCACGAGTTCGGGCACACCGTGGTCGCCGCGGCCCTGGGGGCACGGCCGAGCGGGATCGTGCTGCGCCACGACGCGTCCGGCCACGCGACGGCCAGGTGGGTGGGCAGACCGACGCCGGCGCGCCGGTTGGCGTTGGCCGCGGTCGCCTTCGCCGGGGTGCCAGCCACGGCGGCGACCGCTGCCGTCGGGGCCCAACTGCTCCTGCTCGTCGATCCGGAGGCGGTCCTGTGGAGCTTCGCGGCCGTCGGGCTGACGGTCGCGGTGCTGGCACGCAGCCCGTGGTCGCTGCTGATCGCGGTCGGCCTGGCGGGTCTGGCGTGGGGGGCGCTGCACGACGCGGTCGCACCGTGGACCGTCGTCGTCGTCGTGGCGATGCTGGTCGCGCTCGCGGTGACGGCGACCCGTCGCGACCTCCGGGCGCTCCGGACGCCGATCCAGGGAGGTGACGATGCCCGCGTCGTCGGCCGCCAGCTGCGGCTCCCGGCCCGTGTCGTCCAACTCGTACAGATCGCGTTCGCCGGGGTGTTGAGCACCTGGACCGTCTGGCTGCTGGCGACCGCCGCCTGAACCTGGACGTACCGAGACGACCCGAGCTCCACCGCCGCCCCCGCCAAGCCGCTGCGAAGTCCCTGTGAACCCCCGCATGCGACCGTCGATCGGGTGAGGCCGGCCCGGCCCGGCCGGCGGAGGGGAGGGCCGACCCGGTGGGCCGGCGGATCGTCGCGGCCGCCACGGCGCTCGTCGTGGCACTGCTCATCGTGCTCGTGCCCGCGATGGATGCCGAGGATCGATGGGTCGGACCACCGGTGTTGCTCGGACTGCTGCCACCCCTGGCGGTCCAGCTGCTCCCCGAGACGGAGCGGCTCCTCGCCGAGTGCCCCGAGATGCCGATCGGCTGGCTGTACGCCGTGGTGACGGTCGAGTCCTCGTGGGACCCGCGTGCCTTCTCCTCCGCGGGCGCAGCGGGGCTGGTCCAGATGATGCCTGGCTCGTGGGGTGAGGCTGGGGGTGCCGGCGTCGCGTGGTCCCGTGCGGCTCTTCCGTCGGCGGCCCACCCGGTCTGGGATCCCGACGCGCACCTAGCGACGGCCATCCCGTGGATGTGCGACCGCCTGCGGACGATCACCGCGCACATCGCCGAGACCGGCAAGCCCATCGACCCCCTGGATGCGGCGGCCGTGTGCCACGTGGCCGGATGCCGGCGGGTGCTCGCCTCGGAGACCGGACTCCCCCGCCCCGGGGACGCCGGCTGCGGCCACGAGTGCGCCCGCACCGTGGCCACGTACGTCGCGCGCGTCCGGGCGGTGATGGGCCGGATCAGCAGTCCCGACGGCAGCGTGCGCTTGGCCGGTCTGACCGATGTGGCCGGTGCCCCAGCGCGCGCCCCGGGGTCCGGCGGCTGCGACCTACCCGATCCGACGGGCACCGGGGGCTGCGTCACGGCGACGGCCGCGCACCTCGTCGCCCAGATCGACGCGCTCTGGGAGTGGCCGTGGCCCGTCTCCTGCTGGGGAACGCGCCCGAACCCGGCGTCCGACCACCCGTTCGGTCGCGCCTGTGACCTCACGGTGGGCGCGATCGGGCGGGCACCGACCGACGGCGAGCGGGAAGCGGGCTGGGCGATGGCGACCTGGCTCACGGCCCACGCGGATGCCCTGGCGATCCGGTACCTCGTCTGGGACGGCCACATCTGGCACGAACGGCACCGAACCTGGCGGCCGTACCGCGGTGCAGGCATCTACGACCCCACAGACGTGACCGGCGGCCACTTCGACCACCTCCACGTGAGCGTGAGGTCATGAGCGGCCCGTCGGTCCCGCTGGCCATCCTCACGGCGATCGGGGTCTCGGCCGGAGGGCTCGTCGCGTGGATCGCGGTCGCACCGGCAGCTCCGGAGCACGTCGAGGCGGTCGTCGACGAGGACCACGACGACGCGAGGGTGTCGACCGTGACCGGGCCAGAACGACACCACGATCACGATCATGGTCCGCACGACCTTCACGGAGACGAGGACGCGACGACGGGACGCGGCCACGACGTCTGGCTCGACGAACCACCGCTCGGACCGCTCCCGCGACGTCCGAGCGCGATCATCGCGACCTCCGAGGCCGCGGTCGTCGGCTACCTCGAGGCCGCCTACCGGATCACGGCCGACGACGCCGACATCCGCCACCGTCGCCACCACGGGTGGCTCCACCCGGACGCACCCGGACGGACCGGCGGCATCTGGACCGACGATCCCCCTCCGGATGGCGTCCAGCGCACGGTCGAGTTCGTGACGCTCGAACTGCACGGCGCTTCCGACACCGGAGCGGCGTGGCGGGTGGTCTTCCGACTGTGGGACGGAGACGACCTGCACGCCGAACGGACGCGCTACGTCACCAGCCGCCTCGGACCCGACGACGGTTGGCTCGTCCTCACCGAGACCGTCGACCTCGACCCGGTCGCCCACTGACGGGACGACCACCGAAGGAGGTGCCATGGACACCCGCAACCCCACCGTCGTCGCGAGCCCACCGGCATCCGACCACGGCGACGCCACCCGACCCGTCTGGGTCGCTGGCGTCCGCGGCGGCGTCGGCACCTCGACGATCGCCCACGCGCTCGGAGCGCAGGACGCCGGCGTGATGGCCGGCCCTCCTCCACCCGACCGGCGGGTGGTGCTGGTGAGCGGACCGTCCGTCGTCGACTCCGCCCTGCTCCTGCTGTCGCTGGATGCGTGCACCCGATCCATCTCGTTCCGGCCCGTCGTCGCCGTCGTGTCCGACGGGCACGGCCGGTGGCCGGCCGCGACCCGAGCCCGAACCCGGATGGTTCGTGACCACGCGGAGGTGATCGCGGTGCCCTGGGTCGCGCGGTGGCGGTGGCACGGACCCGACGAGCGTGGCACATCCCGCTTCCTGGCCGCGCTCACGGCCATCGCCGTGGCCGTGGAGCCCTCCGACCTCGATCCGACGACCGCTCGGCGGTCGCGAACCGGAGACCACCGATGAACCAGATCCTGACGCGGCTGCTGATGGCGGCCGAGATCCCCGACGGCGATCCTGCCCTGCCGGACGGTGTCGCCGAGTTCTTCTCCCAGGTGATCGGCTGGACCAAGGGCGCCGTCCTCGCGCTCGGCGTGCTCGGCGTCATCGCTTGCGGGGGGATGATGATCGTCGGGCGGCGCAACCGATCGTCGACCGCGGTCGACGGCGCGGCGGGCATCCCGTGGGTGCTGGGCGGGCTGTTCCTCGCCTCGACCGCGGCGACCATCGTCGGAGCGGTGGTCGGGTGACCCCGAACCCGCTCCCCCTCGCCGCTGCGGCCGCGGAGGCTGTGGAGGACTGCCCGCTGTTCGACATCGCCTGCCGGACCGCCGGTGAGGTGGGTGCCGAGGCGGGGGTGCCCGGCGGTGACCGCATCCGGGAGATGTTCCAGAGCATGGCCGCGGGCGTGCTCGAGTGGGCGGCCACGTGGTGGATCGAGGTCCCCGGCCTGTCGACGGCGGATGGCTTCGCGAGCCAGCTCCGCTGGCACGTCCTGACCCTGTCGATGTTCCTGCTGGTGCTCGGGATGGTGATCCAGGCTGGTCGGATGATCTGGATGCGTCGTGCCGCGCCCCTGGTCGACGCGCTCGCCGGCCTGTCGACCTACGTCCTCGCGGTCGGGCTGGCCGTCCCGGTGACCGCTGGGGGGATGCTGGCCGGCGATGCGTTCTCGGCGTGGGTGCTCGACGACGCCGTCGATCAGCAGGTCGCCGCCGAGGTGGTGCTGCTGCTGGCCCAGACACGCGAGGTCGGTGTCGTCGTCCTGCTCGGGCTGCTGGCGGCGCTGGCCGGCGTGGCGCTCGCGGCCGTGATGATGCTGCGCGAGGTCGCGGTCCTCCTACTCGCGGCCACGGTCCCGCTGGCAGCCGCCGGCCGGCTGATCCCCGGCCTGGCGAACTGGCTGCCGTCGGTCGTCCGCCTCGTGATCGCGCTGGCGCTGTGGAAGCCCGCCGCGGCCCTCATCTACGCCTCCGGCGCGCGACTCATGGTCGAGGAGGAGCCGCGTTCCCTGCTCGTCGGCGTGGTGACGCTCGCGCTCACCGTCGCTGCGCTCCCCGCGCTGATCCGGTGGCTCACACCGGTGGCCGCCGGCGCGGTCGGTTCGCTCACCGGGACGGGCACGCCACCGTCTGCCCGTGGTGTCGGTCTGATCGCGAGGGGCCCGACGGTGCAGCAGCAGGCGGCACGCATCGAACGTGACTTCGGCTCACCGGCGGGCCGTCGGATCCCACCGGCCGGCGTCACCGTGGCACGGGCCGGCGGGCCTGGTCCGACACGGACCGAAGGCGCCCGCGGCATCGCCGGCCACTACCGACGTGACGGCACGGACCCGCCGCCGGACTGGGGCGGCGACGAGGTTCCGGCTGGCGTCGGGGCCGAACGAGGCGACCGAGCAGATCCCGACCGCGACGGTGAGGCGCCGCCGTTGTGGGGCCCGAACACCGGTGACGAGCAGGCCCACCGCTGGAGCGAGGGGACGAGATGAACACGACGACGGAGCCGAGGACCTACGGCGGATGGCGGCTCGCACGGGGCATGGGCTTCTGGGGCCTCGGTCTGGCCGGGACGCTCCTGCTGATGGGAGCGATGGTCGCACTGATGCTGGTGATGGCCTGGTCCTGGCAGGTGGCGGTCTCGGCCGCGCTCCCGATCGCGGTGCTCACCGGCCTGACCGTGGGTCGCGTCGACGGGGTCCCGATCAGCGAGCTGCTGCTCCGTCGCCTGCGCTGGTGGCGGGCCCGTCACGCCGGATGGCACGTCTACCGTGCGGGCGTCCTGGTCGACCACCCTCGCGCCCTCGACCTGCCCGGGCCTCTGGCGGCCCGCGAGCTGCTGGAGATCGAGGACGGCCGCGGCGGCACGTTCGGACTCGTCCGCGACCGCCGTACGGGACATCTGACGGCGGTCCTGCGGGTGGCGGCAGCGACGCCGGCACTGGTCGAACGCGACCGAGCGGACGAGTGGGTGGCCGGGTGGCACCAGTGGCTCGCCTCCCTCGGGTTCACCGACACGATCGTGTGGGTGGCCGTCACCGTCACGACCCGGCCGGCGTCCGGGACGACGCTGGAGGACCGGGTGCTCAGCCGGCTCGACCCCGACGCACCGGCATCGGCGCGACGGTGGCTCGCCGACCTCGTCGCCGCGTCGCCGCGTGCCTGTGCGGACGTCACGACGACCGTGTCGATCACGATCGATCCGGCCCGCATGGCCGAGCCCACGTCGGACCTGCTCGAGCAGACCGCCGACCTGTCCCGGCTGCTGTACGGCGCGGAGACGGGTCTGGCGGCCTGCGGGGTCGGCTTCCTCGGTCGTGCATCGGCGGCGTGGATCGCCGGCCACCTCCGCTCCGCCTACGACCCGCGGGCAGCCGGTGAGGTCGAGCGCGCCCTCGCCGCCGACGACCCCGACGGCCTGCTGACGTGGGCGGACGCTGGACCGATCGCCGCCGAGGAGGCCTGGGACCACTACCGACACGACACCGGCACGTCGGTCACGTACGCGTGGCGTGAAGCGCCGCGGCAGCGGGTCACCTCCGACGTCCTCGGCTACCTGCTGGCTCCGGGCCGGTGGCCCAAGCGGGTCAGCCTGCTGCTGCGACCACTCCCTGCGAGCCAGGCCACCCGGGTGCTCGAGGACCAGGTCCAGGCGGCGTCGTTCCGGACACGGTGGCGCCAGCAGACCGGGCGGGACACGACCGCACGCGAGGAGCAGGACGCCGACCAGGCCACCCAGGCGGCCCGCGAGGAGGCGGCCGGCGCCGGCGTGGTGCTCGCGAGCGCCTACGCCACCGTGACGGTCACCGACGACGCCGAACTCGCGGCGGCGACCGCGGACCTGACCGCGCGAGCGGATCACTCGCGACTGCGGGTCCGTCCGCTGTCGGGCGGGCAGGCGGCGGGCTTCTGCACGACGCTCGGCATCGGTGTGCATCCCGCGGATCTCGCCGCCCGCACGTGGGAACAGGGCGGCCGATGAGGCGGCCGGGACGGGACGTCGCACCGGCGTGGGGGTGGCGCGGGTACGGGGCGGGGCGCGTCGCTCACGTCGACCGGGCCGCCGAGTACCAGGCGACGACGGTCCAGGCGGCCGGCCTCTACCCGTTCTCCGCCGGGAGCGGCGCCCCGACGGTCGGGATCCCGATCGGCCGCCACCTGCTCTGGGGCGAGACGGTCTGCCTCGACCCGATGGAGTGGTTGACCGCCGGCCTGACGGTCAACCCGGGCGTGTTCGTTCTCGGACAGCCGGGGGTCGGCAAATCGACCATGGCCAAGCGGTTGAGCCGGGGGCTCGCTGCGATGGGGGTCCGCATCGCTGTGCTCGGGGACACGAAGCCGGACTACACGCCCCTCGTCGAGTCGCTCGGCGGACAGGTGATCCGGGTCGGCCGTGGACTCGACCGCATCAACCCACTGGACGCAGGACCGCTCGGCGACGCCGCCCGCCGGCTCGGGGGCGCAGAGGGGGAGCGTCTGCGGGTCGAGATGCGCGGTCGCCGGTTGTCGTCGTTGCTCGCGCTGCTGACGTTGGTCCGCCGAACCGCTCCGATCGCCCCCGGCGAGGAGGTCATCCTCGGCGCGGCGATCGACCTGCTCGGCGAGCGCCTCCCAGCGGGGCACGACCCGACCGTGCCCGACGTGCTGCAGGTGATCCGTGACGGCCCAGACCAACTGCACGCCGCCGCCGAGACCGACGCCGTCGATGGCTACCGGAACGAGACGCGAGCACTGCGCCAGACCCTCGGCCTGCTGTTGAAGGGACCGCTGGCCGGCGTGTTCGACGGCCCGACCACGCGCCCGATCGACCTCGACGCGCCGGCCGTGTCGGTCGACCTCTCGGCGCTCGCCGCAGCCGGCGACACGCTGGTCGCGGCGGCGATGTTGGCGACCTGGTCGTACGGCTACGCCTCGGTGGACGGCCGCGCCGCGCTGGCCGAGGCCGGACTGGCGCCGCGACGACGGACGTTCGTGATCCTCGACGAGCTGTGGCGGGCCCTGCGCGGAGCGCCCGGACTGGTCGAGCACGCGGACGCGCTCACGCGGCTGAACCGCGCCCGCGGGATGGGACACATGATGTTGTCCCACTCGCTGGCCGACCTCGACGCTCTCCCCACCGAGGAGGATCGCAGCAAGGCGCGCGGCTTCATCGACCGGTGCGCGGTGACGATCCTGGGGGGCCTGCCGCCTCGTGAGCTGGCCGCGGTCGACGAGCTGGTACCGCTGTCCGGACCGGAGCGTGAGCTGGTCGGGTCGTGGTCGTCGTCCGGGTCGTGGGAGCCGACGGCCCAGCACCCCGGTCGTGGGCGGTACCTGATCAAGACCGGCGGCCGCACCGGCATCCCGGTCGTGATGGAGCTGATCGACGACGAACACGAGCTGTACGACACCGACGCCGCGATGCGCCTGACGTCACCGGGGCCGCCCCGGCGGGCGTCCACGACGCCCCCTCAGGAGACGGGGTTCAGAACCTGAGGACGATGTTGATGCTGCCACGGACCTCCGGCAGGCTGACGGGATCCCCCGCCGTCGGCACCTCACGCTCCCCACCCTGCACGCCGAGCTCGAGCGTCAGCTGCGGTCCGGACGACGGCGCGACGGCCGCGACCTTCTGGATGTCCTTGAACGCAGCCCCGACGCGTCCCAGCAGCTCCTCGATGGCGGCCTGATCCGGTTCCTCCCCGGCGTGGAGCAGGGACACGATGCCTCGCGCCGCCTCCTCCGCCTCACGGACGCTCCGGCCGATCGCTTCGGCTGTGGGGACGGCGGCGATGGGTTCACGGCCGGCCAGCGGCAGGCTCACCGCCAGCTCCCAGGCACCCTTCTTGTCGATCTTCCCCTTCGCCTTCCCCTTCGAGCCGCCGACGAAGGGGAACGCGAGGTCGACCGCGACGGACTTGTGGGTGAGCTCCACGCCCGCCGTGGCGCCGCCTCCGAGGGCGACCGAGCCACGGGCCGTGCCGCTGATCCCCACCGACAGCCCGGTCCGGTCGGTCCCCACCTGGATCTTCGCCGACGTGACGTTGGAGATGATGGCACCGATCTCGGCGACCACACCGGCGTGCGTGACGGTCCGACGCGTCGCGGGCGGTGCCAGGCCACCGAGGTGCTGGCGCGCCACCCGTTCGAGGAAGACGGGCGGGACCTCGCGGGCGCCCTCCACCTCCTCACGGATACGCACCACGAGCTCCGGCATCGACAGCGCGCCCTGGCGACCCTGCTCGAGGATCCATCCCCGCTGGCCGTCCAGCCACCGTGTCACGAGCGGGCGTAGCCGACGCTGCCTTGCCTCCTCTTCGGCCACGAGGTCGGCGACCTGCTGCGGCGTCAACCTCGGCAGCAGCGTCCCCGGTGCGTCTGCGACCTGTGGTCGCATCGACAGCAGGCCAGGTGCACCCTGTCCCTCACGCTGGACCTGGAGGAGTGAGGCGACGGCCTGGTTCCCCGCGCTGCGCTGCAGCTCGCCGAGCCGATGCTGGCCGGTGTCCTCGGTCGGCTCGCTCCGCGGAGCGGGATGCGTGCCCCGCGCTGGGGGACCTGTCCGGCGGGATCTCTCTGCCATCGACACTGACCTCCCGGGAGGACGTCGCGCGGTCTCGCCTAGCGCCGGCCGGCGAAGTTGCCGGGCTGGATGCTGCCGGGAACGACGAGGAACGGCGTCTCGGCGACGATGTCCTCGGCCTCGCTGATCCGGGCCTGCAGCTCGCGGACCCCGGTGACATCACGCCGGAACACCAGCACAGGGGCACGGATCGCCCCGGAACCGTCAGCGAGCGCGGTCGTCACGCCGAGGCCGCGGTCCCAGGTGAGCCGTACGGGCGTGCTCGCTGGGAACCCGTCTCCGGTCGCGACGACAACGTCACCAGGGCGCGCGAGGGGCCGGTCGAGGAACAGCTGCGGTGTGACCGTGAACGTCGCTGACCCGGCCAGCTCGGTCGCGGTGCCGCACCGCTGGCAGCCGGTCACGGACCGGTCGCCTCCTGGCGTCGCCTCGGGGACCGTGAACGTCGACGTGAAGCCAGAGGCGGTCACGGCAGCGGCCGGGACGGTGCCGACCGGGACCTCGTCGAGCCGGAGCTGGACCGCGACGCCAGGGTCGAAGCCGGAGCCGGTCGCCTCGACCTCCGTCCCGATCTGTCCCTCCTCGGGATCGACGGTCAGCGTCGCCGAGGGTTCCGGGTCGGTCTCCCCCTCTTCCTCGTCGTCGGCCGGGACCGTGGTGGCACCGCGCAGCCCGACACCCGCGAGCTGACCGCCCCCCTGCGTGCCCACGTACTCGACGACCAGGGCGGCGGACTGCGGCCCGGCCACCTGAGGTGCGAACCTCGTCCGGACCCGGCACCGCTCGCCGAGGCGCAGCGTGGCGTCGGTGCACGTGTCCGCGGTCGTCCCGAAGTCGACCGGGTTGCTCGGTTCGACCCGGACCTCGGAGACGCGGACCGTGCCCGCCGTGACGGTGCAGGTGGCGGACCGTACGACGGTCTCACCGACCAGCGGCGCACCGAAGTCGATCGCCGCCGGCGTGCACTCCAGCACCCCGACACCGGGCAGGTACCGGGCGACCACCACGCGGGTCCCGCGGGCGTCGGTGACGTGGCCAGCCACCACGATCTTGCCGTCCGGTGCGATCGTGACCGCCGCGCCCGCCGCGTCTCCTCCGACGTCGGTGGTGACGGCCTGCCCGCCGGCGAACGTCGCGTCCGGCACCCCCGTGGCGGTCAGCCTGGCCACGGCGAGGTCGCCGTCGCGCTGGCCGGCGATGACGAGGTTGCCGACGGCGTCGAGCACCACGCCGAGCGCTCGCGACTCGTCGATTGTCTGGCCGAACGGGAACCCGAAGCCGGGCCCGGGCGGCGCATCGGGGATGGACGCGGGGTCACCGAGCGGCTCCCCGAAGCCGGCATCCAGCGTCCCCGTCGCCAGGTACCGAGCGACGAAGGCGAAGGGGCCCTCCCAGCCGGGACCGTTGCCGACGACCACGACCTCGTTGCCGTCGGTGGTGACGTCACGGCCCTCGTAGCCCTGGGGCCCGAGGACCGTCCCGCCGGTCCCGAACGTCGGGTCCAGCGAGCCGTCGTCGCGCAGCCGTGCCACGAGCAGCCCCCGCGAGGCTTCCTCAACCTCGGCCCAACCCGTCACCACCAGCCGGCGGTCCGCATCGATCGCGATGCCGTGACCGCTCGAGTCCGCTCCGCCCGGACCAGGGACGGGGACCACCCCGTCGGTGCCGAAGCCGGGATCGGGGCTCCCGTCGGGCAGCAGGCGGACGACGGCCAGCAGAGGCCCGGAGCTGACGACACCCGGGATGTTGAGGCCGAACTCGCCGACGGCCACGATGCGTCCCTGGTCGTCGACAGCGACGTCACGCAGGACGCTGCTGCTGTAGGGCGCGAGGCCGAGGAGGAACGGCACCCCGGCACCGAACGAGGGGTCGGGCCCCCCGTTCGGTAGCAGCCGGTGGAGGACCATGGTCGTGCCCGCCGCGGTCGAGCCGGCGATCAGCAACCGGCCCTCCGCGTCCTCGGCCAGACCCTCGACGGCGATGTCCAGCACCCGTGCCTGTTCGACAGCACCGATGTCGCAGCCCGAGCCGAAGGGCCGTGGCTCCCCACGCTGATCGGTGTCCACGTCGGCGTCGCAGGCGTCGAGCGGGATGGCGTCGACCAGGGGGCTCCACAGCTCCGGTCGCATCGTCAGGGTCGGACCGCCGTTCGGCTCGAGGTCCCGCAGCACCGGGTCACCGCTCCCTGGTGGCAGGTCGCCCTCGCCGACGAACTCGCACGTGCCATCGGTGTCGTAGCTGTAGCTGCTGACCGTCGCGGTGTCCGAGCAGTTCTCACCGTCCTGTGGGTGGGCGACGAGCGATCCGAAGCTCTCGATCACCCCGTCGTCGACGAACAGCTGGTGGAGTCCGACGTTGCCTGCGACCGTGACGTGGACGAGCTCGATCGCGAACGCCCAGATGGCACCGCCGTCCGCCGTGTCCCCGTCGGCCTCCGCGGTGTTGAGCGCGAACGTCGAGTTGATCGCCGTGACGGTGCCGATCGCGTGGATCGCGCCGCCGCCGTCCTCGGCGAGGTTGTTCGCGAAGGTGGAACCGATGACGGTCACGTCGCCGTCGGCCTCGATGGCCCCACCGATCCCGGGCACGGCCAGGTTGTCGAGGAAGCTCGAGTCGGTCACGAACACGTCGTCGTAGGCACGGATCGCCCCAGCCCCGAAGAACGATCCGTCGTCGGTGCCGATCGTGTTCCCCTGGAACGTCGCCCCCTCGACCTCGATCACGTCGGAGGCCCACACCGCTCCGCCGTAGAAGGCAGCGTGGTTGCCCAGGAACTCCGAGTCCGTGATCGCCACCTCGAAGGCCGCGATCGAACCCCCGTGGGCGGTGTGGTTCCCGGCGAAGGTCGACCCGTCGACGACGACGCGGCCTTCCACGCGGATCGCGCCCCCGTCGCCATCGTCGCCCGGGCTGCCGTTGCCCACGAAGCTCGAGGACGTCACGGTGACCGTAGCCTGGGTGCCCCCGAACGCCTGGGCGTAGATCGCTCCACCGTTGAAGGTGACCTCGTTGCCCTCGAACAACGAGCCGTCGACCTCCACGTCCCCCCTCGCGAAGACCGCTCCACCGGCGTGCGGCTGCCCGTTGTCCCGGAACGTCGAGCCGACGACGCGGACGGGACCGTCGGACAGGATCGCGCCACCCACGGGGAACGCTGCCCCGGTGGCCACGTTCCCCACGAACTGGCCACCCCCGTCGACGACCACGCTGACTGCGGCACGGATCGCCCCACCGTTGCGGGCCTGGTTGCCGGTCAGGAACGAGGCACCGAGGACCGACACGCTGCCCGAGGCCGAGATCGCTCCACCGTCGCCAGCGGCCGTGTTGTCCGCGAGGGTGGAGCGCTCGATGGTCACCGTCACGGGATCGGGGGCGCTCGCGAGGATGGCGCCTCCGGCGTCCTCGTCTGCCTCGTTGCCGGTGAAGGCCGAGTCGACGACGAGGACGTCGCCCTGCGCCAGGATGGCGCCACCGCACGCCGCGCGGTTCGCATCGAAGCCAGAGGTCTCGCTGACACGGACCGTTCCCCTCGCGACGATCGCGCCACCGCAGCCTCCACCGCCGCTGTTCTCGATGAACGTGGACCCGATCACATCCACACCGGCACCGTCGGAGTGGATGGCACCTCCCGCGGTGGCTTCGTTCCCGACGAAGGTCGACGAGATCGCGATGACGTGGCCCGTGCTGGCGATGGCGCCGCCCTGATCGCCAGTGGAGCCGCCCTGGAAGGTGAGGTCCTCGAGGTGCAGGGACGGCAGGGCGACATCATCGGTGACCAGCAGGATGCGGTCGCTCCCGGCACCGTCGATGGTGGAACCGCTGCCCTGCAGGGTGAGGTCCTGGTCGCCGGTGTAGACCACCTGTCCGCCCGTGAGCGTGATGTCGAACGCGTCGGTGAACGTGACGGTCACGGGCTCGGTTTGCGCGCTCGCCTGCTCGATGGCCTCACGGAACGACCCTGGCCCGGCGTCGTCGTCGTTCTCGACGAGGAGCTCGACCGACGCGATCCCCAGCTCCGCCTCGGCAGCCAGGAGCTGGAGGCCGCCGGGCGAGATCGAGGTGCCCGCCGTTGCAGCGGGTGCGACGAGCGCGATGTCACCGAACGGTGGCGCCACGGGTACATCGCCCGGGTAGCGGGTGATCTCGACACCCGGCCGTCCGGTCGGCGAGAAGGTCGGATCGAGTGGCCCCGCCTCCTCGTGGCGCAGGACGAACCCGGTCGCGCCGGCCGGGCCGAAGCTGCCGATCCGGCCCACCGCGACGATGCGGCCGTCGGGTCGGACCACGACCCCGCGTCCCTGGTCCTCGTTGCCGCCGTGGTGGACCACGAAGCCGTCGTTCTCCGGCCCGAACGCCCCGTCGAACCCGCCACCGGCTGCCAGCCGCGACAGCAGCAGCAGGCGGTGATCGTCGAGCCCTGGGACCTCGGGACCCGCCACGCCGGCGATCCGCATCGATCCGTCACCGAGCCGCACGAGCGCGGCCGCGCCGACCGTCGTCGGCGGCGGGCCCGGGTGCGACACGGCCGTGGCCACACCGGCATCGGGACCGAGGAGGAGGTCGAGACGCGCCACCCCCAACGCCGCCGGCGCCGTCGCGGACGCCCGGACCTGTCCGACCACGACGAAGCGACGGAGGAGTTCGCCCCCACCCCCGGTGACGAACGTCACATCGAGATCGCGGAGCGTGGTGGACGATCCGATCGGCCAGATCGCCTGCTGGGAGGCCTGGAAGGCGCCGGTCGTGGCGTTCCAGGTGTGGACGCGCCAGGATGGTCGCGCCGGCCCGTCATCGATCGGGGTGAACCGGGACTCGACGGCGACGGCGACGGTTCCGCCGTCGACCACGATCGGGAGCTCGCCGTCGTCCGGCGTCTGGCTCACGACCGCGACCCCCTCGATGCCGAAACCGGCATCCGGCTCGAGTGCCGGAGCGAACCGGACGACACCGACGTCATGCGCGAACCCGCCACCGTTGATCGTCGAGGTCCGCGTCGCGATGCTCACGAGGACGCTGTTCCCGGAGGCGACCAAGGCACTCGGCCGCACCGTGTTGGCGAACAGCGCCTTGCCGCCCACGGCGAGCGTGGCCCCGGCCGCCGACAGACGCGCCACGACCACCGCCGGTCGGGAGCTGACCGAACACCCGAGGACGCCGTCTGGCGCCGTGCCCGTCTCGCTCGTCCCCGGCCCGGTCACGACGACCGAGCCGTCGGTTCGCACGCCGAGGTCGGCGAACCCCGTGAAGCTGAACCGGTCCTGGGTGAACGGGCCGTCCGGGCATGCCGGCGCCGCCTGTCCGTCGCTGGCGACGACCGGTAGTCCGAAGCCGAAGTCGCGCGTGCCGTCAGCGCTGAACCTGGCGACCCGCACGCCCTCGTTGAGACCGGACGGGGTGTAGCCGCCGACGTAGTAGCTGCCGTCCGACGCGACAGCCAGCCGTTCCGCAGCGAACGGTAGGTTCAGACGACGGACGCCGGTGGCCCCGAGGTCGTCCCCGAAGCTCCCGTCGCGGGTGCCGTCCGGGTGCAGCCGCCAGACCTCGTCGCCGTCCGCGGTCAGGACGAGGATCCGGTCGCCACCGCCGACGACCTGACGCTCGGCGTCCGCGGCCTCCACGACGCTCGAGATGTCCGTCAACGCGATGCCGTCGCCGTCGAAGGTCGGGTCGAGGGCCCCGGCCGGGAGCAGGTCGGCCGAGGTGGCCGTGATCGGGCCGAGCGCCCCCGGCGGCGCCAGCGTGGCGACCACGGCCGCGACGACGACCCCCGTCAGCCAGCGATGCCCGAGCCTCGGTGGTCGTCCTGCCGGACCGGTCCGGCGCGGCCTCGCGGTGGGAGCGCCCACGACGCCCCCTAGTCGCTGGACCCGGTCGCGACCGCTTCCTCCGCTGGCGGTGCCGTGGTCACGAGCGTCCCGGAGACGTAGGCGCCGACCTCACAGGCGGTCGAGTCCGCGCCGCAGGCCACCTGGAGGACCAGGGCATCACCCTCGTTGAACACCACCGGCGAGACGAAGTGGTAGTCGAGGTCGCGGAAGTTCTCCAGCGCCACGACGAGCAGCCGCTGCTCCCCGCGCAGGATCCGCAGCTCACCGGCGTTGCCCCGCGGGTTCTGCAGGACGATGTCGGACATCTGGAACGTCTCGCCCTCGCCGACGCCGAACGAGTCGTTGCGGGTCGCCCCCGGAGCAGCGGTGACCGACAGGCGCAGGTCCCGCGCCGTCGCGACCTCGCGCGGCGTCAACTCGATCGGTTCCTGGCCCTGCGCCTCGAGCAGATCGTTGACACCGACCGTGAGGTCGTCGACCTGGTTCTGCTGGTCGGCCAGTCCCGCCGCGACCGCCGCATCGACGGCGTCCTCGACGGCCTCGTCGACCGCGTCCTGGACCGAGTCCCGCGCGGCCGACTCGATGGTCGGTCGGAACACGGTGAACCACAACAGCACCAGGAGCGCGACCAGTGCGAGCAGCCCGAGCAGCGCCCACATCAGCCACTTCGGCAGGACGGCACGCTGGACGAGCGTTCCTTCCACGTTGACGGGACCGATCCCGTCGTCGCTGAGCAGCTGGACGTGGAACGGCAACGTCTTGTTCGGCCCACGCCAGAAGCGCTCGCGCGGCCGGACCTGCAGCTTGGTGAACCGTGCCTGTCCAGGCTCGATGACGAGTCCCGGATCCTCGACCTCGAACTCGAGCAGTTCGTCGTCGTCGAACACCAGGACGTCGGTGTTCAGCCGCTCGTTGCCGCGGTTGTCGACCGCCAGCTCGTGGTAGGCCTTCCGGCGGCCCTGCGATGTCCGGGGCAGCAGTTCGGCGGTGAGCTCACCGAACGGCGTGACACGCGCCACACCCTCCTCGACGACCGCTCCGGACGGGTCCTCCTTCGAGTTGACCTTGATCCCGAACGGCACATCACCCGCCGGCGTCGACGCTGCGCGAGGCGGTCGGAGCGTGACCTGAGCCACCTCCTCCGCACCGGGCAACAGCCGCAGGACCGGCGGCATGACGATGGTCCACCCCGCGGCGTCGCCCACCACCTCGAAGGTGAACTCGTCGACGATCGCGCCGGCGTTCCTCACCCGGAGCGTGGCCGTGGCCTCGCCTCCGGGCTCGACGCTCAACGCGACTGGCTCCAACGCAGCGATCGCACCCATGCCGGTCACCGTAGGCATGGACGCCGTGTCGGCCCACGGCGCACGGGCAGCGGTCGGGGCACCGTCCGTTGCCCGCGAAGCCACCGCGAAGTTCCCGTGAAGCCACCCGTGCCACGATGCGCCGACAGCCGGGGCTCGGGAGGACCACCGTGACGACATCCACCACCACGACGTGCCGCGTCGCCCTGTACGCCGACGATCCGATCTCCCGGGCGGGGATCAGCGCGGCGCTCGAACGACGTGGTGAACTCACGGTCGTGGACGAGGGGGCACCGGGGGACGTGGCCGTCCTCCTGGCCCAGGAGATCGACGAACGGACCCAGCAGCAGGCCCGACAGCTGCATCGCGGCGGCTCGTGCAGCGTGGTCGTCGTGGTCGCCCACATCGACGACCAGGGCCTGCTCGCCGCGGTCGAGGCCGGCGTCTGCGGGGTGCTCCGTCGCAGCGAGGCGACACCGGATCGGCTGAGCGCCGCCATCCGGGACGCGCGGGCCGGCAACGGGAGCATGCCCAGCGATCTGCTGGGTCGGCTCATGAGGCAGGTCACCCACCTGCAGGACCGCGTGCTCGGGCCGAACGGCATGCACCTGAACGGCCTGTCCGATCGAGAGGTCGAGGTGCTGCGCCTCGTCGCGGACGGGTTCGCGACCGGCGAGATCGCCGCTCAGTTGGCCTACTCGGAGCGGACGATCAAGAACATCATCCAGGACATCACGAGCCGGCTGCACCTGCGCAACCGGTCCCACGCGGTCGCCTACGCGCTCCGCCAGGGGATCATCTGACCGCTGCGGCAGCCTCCGGTCCCGTCCCAGGCTGCCCCTTCGGGTACCGGCGGCTGCACGCAGTTCGTCCCTGACAGCGGTGACGCCACCGCGTCCGCGCCGCACGATCGAGACCGCATGATCCACGACCTCGACGCCAGCATCCGGGCGCTGATCCGCCGTGACGCCGTCAACGGTGGTGACGTCGAGGTCGCGTTCGACGCTCCCACCCGCGAGTGGGCGGCCAAGCGCAGCCAGCCGACCGTCGACGTCTACCTGTTCGACATCCGCGAGGACGTCGTCCGCCGACGCGTGCAACGCGAACCGCTCCGGGACGACGAGGGGGTCGTCATCGGGCGACGCCGGCCACCGCGCCGCTACCGGCTGTCGTACCTCGTCACCGCCTGGACCCAGCGGCCGGAGGACGAGCACCGCCTGCTGTCGTCCGTCCTCCACACCTTCCTCCCGCACGAGGAGCTTCCCGAGGACGTCCTCGAGGGCAGCCTCGCGACCGCTGGCCAGCCCATCTTCCTCACCATCGGCCTCCCGCCTCCGCCCGAACGCTCGATCGGCGAGATCTGGAGCGCGATGGGCGGCGAGTTGAAGCCCTCCCTCGAACTGGTGATCAGCGCACCGTTCGTGCTGGCCGAGACCCGGCACGCGGGACCACCCGTCGAGGAGCAGCCGCGTTTCACGTTCGACGGCGCGGGGACGTCGGAGACGCGGTCGGGACGCCCCCGCGTCGTGCCGGGTGGCGGCGAGGACCAGGGGCCCGAGATCGAGGAGACCATCGTCGCCGGCAAGGACGACAAGGGGCGCGTGCTCACGATCCGCACGTTCGACCGGTGAGGCGGTGGCCGGTGGGCCCCGGCGTTCCAGCCGCCCGCGTGCACGAGACGCATCGCGACGACAACGCGGCGCGCGGGCGGACGTCGACGGCCGCAGATCCTTGACAGCCACGCTCGGTCCAACAACCATCGCACGAGGTGACTCTCCGTGGGCCTCTGCCTACGGTGGGTTAGACCCACCACTCAGGGAGTGTGATCCGCTCGGGGGAGAGGGCTGGATCGTGGCTGCATCGATGGGGCCGGGACGTCCGCTCGTGGCTGCCAAGTTCCGCGTGCCGACGCACGGCTCGCTGTGCCGGCATCGGGTCCTCGACCTCCTGCAACCGGCGGGGGGTGAGCGGTTCGTCCTGCTGACCGCACCGGCCGGCGCCGGCAAGACGACCGCCCTCGCCCAGTTCGCATCGCTGAGCGACCGCAGGGCAGCTTGGTACCGGGCGGAGCGCAGCGAAGGGCAGGAAGCGGTGCTCCTGCGGCACCTCGAACATGCGCTCACCGGGGTCGTGTCCGGGCTCGCCGGTGGCTGGCACGACCTCGAGACGTCGGTGGCGGACCTCACGGACGTGCCCGATCCCCAGGCCACACTGCTCGTGATCGACGACCTGCACGAGCTGCGCGGCTCCCCCGCGGAACAGGCACTGGAGCGCCTGATCTCCTACCTGCCCGACTGGATCACGCTGTTGGCCGCAGCGCGTCGCGTCCCGACGTTCAACCTCGCCCACCTCCGGGTGTCCGGCCAGGTCCTCGAGATCCCGCCGGACGTGCTGCGGTGGCGCCACTGGGAGGTCGAACGCCTGTTCCGCGACCTCTACCGCGAGCCACTCCGGCCGGAGGACGCCGCACGGCTCACCCAGCGAACCGAGGGTTGGGCGGCCGGACTGCAACTGTTCCACCTGGCGAGTCACGCGCTCCCAGCCGGTGACCGCAGCCGGTTGATCGACGATCTCCACACGCGGCCGGGTCTGGTCCGCGACTACCTCACCCGCAACGTGATCGCGCGACTGCCGGCCGAGCTGCGGCGGTTCCTCCTCGACACCTGCGTCCTCGGGCGGCTGGACCCCGAACGGTGTGACCGGCTGCGGGGACGGGACGACAGCGCGGACTTCCTCCACGAACTTGCGACCCGCCAGCTGTTCACGATCCCCTGCGAGGACGGTCACGGCTACCGCTACCACGAGGTGCTCCGCGCCTACCTCGAGACAACCCTGCTCGAGGAGCAGGGAACGGCCGGCGTCCGCCGCCGCTACATCGAGGCCGGCCGGCTGCTCGAGGAGCGCCAGGCGTTGACCGACGCGGTCCACGCCTACGCTCGCGCCGAGGAGTGGAACCAGGTCGAGCGGCTGCTCGGCAGCAACGGCCAGGAGGTCGCCGCAGCACGCGCCAGCTCCGGCTTCCGCCAGCTGCCGGAGACCTTGCTCGCGTCCGATCCCTGGCTGCAGCTGGCCCGCGCCCGCACCCTGTGGCGCGATGGCCAACTGGATGCCGCCATCGGCGCGTACACCACCGCCGAGGAGGCCTTCGGCGGGGCACCGGGCGCGCTGCTGTGCCGCGACGAGCGTGCGGAGCTCCGCTGCTGGGTGGACCCGCACGTGCCGCCGACCTCCAGCGTGGCCGGCCTGCTGCGGTCGGCGACCCGCGAGGCGCCGCTGCGCATCGTCCCCCAGGCGACCGCGGACGGACGGCCGGTCGCCATCCTGGCCGGTGCGGTCGCCGCGCTGCTCGGCGGCCAGCTGGAGGAGACCGCCAGGTTGGCCCTCCTCGCGCGCGACCACCCGCTCAGCGACCGGGCGACCGCCAGCGCGGGCCAGGTCCTCGCGCACGTCGCCGAGCTCGCGGGCGGCGGCTCCGTCGACCGGACGCTCCTGCACGTGAACGCCGACATCCTGGAGCAGTTCGGCTGGACCTGGGGCGCCCGACTGGTGCGCATCGTCGCCGAACTGGACAGCGAGGCCGGGCGTGAGGAGATGCAGGCGTTGTGCGCTTCCGGGGCGCTCTACGGCGACCACTGGGGTCCGGCGCTCGCCGCGCTGGTCGGCGGGGTGGCGTCGGTGCTCCAGGGTCGCGACGACGGTCGCGGCTGGCTCGACGAGGCTGTGGAGGCGTTCCAGACCCTCCGCGCACCGACGCTCGAGGGATGGGCCCGCTCGTGGGGGGCCCTGGCCGCGGCCGGCCTCGGCGCTCCTGATGCGCGATCGCGTGCCCAGCACGCCCGAACGCTGGCACGCCGGGTCGGGATCCCGGTGGCGGAGACGATCGCCGACCTGGCGTACGCCCGTGCCAGCGGGGAGGATCCGACCTCGTCACACACCGCGGCCGCCGACCTGAGGGTGCACCTTCCCGCGCCGCAGACGCCTTCCGTCGTCGCCACCGAACCACCCGCACCTGCCGCCGAGGTGACGTGCTTCGGGGGTCTCCGGATCATGGTCGGGGGTGTGGCCGTGGACGTCGAGGCGATGAAGCCGCAGCTGCGCCTCCTCCTCGGGCGGCTGGCATGCCCGCCGAACGTGCGGGTCGCGCGGGAACAACTGATCGAGGAACTGTGGCCGGAGACGGCCGCCGATCGGGCGCTGCCCAAGCTGCAGGTGGTCATCTCGACGCTGCGGCGGTTCCTGGAGCCGGAGGCGGCACGCGGTGAGTGGTCGCTGCTGCGACGGACCGGCGAGGCGTACGTCCTGGCGCTCCCGACGGGCGGGGTCAGCGATGTCGCCACCTTCGATCAGGCGACGGCCGACGCCGAACGCGCGCTCCGGGAGCACGAGACCGAAGGCGCGAGAGCCGCCCTGCAGCTCGCCTTCGACAGCTACCGCGGGGTCCTGCTCCCCGAACTCGGCCACGGCGAGTGGGTGACGACGGCACGCGAGCGGTACCGATCGCAGTTCGCACAGGTCGCACAGCGGTTGCTCGAACGTCACCTCGCCGACGGTGAACCGGACGCCGCCGTCTCGGTCGCCGAATCGGGTCTGCGGGTCGACCGGTACCGCAGCCGGTTGTGGGAGGGGTTGGAGGCGGCACACACCGCCCTGGGCGACCGGGCGGCCGCAGCCCGGGTGCGAGCCGAGCACACCGAGGTACTGCACGAGCTCGGCTTGGACGTCGCCACGCCGAGCGATCGGTCGACCCAGCCAGCGGGCCGGCACGAGGTCGCCTCGGGTGCCTGATCGACGTCGAACGCCCGTCATCGTCGCCGTGCTGGTCGCTGCCGCCGCGACGTTGACCGCGTCCCCCTCGCCGGCCCAGTCTCCCGCGCCGTCCGCGCAGCTGACCCCCGCCCAGGGTGGCGCCGGTCAGCAGGTCGAGGTGAGCGGCAGCAGCTTCGGTGGGCCCACGTGCGGTGCGGTCACGGTCGCGTTCGACGACGGCAGCGGGCCCACGCCCGCGTCGACCGGCGCCGCCACGTGGGGCCAGGGCGGGTCCTTCGTCGCCACCGTCACCGTCCCCGAGGTCCCGGTCGGCGACTACCGCGTCGTCGTCGAGCAGCCGGCGTGCGAGATCCGCGCCGCCACCTTCTTCACCGTGCTCGCGTTCCGGGTCGTGCCCGACCGTGGGCCGGCCGGTTCCACGGCCACCGCGACGGGCGACGGCTGGGGGCACCACGAGGAGTGCGGCCGCATCCACGTGCGGTTCGACGGCACCGAGGTCGCGACGGTCCTGCCCGGTGCGGGTTCGGACGAGTCGTTCATCGTCAGCTGGTCGGTGAGCTTCACCGTGCCGAGCCGCTCACCCGGCACCTACGACGTCGAGGCCATCCAACTCGACGAGGACGGAGCGGAGAGCCCGTGCTCGGTCCGCGGCGACACCCGCCTGACCGACAGGTTCACGATCCCACGCCCAGGGAGAGATCCCGATCCTGATCCCGATCCTGATCCCGATCCCGATCCCGATCCAGACCCCGATCCCGACCCGGACGTCACGCTCGCACTCGACCCCGAACGAGGACCCGTCACGACCGAGGTCGACGTTGAGGGGTCCGGCTTCGCCGACGGGCTCGCGGTCACGCTGCTGCTCGACGGGGAACCACTCGACGGGGAACCACTCGACGGCGCCGCTGTACCGGCGGGTTCCTTCGCGACACGCGTCACGATCCCGGAGGGAGTCGCCGGGGGTGAGCGACCGGTGACCGCGTGCCAACGCTGCGGCACGCCGACCGAGGTCATCGCGACCGCGACGTTCACCGTGACGCCGCGCGTGTTCGTCGAGCCGCCACTCGCCCGACCCGGCAGCGTCGTCCAGGCCCACGGCGACGGGTTCCCTCCCGCCGCCACCGTGTCGCTCACCTGGTTCCCCGGCATCGGCATCACCACCGCCTCCTCCGAGATCGACGGCACCTTCGCGACGCCGGTCCTGGTGTTCCACCGGGACGTACTCGGGGACCGCGTGCTGCATGCGGCGGCGGAGGCCGCTCCCCCGGCGGAAGAGGACGACGAACCCCCGGAGGCCGCGCTCCTCGTCGTCCCGGGTTCCCAGGGGCCGCCCAACTTCACCGCCCGACGCTGACTGCCCGTTCGGGCACCGGGCAGTGCACCGCCCTCGACCCGTTCCCCCGCTGCGGGTGGACGCCGTCGGGCGCACCATCGCAAGCATGGTCCTCAAGGTCGACCCGGGCGCCGTGGCAGCGCCACCCCCCGACGCGCCCACCGCTGACCGCGTGCCGGGCGCAGCGTCCGTCCGCCACGTGCTGGCGCGCCTCAGCGTGCTCGAACGGCGGGTGCGGTGGCGGGTCGAGGCTCGGCGCGCCGGCGATCCTGAGCCCGACGACCCCCTACGCGGCCTGTACATCTCCGAGGAGCAGGTCGACGACCTGCTCGCCGCCACCGGACCGGCGCCTCCTCTCGACGTCACCCACGAGGACACGGCGGTCGAACGCTGGGCCGACGGCGTGGAGGCCCGCGGCGAGGTCCTCCGCTTGCGACGTCTCGCGGCGACCTTCGCGCTCGATCCCCTCGAGGTGGAGCTCCTCCTGCTGGCGATGGCCCCCGACCTCGATCCCCGCTTCGAGCGCCTCTACGGCTACCTCCACGACGACGTGACCCGGCGCCGGGGCAGCATCGGGTTGGCGTTCGAACTCCTCGGTCTCAGGTTCACCGACGCGGGTTCGCGCCAGCGGTTCCTCCCCGAGAGCCCACTGGTGGGTGGCCACCTGCTCGAGATCGGCGACCAGGAGCGCCCGTTCCTCACCCGCACCGTCCGGGTCCCCGACCGGGTGACGGCACACCTGCTCGGCGACGACACCCCGACCGCCGAGGTCGCCGCGCTCGAGGTCGAGGTCCCGGTGGTCCCGGTGGCCGAAGCCCTCGCCGTGACGCGAGCGATCGCCGCCGGCATCGCCGTCGTGTACGTCCGGGAAGGAGCGCGGACGGCGGGCCTGGCAGCGGGCGTCGCCGGACTGGCGGGCGCCGAGCTTCCCTGCCTCTGCGTCGATCTCGCGCGGATGGGTGACGCCGGCACGTCCCGCGAGATCCTGGCGGACGCGCTCCGCGAAGCCGCCCTCCGCGGTGCCGGGCTGGTGGCCGGTGTGATCGACGACCTCGTCGAGCGCGACGCTCGCCTGCTCGATCCGGTTCGGCACGCCCGCGTACCGGTCGTGCTGGTCGGGCGGCGCGCGTGGGACGCGGGCTGGCTCACCGAGGTCCCCGCAACGATCGTCCCGGGTCCGCTCGACCACGGACGCAGGGAGCGGCTCTGGCGGGACCTGGTCCCTCTAGGCAGTGGCCTGGACGCCGCCGCAGCGACCGTCCAGTTCCGGCTCAAGCCCGAGCAGGCCGTCCGGGCGTGGCAGACGGCGCAACGACAGGCGGCCACGGCGGGGCGTCCCGTCACGGCCGAGGACCTGCAGGTCGGCGCCCGGCTGCAGAACGCGGGGCGTCTCGAACACCTCGCCCACCGGCTCACCCCGGTGGCCAGCGTCGACGACCTCGTGCTGCCCACCCGGGTGACGGAGCTGCTGCGCGAGATCGTCCAGCGCGCCCGCCACCGCGGGACCGTCCTCGACGACTGGAAGATGGGTGGCCGCTCCGACAAGGGGCGGGGGATCACGTCACTGTTCGCCGGTGAGTCGGGGACCGGCAAAACGCTGTCGGCCGAGGTGGTCGCGCACGAGCTCGGCCTCGACCTCTACGTCATCGACCTCTCCACGGTCGTCGACAAGTACATCGGTGAGACCGAGAAGAACCTCGAACGCATCTTCGACCAGGCCGAGGACGTCAACGGGATCCTCTTCTTCGACGAGGCGGACGCGCTCTTCGGCAAGCGCTCCGACGTCAGCGACGCTCGCGACCGCTACGCCAACCTCGAGATCGCCTACCTGCTCCAACGCATGGAGCGGTTCGACGGGATCACGGTGCTCGCCACGAACCTGCGAGCCAACCTCGACGAGGCGTTCACCCGCCGCATCGACGTCCTGATCGACTTCCCCGAGCCCGAGGAGGAGGACCGACTCCGACTCTGGGAGCTGCACCTCCCCCCGTCGCTGCCGCGGGAGGACGACCTCGACCTCGACTTCCTCGCGAAGGCGTTCGAGCTCTCCGGCGGGGACATCCGCAACGTGACCTTGGCGGCTGCTTACGCCGCCTCCGTGGAAGGTGAGCCGGTCTCGACCGAGACCCTCGTCCGCGCCACGGCCCGTGAGTACCGCAAGCTCGGCCGGCTCGTGACCGAGTCGGAGTTCGGTCCGTACTACGACCTCGTGACCACCCGCACCACCGAGGAGGGTGCCCGATGACGACCCCTGATCACGACCTCGAAGGTCCCCACCACCATCCCCACCGTTCCGATGGCACCGATGGGAGCGAGACGGCCGCGACGGACCTGCCCTCCCAGCTCGGCAACGCCGCGATCGGCCGCATCGTGACCAGCGGCGTCCAGCGGTCCGGCGCCACGAGCGCCCAGCAGCTCGACGAGTCCGTCGCGCGAGCCATCCAGGAACGACGTGGCAGCGGGCAGCCGCTGAGCGAGCCCGTTCGTCGCGACATGGAGGGGGCGTTCGGCCACGACCTCTCCGACGTGCGGGTCCACACCGACAGCACGGCGCACGACCTCAACGAGGCCGTCAGCGCTCGCGCCTTCACGGCCGGCAACGACGTGTTCTTCAAACAGGGCACCTACGACCCGAGCTCGACCAGCGGCAAGCAGCTGCTCGGCCACGAGCTGACCCACGTGGTCCAGCAGCGGACCGGGTCCAGCGGCTTGCAGCCGGGCCAGGTCAGTGACCCTTCGGACGCTGCCGAGCAGCACGCGGAGTCGGTCGGCCACGCGATCGCCCAGGGGTCGGGGCCTGCCGCTGCCGCCGCGCCAGCCGCCGCACCCGCGGTCGCCCGGGAGGCGGAGCCCGAGGAGGAGGAGATGATGATGCCGTCGCGGGATCCGTCGGCACCGTCGGTCAACCGCGAGGAGGACCTCGAGGACCTCGAGGGCGAGTAGGAGCCTCCAGCCCGCCGGTCACGCTCCGCCGCGCTCCCACGACGGCCGCGCGTGACCGCTCCCCTGACCACGCTGTTGCTGATCGTAGGCCGACCGGATGGCGAGGTAGTCGTCACGTCCCCACCGCTCGACGAGATCCTGCATCGCGGGTTCGAAGGCCGTCCGGGCGACCTCGTTATCCCCGCCCCGGGCAAGGGTCGCCCACCCCACCGCGACCGCCTCGTAGGCGAGTGCGCGGTCGTCACGTCGCTCAGCGACCTCCGCCTGCGCGAGACAGGCGGCCGCGTAACGGACCGGGTCGGCGGTGAGCCGGGCCGCCTCCCTGGCCTCCAGGGTCGCCACGTAGGCGGCCTCGAGATCACCGTCGAGCACGTGGCGGGCGCAGCGGAGCATCGCCTGGTCGGAGCGCTCACCGTCATCACCCGGCGGTGCCGCAGGGGTCGCGGCGAGCGCCGAGACGAGCGTGGCGAGCGCTCGTCCGTGCTCCTCGCCGAGCGCTTCGAACCCACGCTGCACGTCGGCGGGGTCGACGTCACGAGCGATGGCGTCGATCTCGTCGGCGGCGAGGTCGAGCTGACCTGCCAGCGCGAGCGTGAGGGCACGCCGTCCCCTCGCGACGAGCCGCGCCGAGCCTTCCAGCTGCTGGACAGCCTCGTCGTAGGAGGCCACCGCCTCGTCGAAGCGGCCGAGCGTCCGCAGGCTCTCGCCGACCTCGAGCGCGGCCTCGCCCAGGGTCATCCCTTCGATGGCGAACGACCGCGCCTGGCGAGCGTGTTCGAGCGCGGGTTCGGCGTCGCCGGCGAACCGGCGGGCGGTCGCTGCCAAGCGCCAGGCCCGGCTCGCGTCCCGCGCCTCGGTCACCTCGGCGGCGACCTCGACGAACCGGTCAGCTGCGATGCCGAAGTGTCCCGCACGCAGCGCGTCGAGTGCAGCCTGGAGACGAGCGGCTGTGTGCATCAGTCGTCACCAGTGACCGACGTGATGTCGTGGTCCTGCGCCTCGAGGCGGTCGCGCGTCTCTTGGATCGCCTCGATCCGCGCCTCGCGATGCTCCTCCGCCCAGCGCTCCATGGCGGCGGTCCGTTCGGCACGTTGCGCCTGGAGCTGAGCCATGCGGGCTCGTGCCGCCGACTCGGCCTCGCGGTTCCCGGTGGCGACCTCCTGCGCCTCCGAACGGCGCTCGGCGGTGGCGTCGGCGATCGCCTGCAGGTCGTCGCTGGTCTGCTCGAAGTCCTGCTGGGTCTCCGGTGCCTGCTGGCTGGCCCCACCGATCTGCTCGGCTCGGCTGTCCATGATGGCTCGCTTCTGTGGGGCCGTGGTCCGTTCCGTTCGCATGTCCCGGTTCGTGTCCTCGATCGCACCGACGATCTCCGCCGATCGCTCCATCATGCTCCGACCTGCCCGCTGGGCCCGGTTGGGCATCACCCGTATCGTGAGGATCGATGCGAAGCGTCCGATACCACGGACCAGGGACACGAACGTGCCGAGCTTGCCCGACTCACGCTCGTAGCGTCCCGCCTCACCCTGCGCCCCTTCGAGCTCCTGCTCGGCCTGCTGGTGGGTCCGTGACCGCTCGCCGAGGGTAGTGCCGACCTCCTGGCTCGTCTCCGCCCCACGGTCGGCGCCGGCCTTGGCCTGCTCGAGCCGCGCTTGGTCGGCGGTCCGCGCCTCGATCTCCTCCTGAGCCTCCTGCTGCTGGCCGGCTGCCTGGAGCTGCGCGTCCTCGAGCTGCCCGAGCTCGATCTCGATCTGCTGCAGCTCCAGGGAACTGCTCGGCGGCGCCGGGTAGGGGGGCCGGACCGGTTCGACGACCTCCCGTCCCTCGTCCGGTGACGCCATCACGGGGGCATCGGCCGGTGGTACCGGGAAGTCCCCCATCGGGGGCGCAGGAGGGGGTGGGAACACGATCTCGACGAGCGCCGCCACGCCGTCGGCCGCGAGGGGGAACGACGACAGGACCCGGGACCAGTCGAGACGCCCCTCGCGGACCAGCCCGTCGAAGGCACCACCGGCCGACTGGCCCGCCAGGCCGGTCGTCGCGACGAAGGAGGCAACCTCTCGGGAGGCAGCGGCCCGGGATCGGCCGGGGGTCGCCGACCCGACCCCATCTGCGGTGGCGCCGCCTTCCGAGGCGTCGGCGCCGGCGGGCGGACGCGGGGTCGGCGGTGCCGCGGCGTCCTGCTCCGGCTGGATCACACGATCGCGCGTCTCCTGCATGGCTCGCTCGGCCTTGACACGCGCATCGGCCTCGCGGTTCTGGTAGCGCTGGTCGATCTCGCGCTGACGAGTGCCGTGCCGTTCACGGGCCTCCGCACGTCGGTCCTCGGCCCACTGCCGCTCGCTCGCCTTCCGGGTCGTGGCCTCGGCCTCGATCTGCTGGAGCCGTTCGGGGGCGTCGGGCTGCTGTCCGGCCCGCTCGCGCTGCCGCGCGGCCCACCGGTCGACGAGACCGACGCGCGCCTGCTCGGAGCGGTCGAGCGCCCGCATCGTGGCGGCGTGCCCTTCGTCGTTGCCACGGCGGGCCGAGTCGCGGACCCTTCCCCAGAACGAGATCTCCCGGTCCCGCTGCCCCTCGATGAAGCCCAGACGCCGGGACCCTTCGGCCGGCGACAGAGCGCCACGGGACGGCGTCGGGCCGCCGGCAGGCTCGGTCGGCACCGAGGCCCGCTCGTCACCCGGGATGCGGCCCGGCGGTTCGGGCGGGCGCCCGTCAGGTGACCGTGGCGGTCGGGCTGCAGGGTCGCGGGCCTCGGGTGCCGGACCGCCACGTGACGGTGTGCCATCGGGTGTCTGCGGCCTCGGCGGTGGCAAGGTCCCGCCGAGCTCCGTATCGAGTCGCTCGGCGCCGCGGAGCGTGCCCTCCGCCCGCCTCGTTCCGGAGGTCTCGGGGCCTGCGACCTCCGCCAGGCGTTGACGTGCCTTGGCTGACACCGTCGGAGCGTCGCGAGGTGGCGGTGGGTCGAGGAAGACACCCCGCTCCGCCGCGCGACGTGTCCGGATGCCCCCCAGCCCGCGAGCGCCCCTACCGGTGAGCCACTTGCCCCCACCGACGCCCCCGGCGGCCGCCATGCCCCCCATGAACCCACCGACCCCCTGGGCGTCGTCGCGGAGGGCGCTGCCCTGCGCCTCGAGCGCGTCGACATCCTCGAGGCCCATCTCGAGCAGGTGCTTGCGTCGGTAGTACAGCGCGAGACCGAGCAGGATGGTCTTGATGACGCCCATGACCAACGAAGCGATACCCGCCCCGAGCGCGACCTTGCCGAGGAAGGCCGCTGCCGGCGCCGTGGCACCGGCCGTCAGGAAGGCCAAGCCCGTGCACGCGAGCGCGGCGATGCCGGCGAGGCCACCGACGATGTCGACCACGTTGCCGATGATGTCGAGCCATTCGGCGGAGGCGCTGAGGCGGTTGGCCGTCAACTCATCGCCCTCGCCCTGGTTCCAGCGCGCCCGGATCGCGGCCGACTGCTCCCAGTCCTTCGTGGCGAGGGCGAACACCGCGACACCACCGCTGATGACCGCCCCGACCGGCCCGGCCGCCTTGGCGGCCTGGCTGACGCCGCGCGCGGCGAGCATCCGGCTCGCCTGCGACGTCGCGAGCATGCTCACGACCGTGACGGCGCCGCCCATGAGCGCACCGTCCTTGGCTCCGCCGGTCAGGCCGGCGACGAGGAGGTCGTTGACCCGCTGACGGCGCAGCGAGCTGCCCGGATCGCCCCACGCCTCGACAGGGGTGGAAGCGGGGGGCTCGGTCGGCGTGGACTCCGCGCTACCGGAGCCGGCGCTGTCCCCGGGCGCGGGAGCCGGGATGGGACGCTGATGTTCCTGCTCCTCACGCGGGATCGATGCTGGCGCCGAGGTGCCAGCCGCCCCACCGGGGTCATCCACGTCCTCCTCGCCGTCCTGACCTGTGCCCCGTTCCTGCAGGCGGGGAGGCTCTGCCGCACCGTCCTCCGGCGACGGTTCGAGCGTGCCGTTGCCGTCGGGCGGCTGCGACGCCTGCGGCGGGGGGTCGGGGTGCGGGGGATCGGGGTGCGGGGGCACCGGTGGTGCGTCCGGCGGCGCCGGGAGGCTGGCATCGACCTCCTCCGGGGTCCGCGCCTCGTCGCGATCCGGCGGTCGGTCCAGGTCGACGCCACCATCGGGTGGGGTGCGTTGGATCGGTGGTGGCGCGCCGCGCGTGGCCCGGCTCCGCATCGCGACAGCGGCCGCGTTGCCGGCGGCGAGCTGCACGGCGAGCAACGCTCGCGGACGGAGCGAACTGGCCGTCACCGCGCGCCCGGCCCCGACGAGCCCCCCGAGCGCCTCGGGCACCGTGCGCTCCGGCGAGGGCCGGTCGTGCCCGGACGACGCATCGCGCGTGACGTCGGGCTCCGGGGCCGCCGCCGTTCGCTCGCTCACAGCCTGCCCTCGCCGGTCATCAGCACACTCTACGAGTTTGGCGGCGGCGAGCCGCTGCCTCGTCGGGTCGCCGAGAGGGCAAGCGATCCTGCACCTGCCGACAGCCAGCGCCATCCCCTCTGGCAACGTGCGGCACCGATGCTGCCCGTTCGGGCAACCCACGCTTCCCCGGGAACGACCCCTCGGTTCATGCACCGGCCTCACCGCCTTCGCACCCTGAGGTGTGACGAAGGAGCGGCGTCCAGCGCGACGACGAGGTGGAACTCGACGAGCCCCCTCGCCGGAGCCTCGGAACCGGGAGTCGCCCGTCAGCCTGACGAGGAACTGCTCGGCGAAGAGGTCGACTGATGGCCGCGACCCGGCCGGTAGCACGTGTTCCGCACACGGGGCCGGTCGCCCATACGAGCGGAGGTTGAAGTGACCGAGCGCGCCAGGGCAGAGCGTCGTGACCCGCGATCCACGGGAACACCACGTGCGCCGCACGTCTCTCCGAGCACGGCCAACTCGACGGTTCGCGGTGTGGGTCCCGACGCGAGGGGATCGACAGGTGGCCCGCTCCCCGCGACCGCCCGGGAGTTGCAGGGAACGGCCGGGAACCAGGCGGTCGCGGCCATCGTGCAGCGACAGCGCGCTGGGGGGGAGATGCTGCGGGCGGGTGTCCTCCGCCGAGAGGATCCGGTGGAGATCACGTTCGAAGACGACGAGGGCGTGCACTTCACGACGTCGGCGAGCACCCCCGATGCGCGCCTCACGCGGATCCACACCAGCATGGGACAGGCCCTGAGCGGCATGTACCGCAGCCTGGATCGAGGTCTCCTGCTCTTCAAGAACCGGATGGACTTCTCATCCGAGCAGGAGGCGGAAGCCCGACTCGCTGCAGCGATGGGGAAGGCCCTGATGAAGTCGCTGCTCGATGTCGCACTCGACGCCACCGGGCCGATGAAGCCGTACCTCAAGGCAGCGATGGACGTCGGCATGGCGGCTTGGGATGAAGGCGAGCGCGCGTCGACGGCGTCCGGTGATGCGCAGATCGCCGCCTTCATCGGCCGGGTGATCGATGGCATCGATCGAGCTGACCGACTGACGATGGAAGCGCACGCCGAAGGGCTCGACGGCTTCCTCCAGGCGTACCCCGGCTCGAGGACCTCGACGATCATCGAGGCCGAGGAGGAGGCTTGGCTCCAGCGAGCGGATGCTGACGTGCGGAGGTTCCGCCAGGCCACGCCGGATGCACAGTCGGTGCGACAACGGATCACCGAACGCTTCGCCGACACGGGGAGGCTGACCGCTCCCATCTCGCAGGGCGGACGTCAGAGTGGGACCCTGTACCTGAACCTGCGAGCCAGCCGATCACGGTCGGGTGTACTGCAGGTCAACGGCGACAGCAGCTGGACGCTGGCGACGACGGCACCAAGGCCCGATCGCATCGCGCAGAACCTGGCGGACGCGATCTCGTCGGTCGCCGATACCAGGTTGCCGAAGATCCTCACGATCGGATCCGGCATGCTTCGTCCGACGATCTGGTTCGTCGATCCAGCGAGGCCGCAGTACCGAGGCCACGACGAGGCTGCTTCCCGGGCTGCCTGGTCGCACCCGGAGATCCGGGAGGCAGCCCTCGCGATCACCCGCATCCGCGGAGCCAGCCGGTAGGCAGGTGCGGTAGCCCGGCGGCGGCGCCACGGCGAGGTTCGGAAGGACCGTTCGCCGTCGCTGTGCCCCAAGGGGCAACCGGACGTTCCCGCTGCCTGGCACCGATGAGCGTTGTTCCTCGGGGAGTGCGGGTGGACGCTCGCGGGACCAGGACCGTCGTGCACGAGGAGGCTGCGCATGCCGCAGTACCTGTCCCCAGGCGTCTACGTCGAGGAGGTCGAGTCAGGCTCGAAGCCGATCGAAGGTGTCGGGACCGCGGTCGCGGCCTTCGTCGGCCTCGCCCAGATGGGCCCGGTGAACCAGCCCACGCTGGTGACCAACTGGACCCAGTTCACCGGCACCTTCGGTGCCTTCATGGAGGGTTCGTACCTCGCGCACAGCGTCTACGCCTACTTCCAGAACGGCGGCGGTGCGTGCTACGTGGTGCGGATCGGCGGCAACGGCGAGAACGGCAAGCCGACCGCGCGAGCAGCCCTCACCTCGGGCACCAAACAGGGTCTCGAGGCCTACCGCGTCAGCGCCATCGAGGCCGGCGCAGGTGGTGACGACCTGTCGCTCGAGGTCCGTGACGTCAAGGAGAACGGGGACGACGACGGCGGGGCTGGCAAGGCCGGCACCGCCTTCACGCTGGTGGTGAAGAAGGGTGGCAAGCAGGTCGAGACGTTCGAGAACGTCACCACCGACAAGCGTGCGAAGACCGCCGTGGTCACCACCGTCAACGAGACGTCGGAGTTCATCCGCATCGAGGAGATCGGCAAGGGCTCGCTGACCGATCTGAGGCCCAGCGCCGGGACGATCTCGCTCTCGGGCGGAACGGCGGTGGCCCCCGCGCCCCGGCTGGCGCCCGACGACTACGTCGGCGATCCCTCCGACCGCACCGGTTTCGGTGGTCTCGAGGCCATCGAGGACGTGACGATGGTGTGCGCGCCCGACGTCATGGCGGCCTACCAGCAGGGCGGCCTCGACCTCGACGGCGTGAAGGCCGTGCAGCTCGGGATCATCGCCCACTGCGAACTCATGGGCGACCGCATGGCGATCCTCGATCCCCCGCCGGGCCTCAACGCCCAGCAGGTCAAGGAGTGGCGCGTCGACGTCGCGGGCTACGACAGCAAGTTCGCTGCGCTGTACTGGCCGTGGATCAAGGTGTTCGACCCGGCGACGGGCACCAACCAGTTCGTGCCACCGAGCGGTGCCATGGCCGGTATCTGGGGCCGCAGCGACGACACGCGCGGCGTCCACAAGGCCCCGGCCAACGAGGTCGTCCGCGGCGTGCTGGACCTCGAGCTCAACATCACCAAGTCCGAGCACGACCAGTTGAACCCGGACGGCATCAACTGCATCCGGGCGTTCCCGGGTCGGGGCATCCGCGTGTGGGGTGCCCGCACGCTGTCGAGCGACCCGTCGTGGCGGTACATCAACGTGCGACGGTTGTTCAACTACCTCGAGAAGTCGATCCTCGGCGGCACCCAGTGGGTGGTGTTCGAGCCCAACGACATGGACCTGTGGGGACGGATCCGCCGCACGATCAACAGCTTCCTCACGCGGACGTGGCGCGACGGTGCGCTGTTCGGCGCCGCGCCGGAGGAAGCGTTCTTCGTCAAGTGCGACGCGGAGACCAACCCGCCCGACGTCATCGACGCCGGCCAGGTGGTGTGTCTGATCGGCGTCTCGCCGGTGAAGCCGGCCGAGTTCGTCGTGTTCAAGCTGTCCCAGTTCTCGGCCGGCAACGCCGTCGAAGAGTGACCAGGAGGTCGTGAACCATGGCATTGGACTTCATGAGCGGTGACGCCGCGACCAGCCACATCTACCAGGTGGAGTGCGACGGGATCACGTTGGCGCAGTTCCAGGAGGTCTCCGGCATCTCCGTCGAACGCCAGGTGATCGAGCACCGGGCCACCCTCCCGGGGGGCCAGGAGGTCATCAAGAAGGAGCCGGGACCGATCAAGTTCGGCGACATCACGCTGAAGCGGGGCGTCACCGACGACGACCAGTTGTACGAGTGGATCGACCAGGTGGTGAAGGGCGACATCACGTCGGCACGCCGCAACGGCTCGATCGTCCAGTACGACACGATGTTCGCCGAGATCAAGCGCTGGAACTTCATCAACGGTTGGCCGTCGAAGTGGGAGGCACCGAGCTTCAAGGCCAACGCCAACGAGATCTCCGTCGAGTCGGTGACCCTCACCGTCGAGGCGATCGAGAAGGGCTGAGCGGACGACGTCGGGACGCGGAAGGAACACCGTCCGTCGCGACGCCGGCGCGTGGGAGATCGGGCCATGGGCATGTTCGAGGAGCACCGAGCTCACACGAGCCTCCGGTACGGGCTCGAGGTCGACGGGGTCACCCTCGCGGAGTTCCAGGAGGTCTCGACGATCACGATCGAACAGAACGTGATCGAGCAGAAGGTGTCGTCCGGCGCGGGAGCTGTCGAGACCCGCAAGTACCCGGGGAAGGCCACCTACGGCGACATCACGTTCAAGCGGGGTCTGACCGAGGATGACCAGCTCTACCGCTGGATCGAGAAGGTCAGCGGCGGCGAGTACGAGGGTGCGCTGAAGGGTGGCGCCATCCTCCAGTTCACCGAGAGCCTCGACGTCGCCAACCGCTGGAACTTCGAGGGTGGTTGGCCCTCGAAGTGGGAGCTGTCGGGCCACAAGGCGGGCTCGACGGACACGACCGTGGAATCGATGACCATCAAGGTCAGTCGGATCTGGAAGGACTGAGGCGTCCCCCGACGTCCCGTAGCAGCGAGGAGCGAGCGATGGCGGCAGGTACCCGAGCAGCAGCGCCGAGCGCGGTCGACGTGGCGGGGCACCGTGAACGCGGCGAGGAGACGCTGCGCACCGAGTTCGACTTCGTTCTGCCCCGCGGCTACCTCGACGCGACCGGGACGGTCCACCGCGCCGGCGTGATGCGGCTCGCCACCGCTCGCGACGAGATCCAGCCGCTGCGCGACCCCCGGGTGCGCAACCACGAGGCGTACCTCACGGTCATCCTCCTGTCCCGCGTCGTCACCAAGCTCGGCGCCGTGGACCCGATCACCCCCGCGATCATCGAGGAACTGTTCGCCACCGACCTGGCGTTCCTCCAGGACCTCTACCGCAGGGTCAACCAGGAGGGGCATACAGAAGCCGGGGTGACGTGCCCCTCCTGCGATCACGAGTTCGTCGTGGACGTGGCAGGTGATGCGGGGGGGCGATCCTGACGTACGCGACCGATGATCTGTACCAGGAGGTCGCGTACGTCGCCTACCACCTCCACTGGTCCCTGGCGGAGATCCTGGACCTGGAGCACCCGGTGCGCCAGCAGTTCGTGAACCAGATCGCGCGGATCAACCGACAGCTGTCCGGCGAGGAGTGAACGGATGTGGCGCAGGCTGCTCGGCAGCATCCTCCGATCATCCACCGCCGGAGGCGGTGGTGCTCCGGCCGTTGCGACCACACCCACCCCACGCCGACGCGAGTGGCAGACGCTGCCGCCACTACGTCTCCGGTCGGAGCGCCCGCTCGAGCAGGTCTCCGGGATGGCGCGCTTCAGCAGCGAACTCACCGACCGCAACCGAAGTGTTCGGTACCTGGCGCCGCTCGGCCACGAGCTCACGCCGCAGGCCCCGCGCGGGATCGCGACCGGGATCGCCCGTGCTGCGGCGACCCCGCTCGCCGGTCAAGGCCCCCCGCGCCCCCTGCTCGGCCGGCGTTCCCTTCGTATGGGCGAGGGGTCGACCCACCGGCGTTGGCCGACGTCGAACCGGACGCCAGCGACCGATCCCGATGGCAACTCCCCCGTGCACGGAGACCCCGCGGTGCCGCTCGCACCGACCGCCCCGGTGGCCGATGATCGCCCACCGGCACCTCCGCCCAGCCCGCCCACGAGCGTCTCCCGGAGCGCTGAGAGCCGACCCACGGTCCCGAGCGCCTCCCGGCGCGCTGAGCGGCGGCCCACGGTGGCCCAGGACCAGAGGGCAGCGCCGTCGTCGGACCGGTCCTCCCCCGACCAGCCGTCGCCCGACCCGCCGTCCCCCGGCCAGCCGTCGCCACCGTCCGGCGCGAGCGGCCGACCACCCGCTCGGCCGCTCGTCAGCACACCGCCTCGGGTCCTGCGGTCGGTGACCCCGACCCGGCCGGTGACCCCCCCGACCGCACCGGCACCGCGACCTGGCGGGCTTCCGCGGCGGCCCCTGCGCTCCCGCCCCGTCGCAGGAGAGCTCCCCGTCATCGACCGGTCCGCCGAGGGGTCGACCGCTTCGCTGGCGTCATCCGTACCGCCGGCGGGACGACCCGTCGATCCGCCGGCGGCGCCGACCGAGGTCGCTGACCCCGGGGCAGCATCGACCTCGCCGCTCGTCGGTGGACCACCGCCGACCTCGACCGAACTCACGGCCCCATCCGCGACCGGCATCCAGCCCACGCTCGGAGAGCCTTCGGTCAGCAGCTCGCTCCGGCCGGCGGCTCTGATCCAGCGGTCACCGATCTCCGAGGCCCGGCCGCGGCGCAGCGGTCTCGGTACCCCCTTGGACCGGCTTCCGCCGACGGCGCGGTCCGTTCACGAGCCTCGACGCGGTGCTGCGGCGGTGACGGGCCGCGGCCGCAGCGAGGCGATCAGCCGCGGACTCCAGCAGCTGCTGCCCCCTCCGGCACGGTCCGTCACGCCGGATGGGCCACTCGAGATCCCGGTGGCTCCACCCGTGCCCGCCCCGGCGTGGGCCGGGCCTCCGGTGGTCGCGCGTCGGATCGAACCGGCCAACGCCCCGGCGATCGACCGGAGCGCCGTCGCGGACCGACCGGTCGTCCCCTTGACTGGACTCCGAGAGCCGCTCGTCCCGGTGGCCGCCGACGTCGAGGACGAGGACCCGCCGGCCGAGGCCGAACCTCCGGCACCGGTCCCGGTCCGCTGGTCATCCGGACCGACTCCCGCCCCGAGCCGACCCGAGCCCGCCCCCTCACGGCCACCGGTCCTGCGTGCCGTCGAGGTGCGGTCCCCTGCCGCACCGGCACGGAGGATGGGTCCGCCGCCGCGGCCGCAGGAGCCGTCGCCGCGGCCCTCCTCGCCCCGCGACGCGCTCGGTGACCTGCCGCCGAGCTTCGAGGGCCATCCTCTTGTGGAGCGGCTGATCGCATCCCGCCAACCGGAGCCGCCGACGGGCTCCGCCACTCCTCTCCGGCTCGCCACCCCTGTCATGCGTTCGGCGGATCCACCGTCGCCGCCGGCGGCCCCGACCGCGCCCGCCGCCGGACCATCGCAGGTGGTGCAGCGTCGGGTCGAGGTCGGCGAGGTGGCCGTGACGCCCTCCGAGGTGGCGGACGCGGAACTGACCGACGGGCAGGTCGAACAGGTCTTCCACGAGCTCTACCCCCGCGTACGCGACGAGCTGCGCTGGGAGCTGCGGGTCCAGCGTGAGCGCGCCGGGCTCCTGAGCGACCCGCTCTAGCGATGGAGGTGACCGTCGATGGGTGACGCCCTGAGCCATCTCTTCCACGTCAGGCTCGACTGGGTCGACGTCGGCCTGTGGGCCGAGTGCTCCGGGCTCGAGGTCGAGTACGAGATGGAGGAATACGTCGAGGGCGGACAGAACCTCTTCGTCCACAAGCTGCCCGGAAGGATGACCTTCAAGCCCATCGTCCTGACGCGACCGATCGACAAGGACTCGGCGAAGCTCAGGAAGTACATGGCCAGCGTCATCATCGGATCAGCGGCACGGTCCACCGCGTCGATCACCGTCTACGACGCCGACCTCGAGGCGGTCATGAACTGGAGCTTCATCGACGTGGTGCCAAAGTCGTGGAAGGGCCCGACGTTCAACGCCGGCGAGGAGAAGGTCGCGATCGAGGAGTTCGCCTTCGAGCATCACGGCTTCGACCTCATGACCGGTTCGCTGTAGCAACCGCCCAGGAGCAAGCCATGACCTCGGTCTCCATCCCGACCTCCGGATCCGGCGCAGGGTCGACGGCGGCGACGGCAGGCACCCAGGTGACCGCCAAGGCCTTCTTCATGCCCGACGAGCTCTGGCTCGCCAGGTTCGGGCTGTCCGATCCTCCCATCCCTGTCCTGATCTGCCGCTACAACCCCAAGTCGTTGACGATCGAGGGCGGCGGCGAGTGGAAGAAGTTCAAGGCGACCGAGCAGGTCGACACGCCGCCCGCCACGTTCAGCAACCCGAAGCCTCGTTCGATCAAGGGCCTCGAGCTGCTCTTCGACATGTTCGAACTCCCGTACGGCAACCTCGACTGGGAGCTGCGGGCGATCGAGGACTGGTGCAAGCCGCGGGAGTCGATCCTGCCGGGCGACCACCAGGTCAGTGCGGTCCAACTCCGCTTCCAGTGGGGTGAGAAGCGGTACTTCAAGTGCTACATCAAGTCGTACGTCGTCGAGTACACCCACTTCTCGAAGAGTGGGGCACCACTGCGAGCGAAGGTCACCCTCACACTCGAGGAGGCCGTCAGCCCGGCGGAGGGCCAGAACCCCACCTCGGGCGGCGACGGAGGTGAGCGCAGCTACGTGACGCGGGCGGGCGACACCCTCCACTCGATCGCCTACCACCACTACCGCCACCCGCGGTACTGGCGCGGTCTGGCTGCCTTCAACGACATCGACGATCCGCTGCGCCTGCCCACCGGTGCCGTCGTGTCGCTCCCCGACGCGTCGGTCGTCGCCGACCTCTCCTAGAAGGGACGTCCCGTGGTCCTGGCACGCGATGCCAACGCGTCGAAGCCGGTCGTCAAGCTCAACGGCGCGCCGTTGATGCCGCCGCAGCTGAACCAGTCGATCATGCGGGTCGTCGTCGAACGTCAACGCAACCTGCCGGCGATGTGCGAGGTGGAGTTCCTGAACAACTCCCCGCACACCCTTCCACCTGCGGTCATCGACAACCCTCTGATGCGCCCCGGCGCGGCGCTGGAGATCGAGGCCAGCCCGGCGACGATGGACGACCCGACCCAGACCGCCCTCGGCCCGCTGTTCGACGGCGAGGTCGTCGCGGTCGAGGCCTCCTTCACCCCCGGGAGCTCGCAACGGTTCCTGCTCCGCGGCTACGACAAGAGCCACCGCATGCACCGGCAGCGCAGGACCGAGACCTTCACGATGACCCCCGACAACATCATCGTGAGCAACATCGCGCGGGAGCACGGGTTGACCACCATCGCCGAACCGACCGGTGGGCCCCACGAGTACGTGTGTCAGCGCAACCAGACGGACTGGGAGTTCATCCTCGAGCGCGCCCGCGAGAACGGGTTCGAGGTCGGGATGTCGCTCGGGAACCTGCTGTTCCGTCGTGCTGGCGCGGATCCGACCGCAGGCATCCCGCAGCGGCTGACGCTCGGCCAAGGGCTCCTCTCGTTCCGCCTGCGCGCCACCTCGGCCGAGCAGCCGCAGACCACCAAGGTGTACGGCTGGAACTCGATGCTCAAGCAACAGATCATGATGCCGGGGGTGCCGGCGACCGGCGAGAACATCCCCGTCGACCCCCAGCTCCTACCGATGACCATCGCGGCCCGGCTGGGATCGAGCGAGGATGCCGGCGTCGACATCCCGATGGACCTCCCGCCTCAGGCGGCGGCGAACGCGACGGCCCGAGCGGCACACTTCGCCTCGGCGTCGGTCGAGGCCGAGGGCAGCTGCCGCGGCAACCCTGCCATGGTCCCCGGCGGCAAGATCACGGTCGACGGGCTGGGTACGAGCTTCTCCACCGACTACGTGCTCACGACCGTTCGACACGTCTTCGACTTCGACCACGAGAACTACGTCACCTCCTTCACGGTCAGCGGCCTCCACGACCGCAGTCTGTTCGGGCTGGCTCACCCGGGCGCCGCGACCCGCGCGAACGGGCACGAGGGGGGCGGAGGCGCCAACACCGCCAGTCCGATGATCGGCAAGGTCAGCAACACCAACGACGAGATGCAGCGGGGCAGGGTCAAGGTCGAGTTCCCGTCCCTGGGCGACGCCGTGGAGTCGCACTGGGCACCCGTCGTGTCGGTCGGCGGCGGCGACGGCAAGGGGTTCCAGTGCACCCCGGAGGTGGGCGACCAGGTGCTCGTGGTGTTCGAGCAGGGCGACATGCGGCGGCCCTACGTGCTCGGCGGCGTCTACGGACCGCCCACCGAACTCCCAGAACCCCAGGTGCTGGCCGTCGCCGATGGCGAGACCAAGCTCCGGGTCTTCAAGACCTCGGGGGGCCACGTCCTGAGGTTCGCCGAGACGCTGACCCCTCCAGAGCAGTCGATCACGCTGGAGACCAGCGGCGGCTCGAAGCTCGTGATCCAGGAGAGCCCGACGAACGAGATCACGCTGATCGCCGGCCAGCACGAGATCACGATCGACGCGACGACACAGAAGATCACGATGAAGACCCTCGGTGAGATCGCGATCGAGGCCACCCGCACGCTCTCGCTCAAGGGGACCGCAGGGGTCGACATCGAGAGCAACGGCCCGGTCAACATCAAGTCCACGGCCAAGCTGACGCTCGAGGCCGTGGGCATCGCCGAACTCAAAGGCAGCCTCGTGAAGATCAACTGAGGGGTAGCTCGTGTCGAAACCCGCAGCACACATCGGCGGCACGACGGTGACCGGCGACGCGATCCTGCCGCTCCCCGGCCGCCCTCCGCCGACGGTGACCATCAGCAGCCAGGTCCCGGCGCGCATGGGCGACAAGGTGGATGGAGCGGCGTGCACCGGCGCGGTCACGCTCGCGAGCATGACCGTCACGATCAACAGCGTTCCCGCTGCCCGAGTCGGTGACCAGGTCATGGGCGTCAATCCGGCGTCGGGTGCGCCGGTCACCACCGCGATCGCTCCCCCCGGGATCGTCACCGTCCTGATCGGAGGCTGAGATGGTCTACAGCCCACCGTTCATCGGCCGGGGTCTGGCGTTCCCGCTGCGCACCTCCGCCACCGGGGCGATCGCCCTGGTCGAGGACCAGGTCGAACTCGAGGAGGCGATCCGCCTGATCGTCTCCACCGCTCCAGGCGAACGGCCCATGCGCCCGGAGTTCGGCTGCCGGATCCACGACTACGTGTTCGCCCCGATCAGCGACACCACCATCGGCAGCATCATCTTCGCGGTCGAGCAGGCGCTCGAGCGGTGGGAGCCACGAGTCGACGTCGCACAGGTCCAGGTGTACGCCGACGACGACACCGACGGCCTCCTCTACATCGACGTTGGCTACCGGGTCAAGGCGACCAACGACGAACGGAACCTCGTCTTCCCGTTCTACACGATCCCCGAGCACGAGGACTGACCATGCCTCTGCCCGCCCCCAACCTCGACGACCGGCGGTTCCAGGAGTTGGTCGACGACGCCAAACGGATGGTGCAGCAGCGCTGTCCCGAGTGGACCGACCACAACGTGTCCGATCCGGGCGTGACCCTGATCGAGCTGTTCGCGTGGATGACCGACCAGGTGCTCTACCGCCTGAACCGTGTCCCCGACCGCAACTACATGCGGTTCCTCGACATGCTCGGTGTCCAGCTCTACCCGGCGACCCCCGCCCGCGTGGATGCCACCTTCTGGTTGGCCGGACCGATCGAACAGCCCGTCCGGGTCCCGGCCGGGACACAGGCCTCGACCGCGGTGTCCGAGCTCGAGGATGCGGTGATCTTCCGGACCGTCGAGGATCTGGTGATGCCGCCCTGCGAGCTCATCCGGGTCATGGTCGAGCGCGGGGGCTCCGAACGCTTCGACGAGAGCGACATCCTCAAGGGTGCTGCAGGCTTCGGCGCGTTCCACGAGGAGCCGGAGCCCGGCGATGTGCTCCTGCTCGGGCTCTCGGACGCCATGCCAGCCTGCGCCATCCGTTTCGACTTCGACTGTCAGGTCGAAGGCATCGGCGTCGACCCGGAGTTCCCGCCGTTGACCTGGGAGGCCTGGGACGGCGAGGGCTGGGTGCCGTGCGACCTCGAGTACGACACCACCGGCGGTCTCAACAAGCAGGGTGAGGTGATGATCCACCTCCCGACCGACCACGCCGCCTCGCTGATCGACCGCCAACGTGCCGGCTGGGTCCGTTGCCGTGTCCTCGAACCAGAGGAGGACCAGCCCTTCTACACCGCCTCCCCCGAGATCCGTTCCGTGTCCGCCCGCACAGCCGGAGGCACCACGACCGCTCTCAACGCCATCGACGTCACCGACGAGATCGTCGGGATGTCCGAGGGAGTTCCCAGCCAGCGTTTCAACCTCGAGTCCGCCCCCGTCCTCGGCGGTGAGGGGCCCCTGGAGATCGAGATCGCGGCCGGATCAGGGTGGGAGATCTGGACGCAGATCGACAACTTCGCCGAGTGCCAACCCGACGCCAAGGCCTTCATGCTGGATCGGATCTCCGGCGAGGTCGTCTTCGGGCCAGGGGTACGGATGGCGGACGGATCCATCCAACGCTACGGGGCCGTACCACCGAAGGGCGCACCGATCCGCGTGCCCCGGTACCGCACGACCGGTGGTAGCCGCGGCAACGTCGCCGCACGGACCGTCACCCAGATGATGACGGCGATCCCCCTGGTTGACCGGGTCGTCAACCGGTACGCGGCAGCCGGTGGCGTCGACGTCGAACCGATGGAGAACGCCCGCCAGCGGGGTCCGATCCTGCTGCGGACGCGCAACCGAGCGGTCACGCCCGAGGACTACGAGCACCTCGCGAAAGCCACCGCCCCAGAGGTCGCGCGCGTCCGCTGCGTCCAGGTAGCGGAAGGCCCCGATGCCGGAGCCGTCCGGGTGCTGATCGTCCCGGCGGTGACGACGGCGGAGGCGCAGCTGCGTTTCGAGGAGCTCGTCCCGGCCGACGACACGCTGGCCCGGATCGCGGACCACCTCGATGCACGACGCACGGTCGGTGCGCGGGTGGTCGTGGAACCGCCGCTGTACCAGGGGGTCACCATCATCGCGCGGCTCGAGGCCCGGCGGACCGCGAACGTCCAGCGCCTCCACGATGCCGCGCTGCGTGCCCTGTACGCCTACTTCCATCCCACCGTCGGCGGACCCGATGGTGCGGGCTGGCCGTTCGGTCGGCCCGTCCACATCGGCGAGGTCTACGCGGTGCTCCAACGCGTCGAGGGCACCGAGTTCGTCGAGGAGGCGCGGCTCTTCGCGGCCGACCCGATCACCGGCGACCGTGGTGATCCGGTCGAACGCCTCGACCTCGACGCCAACTCGCTGCTCTTCTCGTACGAGCACCGGGTCCGAGTCGAGCAGCACTGACCAGCGGCACCGATCCCACATCCGACGAGGAGGAGCCACGATGCGCGGGATGGTCCCAGACCTCGTCAACCCGTACCCGCTCGCGCTATCGATGCCGGCGCCCTACCAGGGCGACAGCTTCACGGAGCGCTTCCTGTCGGTGTTCGACGACCTCATCGCCCCCGTGCTGGCGACCCTGGATTCGATCGACGCCTACCTCGATCCGTGGCTGACACCTCCCGATTTCCTGCCGTGGCTGGCGACCTGGGTCGGCGCGGAGCTCGACGAGAACTGGTCGGAGGAACAGCAGCGCCGCCTCGTCGCGACCGCCGTCGGACTCCTGCAGTGGCGTGGCACGAAGCGCGGCACGGTCGACCTGATCAACCACTTCCTCGGCGCCGACGTGGAGCGGATCGAGCTCGAGGACTCGGGCGGGGTGGCGTGGTCGCCGACGCCAAGAACCGCGCCACCGGGCACACCGCGAGCGACGCTCACCGTCCGCGTGCACGTCCCGGATCCGGAGGCGGTGGACGTGGCCCGGCTCGAGCGACTGGTCGTTGCGTCCGAGCCCGCACACGTGGCGAGCCGGGTCGAGATCGTGGCCGGTGGGGCGAGCGAACAGCGAGGATCATCGTGATCGTCTGCACGAACTGCGGGTTCGAGAACCAGGACGAGGATCGCTTCTGTGGCGGCTGCCAGGAGTTCCTCGAGTGGGCGGGCACACGGGTCGACGAGGCACCCGTGAACCGGCCGGCGAGCGTCGCCGCGGGCGGTGACGCCGACACGACCAAGGGCCTGGTCACCCGCGTGGTCGACCGCCTGACCGGTCAGGGGGAGGACGAGACCGACGCCGTCGTCGAGGATGCAGCCGGCCAGGCGCCGGGCGAAGGCGGCTCCGTCGGACCCGCCGAACTCGATGACGAGCGGGAGCAGTTGCGTCTCGAAGCCGCCGAACGTGCCGAACGTGGGGCGGAGGCGGCCGAGCGGGCACAGCGCGAAGCCGAGGACCGCCTCCGGGTGCAGGTCGAGGCAGCTGAGCGCGCGAAGCGGCAGGCGGAGGAGGCGGCCGCTGCGGCCGCCGAGGCCGAGGCCCGCGCCGCCGCGGAAGCCGAGGTCCGCGCCGCCGAGGAGAACGCTGCCGAGGCGCAGCTCGTGGCCGATGCACGCCCCGCTACGGGAGGTGATGAGAGCGACACCGCAGCGACCGGGACGCGAGCCGAAGCTCCCGCCGCCGAAGCGGCGGAGACCGAGGCACGCGCAGCGAAGGAAACCGAGGAGGCCGAGGAAGCCCGCCGTGCCCGCGCCGCCGCGGAAGCCGAGGAAGCGGCCCGGGTCGCGGCCGAGGCCGAGGAGGCCAGACAGCTCGCCGAGGAGGAGGCCGCCCGCGAGCGTGAGGCTGCGGAGCGCGCGCGGCGTGCTGCCGCGCTCGTCGCCCAGGCGCCCCCCGTCCGCCCGGCCGCACCCGTCGCGCCCGTCGCCCCGGGCGCCGCGACGGCGACACCCCCGAAGGGAACGGGTCGTCGGCGTCGACGGCCGGCAGACGACCCAGCTGTCGCCACCGACGAGCAGGCCGCGGGAACGACCGCCCCTGTGGGACCCGCACCGGTCCTTCCGGGCCGTACGACGGTCCGGCCCCAGCCTTCACGGCCGGACACGGGGCCGACGCGGCGGCTACGTCCCGGGGACCTGATCTGCGGCAACTGTGGCGAGGGCAACGCACCGACGCGGAACTTCTGTAGCCGCTGCGGCACCCCCCTGGCGGAGGCGGAGGTCGTGCGCGTTCCGTGGTGGCGGCGAGCGTTCACTCGGAAGCCGAAGGTGTACGAGGCAGGCGCACGGCCGTCCCGGGGGCGCGGCAAGTTGACCAGCGGTCGCGGTGTCCGCGGCAAGGTGAGCGCGCTCCGACGCGTCGTGCTCGGCCCCGTCGGCAAGGTCATGCGGATCCTCGCTCTGGTGGCGTTCGCCGCGGGGGCCGTCGGCATCACCTTCAACCCGGACCTGCGGTCGATGGTCACCGACGTCGCCGGTGGCTGGTTCGACACCGTGCGAGGCATCGTCGCCCCGAGCTTCACCCCCGTCAGCGCCCAAGGGGCAACCGCCTCGTCCGAACACCCGGACCACCCGGACGATGCGGTGATCGACGGCCATCGCGACACCTGGTGGGCGGCCGCGTCGAGCGACGATCACGGGGTCGGTGAGCAGTTGCTGATCGAGTTCGCTCGTCCCGTCGACATCGCTGCGATCGGCGTGATCTCGGGCTCCCCCGAGAACTTCCTCGAATGGCCGCGACCGAGCGAGCTGCGCTTCGTCTTCGACACCGGCGTGATGGAGACGTTCGACCTCGAGGAGAGCCACGACTTCCAGTCCTTCACCCTCACGGCCGATGGGGTGACCTCGGTGCGGATCGAGGTCCTCGGCGTCTACCCCGGGCAGGGCAACCGCAACCTCGCGATCACCGAGATCGAGTTCAGGACCCGCCGATGAGGAACGACGGTGACCCGCTCCGCGGTGTCCGCCCTCGGTGCTACCGCCCGATCCGGATGTGGCCGCCGGTCAGCACCTGGGGCTCGAGTTCGTACCGGGTGGCGTCGGCACCATCTCGCACGTGCCGGGGGACGAACGTGAACCTGGCTGGCCCCTCCGCAGCCGCGTGACGATCGGCTCCCGCCGGCGAGTGCACGGCGCCGTTGCCGACGGCGAAGCCACCGGAGGGATCGTAGATCGCGAGCGCGACGCAGCCTGGAGCGGACTGTTGACCTGCGGCGTCGATCGCGGTGACGCAGACCTCAGCCACACCGGCGGTCTCGGTCGTCACGGTCGCTGAGACCGGTTCGCTCGCGCCGTCGAAGGAACCGTCGGCGGCGTTCATCGGCGTGGGCGCTCCGCCCCGAACGCGTCCCGGTTTCAGCCTCGACCGGCCAACTGGTTCCCACCCGCGGTCGCGCACCCGATGATCGGTTCCTGTTGATCCCGTCGACACCGTTACCACGGCCGCCGCAACCATGCGCTGCCCACAGACCGAAGAGCCCTGCGCGTAGAAGCTCCTATACGCGTCAAGCGGCTCGTTCGAGGGCGAGGTCGGGGACGTCTTCGGTGAGGATCTTGTAGACGTCGCGGGCGATGTAGCGCTTGAGGCGGCGGAGGATGTCGAGGTCGGCCTTGCCGTCGGGTGAGCGCTTCTGGACGTAGGCGCGGGTGCGGTCACAGCGGCTGAGCCGGTTGACCGCGATCATGTGCAGCGCGCAGTTCGCGTCACGGTCGCCGCCCTTGTTGAGCCGATGACGGTCGACCTTCTTGCCCGAGGTGGCGGGCAGCGGCGCGACGCCGCACAGGTGCGCGAACGATCCCTCGGTCCGTAGCCGCTCGGGGTTGTCAGCGGCGGTGACCAGCAGCTGTGCAGCGGACTGCACCCCGATGCCAGGCTGCGCCACCAGCGCGGGTGCGGTCGCGCGCACGAGCGGTTCGAGGTGGCCATCAAGCTCGGTGATCTCGGCGACCAGGGCGAGGTAGCGGCGGGCGAGCTTCTTCAAGGCCAGCTTGGTCGCCGCCTCCACGGTGTCGAGCGTGGAGCCCGGACGCAGCGCTGCGGCCTTGCGGACCTTGGCCATGGAGGTCAGCCCGTCGAACGACTCACGCAGCTCGTCTGGGGCGGACACCACCAGCGCGTGCAGCTGGTTGATGGTGGCGATCTTGGCGCGCATCGCCGATCTACGGGCCACCCGCAGCACCCGGATCATCTCGACGTTGCCGTCGGCGGACTTCGGGATCCCGGTCGCCTGACCCGACAGCACCGACCGGGCTGCCCCCTGCGTCGGTGATGTCGTCCTTGCCGCGCTGACGGCGCAGCTTGCGGTCGGGCCGATCCACCTCGATCACGCTGATACCGCGGGCACGCAGCCAGCGGAACAACCCCGCCCCATACGACCCGGTCCCCTCGATCCCCACCCGATCGATCACGCCCAGCTGCGAGGCCCACTTGAGCAGCTGCTGGAACCCTGCACGGGTGGTCGCGATCTCGATCGCACCCAGCCTCCCGCCGAGGTGATCGAGGGCGACCGCGACGTGGATGTCGGCGTGGGTGTCGACCCCGAGGATGACCAGACGCTCGTCGTGTGGCACCGTGTTCATGTTCGTCTCCTTGCTTGCGGCGAGGGACGACACGGCGAGGTCGGGTTTCGGACAGGACTGCCACGGGACTGGCGGTCAAGCTCCTTATGAAGTCACGAGGCCCGGCTTCGTCGTGTCTCGCGGACGGTCCGGGACCGGGGACGGTTCTTCGCCAAGGCACCACGGCCCATCACGGCTGGAGTCACACCGGCCCCGGACCACCCACCAGCATCCTGCCTACGAACACCTGCAGATGCAGCATGGCAGTCACGGTTCCGAGCGAGGCCCTTGCGGCTAGTGATCTTCGAGGAGCTCTTGGATGGCTCGGATGGCGTAGCCGACGTGACCGTCGCTCAAGCGCCCGGGCCCGAGCGGACCGGAACGGTTCTCGCCAAGCGCCGGCAGGCGCGACAAGGCGTCAGCGACAGCGTCCGTCATCGCGGCGACTTGGCGGCGTGCTTCTGCTCGTGCCACGGCGTCACCCTCGACGCCTGCAGCCAACCGCGATGCCTGGGCGGCATACCCAGCCGCACCAAGGGCATGTGCTCCCATGTGTGCGACGGCGGCGGCTTGCTCGGCCGCGTACGCCGCTGCCCTTGCCGCTGGCGTCAGCGCTTCCCGGGCAGCGACACCCGCCTCTCCACCTCGACGCCTCACCGCCTCCGCGACATCGAGATCGCCCGCGGCGAAGGAGCGAGCCTGGTCGATCGCGGCTCGCACCCTGCCGTCGTCCCGCGTGGCATCCTCGAAGACTGCCAAGACGTGCTCAGCGCGGTCTGCTGCCCACGACGCGAGGATGCGGCGGTCATCGACGCTCAAGGTCTGCGGGGATCGTGCCATCCGAGGACACTAGGCGCTGAACCCACCCCCACGTTGCCGGCCCAGGATCACACTGCGACCGGGTCAACCGGGGGCCGAGAGCATGGCAGCGTAGGATCGTTCGATGAGGAAGTGGACGGTGTTGGCCGCGGCGGCGTTGGGACTCGCCGGACTCGCGGCGCTCCTGGTGCGGCGAGGGCCCCGTCTGCCGCCCGACGCGGAGCGGACGATCACCCGCATCCGCGCCGGCCCCGTGACGGGAGTCGTCAACGGTGAAGCTGGGTACGCCCAGTCCGACGATGTACGGATCTGGTACGAGTCCCTCCCGCCCGTCGGTGCGGAGAAGGGCGTCATCCTGCTCAACATCGCCCTCGGTGCGAGCTCGCTGTACTGGCCGCCGGCGTTCCTACGTGCCCTGACGGCGGTGGGTTACCGCGTGATCAGGTACGACCAGCGGGGCACCGGCGCGTCGAGTTGGATGACGGGCTGGAGCCGAGAGCACGAGTACTCGCTGATCGACATGGCGAACGATGCGGTCGCCGTCCTCGACGAGCTCCGCATCGACCGCGCTCACCTCATCGGGCTCTCCCTCGGAGGGTTCGTCGCCCAAGAGGTCGCGATCGGCCACCCCGAGCGGGTCCGCTCCCTCACCCTCATGTCGACATCGGCGGATCCGACCGACACCGCTCTGCCCGGACCACGGACCTGGCCGCTGATCCAGGCCGCGATAGCGGCGCTCCCACTCCTGAGGTACCGCTTCCTCGGCGGCGAAACGAACCTCGTGAAGGAGCTCCTCGCGGGGCTGATCGCGCAAGGCGGCGACGAACCGATCGATGTGGAGGAGTGGACCAGGATCGTCCTGTACGACCTGCGCGAGCGGAACGGACTCAACCTCCGCGCACTGCGGCAGCACCAGGCTGCTGTCGCCGTGACCCGCTCCCGATATCCGCTGCTGGGCACGATCACGGCACCCACGCTCGTCATCCACGGGACGGCCGACGCGTTCTTGCCGATCGAGCACGGCCATCGACTCGCCGCAGCCATCCCTCCCGCCTACGGCCTCTGGCTGGAAGGCGCTGGTCACCCGTTCCCCTACCCTGACATGCCCGAGGTGATGGCGGCGATCCTGAGCCACCTCGACGGGTGCTGACGTCCGGCCGGAACGCACGATCCGACCGACGCCACCCTCATCGGCAGACCCGTCACCAGCCACGACGCCACCCCTACGCCGTTGACCACCGCCGCCGCGTCGAACGTCAACGCCACCGGACCCTCCCGCAGGAGCCTGTTCACGCTCCGGTCGGCCGGAACCCGAAGGCTCACGGCTGTCAGGGGTGTGGCATCCCTGCCCCGACGACTTCGCGCGGCGCGGTGTTCCTGCAGACCCGCGCATCATCACGGCTCCGTGCGGCCGCGCCTAAGAAGGGTGCCTCGAGAGCTCGCATCTAGGTAGGTGGTTCGTGCCGGCGTCGGGCTCGGTGCCGGGCTGCCGCCCTCTGGTGCGCGATCTCGAGCAGCCTCACGAGGTCCTCTGCGGTGGACGCTCCCGGCTCGACGATGCTGACCCAGCCGTGGGTGGCGTACTGGGGGTGAGGGAGCAGACGATCTCGCTGGGTGTGATCGACCTGGTCGTCGATGGCAGGGAGGTGTGCGCGGCCGACGTTCAGGTTCACCCGGAACGCACCAGCACGGTCCAGATCGGATGCCTCGTCCCAGCCGGGAATGTCCTTGGTGACGATGGTCGCGAACGGCATCTTGTCGGGCTCGGTCCCATCGTCGGGGCTGTAGGTGCAGAACGTGTCGCCGACGGCGGCCTCGGGGTGGCCGAGGTCCAGCGAACCGACGACGACGTGGACATCCTCGAGCTGTTCGAACAGCGAACGGACCTCGGTCTCGGTCACGATCCCTCCTCCTGCTACCATTAAGTCCCTACAGTGTATAGGGTCATCGTGCAGTACACCGGCTCCGGCGATCCCACACGTGCCATCGTGCTGCTGTGGGATGCCGAGGACGGGCCCAAGCGTGGGCCGGCACCGACGGTCGGCAAGAAGGAGATCGTCGGCGCAGCGGTGGACATCGCCGACGAGGTCGGCCTCGATGCCCTGACGATGCGGGGTCTGGCCGGGCGACTCGGGGTGACCGCCATGTCGCTCTACCCGCGCATCGACAGCAAGCCGGTGCTGCTCGACCTGATGGTCGATCACGTCCTGGGCGAACTCCTCGCGCAGGCCCCTCCAGACGACGCGGACTGGCGTGACCGGCTCGAACACGACGCCGTCGCCACCTGGGAGCTGCACCATCGGCACCCGTGGCTCGCCGAGCTCGGGGCCGGGCGATCGGCCCTCGGGCCTGCCGAGCTCGCGCTCCACGAGCGACAGCTCGCGGCGTTCGACGGGTTGGAGCTCTCGCCAGAGCTGATCGGCGAGGTCATCGGTGCCGTCGGCAGCTACGTACGAGGCGCCGTCAGGGCAGCAGTCGAGGCCGATCAGGCGCCAGCGCGCACCAGGATCGGGCACCGGGACTACTGGCAACGACGAGGGGCCGCGCTCGCCCAGGTCGTGACACCAGCTCTCCGGCAGCGGTTCCCGCGCCTGGAGGCGATGGGCGTCCTCGACGCGCTCTTCGCCGGCACACCAGGCTCGAGTGCGGACGCTTCGAGCGCAGCTGCCGATGCCTTCCAGCGTGGGCTCGGTTACCTCCTCGACGGAGTCTCACTCAAGCTCGTACCGCCTCGGCATCCATGAGTCTGCGACCCGCAAGCTCGGAGCACCTCGTCGCGGCATGTCTAGCTCCCGGGCGGGCATGGTCGCCGTGACGATCTGACCTCGCCAACCAGCGGTCATGATCGTCGTTGCGCCACCCTCCACGAGACTCGGTATGCGCGGTCCACCGCCCACGAGAGACCGCACATCGTCACGGTCCCGTGGCCATGACAGCTCGACGCACGTGTGCGGAGATCACGAGGTGGGCTGTGATGGTCCGCGTAAGGTGCGGTCAGATCGATCGACAGCTCGGGTCTGACCGACGGTGCCGGTGGTGGCGTCCGCCGCCCGTTGGGTTCATCGTCAGGAGTAGCGGTGAGGGCCGTTGTCTACGACCGGTACGGCCCGCCCTCGGTACTTCGGGTCGAGGAGGTGCCGGTCCCGTCGCCTGGCCCGGAGCAGGTGCTGGTGGAGGTCGCAGCCACGTCGATCAACCTGTCGGACTGGGAATGCCTGCGGGGCACGCCGTTGTACGCGCGGATCGGTGGGCTTCGGGCGCCGAAGCACCGCACGCTCGGCTCGGACGTGGCCGGTCGGGTCTCCGCGGTCGGTGACGCGGTGACGCGATTCGCTGAGGGTGACCTCGTGTACGGGGACAACCTCGAGCTGATGGGTGGCTTCGCCGAGTACACGATCGTTCCGGAGTCGGCCCTCGCGAAGAAGCCGGACGGGTTGACGTTCGCGCAGGCGTCGACGCTGCCCCAGGCAGGCGCGATCGCCCTGCAGGGCACGGCGGGGGTTGGTGCCGGGCAGCGGGTGCTGATCAACGGTGCGGGCGGCGGCTCGGGCGCGTTCGCGATCCAGCTCGCCAAGCGTGCCGGTGCGCACGTGACCGGCATCGACAACGCCGGCAAGCTCGGGTTCATGCGGTCGCTGGGGGCCGACGAGGTCGGCGACTACCGGCGCCAGGATCTCAGCGATTTCGCGCCCTTCGACCGCATCCTGGACCTGGTCGCCACCAGGTCGCCGTTCGCCTGTCGTCGTGCTCTGGCACCCGGCGGCCGTTACCAGTGTGTCGGTGGGGCGGTGCGGAGACTGTTGCCCATCGTGACCGTTGGAGCCCTACTCGGCCGGACCACGGGACGGCGCGTGGGGATGCTCGTCGTGAAGCAGGGGCCGCCCCACTTCGAACCCCTCGCTGAGGATTGTCTGGCCGGCGACGTGACGATCCGCATCGACCGAACGTTCGGACTGGACGAGGTCCCCGAAGCGCTTGCCTACGTCGGTCACGGTCGCGCGTTGGGCAAGGCGGTCGTGGCGCTCGGTTGAGACCAGCACCTGCGTCGCCCGCATGGCACGCGGTATCGACCGAACCGCACGGCTGCCGACGCACGACATGGGAACACGCCCCGGGCTCGGCTCGAGAACCATGGGCGGAAGGCTGCGGCCGAGCGTTGCAGGAACGGGTGACTACGCTCCAGCTGATGCGCCACCTGTCCGACCTGGAGATGGCCTCCGTGCTCGCCGCGAAGGTTCCTGGCGTGTTGGCCACGATCGATGATGAGGGGTTCCCGTACCTAACCCCGATCTGGTTCGTCCACCACGAGGGACACGGCGTCATCATGACCAGTACCACGGGTCGGCCACACATCCGACACATCCGCCGTGACCCCGGCGCTGGTTTCGTGGTCGACCTCGAGGGCAACCCGGACAGCGGCGGGCGTCCCAACGTCCAGGTCAAGGCCCGCGGTCACGCGATCCTCGAACCCGATCATGCGGCATGGACCCGACGGATCACGCGCAAGTACGGTGGCTCCGAACGACTTGCCGCTGAGCGAGCCGACACGCCACGCTTGGCGATCATCCTCCAGCCGGAGCGGCTGATCGGTGTTGCCGCCGGGCCGCGCTCCAACGGCGCATGGTGGACATCCCACCCCGCGATATCTCCCGTTCGGTAGTGGCCGGACCGTGCGCGACCTCGGTTGAGCTGTGCTGGACGGCCCACGCATCGTCCATGACCGTGACCAGCGGCCGACCGGCGTGGCACGCTGTCTGCGGCCGACGGGTCCCTTCTGTGGCACCGTGCGGGCATCTCGATCAGCGGATGCGACCGTGAACGAGCAAACCTTCATCAAGGCGCTCGAGCAACGGGCGCAGCAGCTGGTGCCTGCTTGGAAGGTGGAGGTCAGGTCGGAGCCCACGGCAACTGCCGCCACCGTTTCGTTGACGCATCCAGCCAGCCACGGCCTCCTGTTGGACGTGAGCGGCGACGCGGCGAAGCCTGACCCGTTGACATGGATGCAGAACGCCCTTGCCGAGAACCCGGAGCTGATGGTGGTCGCTGCCGCGCCGGCACTTGCTCACCGGCAGCTGGTGCTTGGTGTCCGATCCTTGATCGCAGCCTTCGAGTGGCACAACCGCGAGGTTCGCGCGCTGGCATTCGTGCTGTGGGAAGTCGGCGCCTTGACCGAGCAGGAAGCAGCATGGCTCGCTGGCTACTGCGGTTCCGAGGCATCGATGACACCCGTCTCGCCGATGACAGGCAGTGCTCCTCACGGGCGCTGACGACCGGCCGCCAGCTTCACCGTTCCAACCGGTGACGGCCATCCTGCCCCTGAGCGCGATGCGCCGCTGCCCGCTCACGCGACCCCGCGCGACATCAGGATGATGGCGTAGCCCGGCGGGTAGCTCGAACGGGCGTAGCTCCGGCCCCCCGGGCGAGTTGCTCACCCGAGGTGGCTGAGCTCGGGAGAGATGTAGGATCCGTTCGGATGAGGGAGACCGTCATGGGTCGCTGGGCGCGAGAGCGGGCGGACCACGTCTTCGACAACACGGTCGAGCGCGCCGGCCCGATCATCCGCAGCCGGGCTGTCGATGCCGGGAACCCGGCCTCACACGTTGCTGAGGAACTCGGGGTTGTCGACGCCACCCGGTGCCCTACGTGCGGCCGGGTGCTCCCGGGAGTCGCTTCAGCCTGTCCCATCGATGGCAGCGAACTCGAGTAGCGGGACAAGGTGGCAACTCCGGGCGTTGACGCGCGACTTCGTAGGCTGCGTTCCTCGAGCAGGAGGGCGCCGTGGCCGCACGGAAGAGGAACGTCAACCGCCTCCTGGATCCCCGCTGGGGCAACGTCGGTGGTGAGCTGAGACTGTGGGACCGGTCGGGGCGGGAGTGGACCCTCGCTCGCGACGAGCTGGACCGCGAGACCACGGCGCGCCTCTACGCCGATCCGAACGTGCCCGTAGCCGTCGCCGAGGGGGCGGGCGACGACCTTCTGCTGCTCTTCCTCGACAGCGACTGACGTAGCAACACGGGCGTTCTGTTTCGTCGCCTTGACGGTGGTCGCGGTCCCAACGGGCGGCGCTCGATCGTGGCCCGTCCTGTCCCGCGCAGCCTGGTGTAGCTTCCTTGCTGAGCGACAGGGCGGGGACGGATGCTGATCGCGCAGGCTGATGACCGCTTGCGCCCAGGCATGCCCGAGGCGGTCTGGGGAGCGGTGTCACTCGTCATCCTCGTCGGGTTGGTCGTTGCCCTGGTGGGCTTGCTCGTCTGGGCCAAGCGGACAACGGACCGTCGTCGCGCCCTCGAAGCCCGCATCGAGCACCTCGAGGCGATGTCCCACGAGGATCCGTCGACGTAGCCACCGCTCCCCCGCCGGTGACCGCGTGGGCCCGGCGTCCGAGGATCACTCGTCCAGGTCCAGCAGCTGACGAGCGAGCCCGAGATCGCCCGGCGCGACATGGACCTCCATGCCCTGGTGCTCGAGGGACAGGGGGAAGCCGGTCCCTCCGCCGTCATCCCCGACGAGCCGGGACTCGATGCCCCGCGAGATCAGCGCGCTCCGGGCCGTCTCCGCCTCGATCCTGCCCCTGAAGGAACCCACCCGTACCCAACGGTCCCGATCCGACACGCGATCCTCCTCGGTGCCGTGCACGCTACCGATGGTCACCGGTCGCGATGGCCCTCGCCGCGCCGCACGTCGAGGATCAGGTCGGCGGCGCGGGCACGGACCTCGGCGGCGCTGCGGCCCGGGTGGTCGGCGGCCAGGAAGTGGCGGCCGATCGCGAGACAGAAGGCGAGCAGGCTGCGGGCTTCGACCTCGTCCGGATCGGAGCAGAACGTGCCGATCATCTCGCGCGCGAGCCGCATCCGAGCGTTGTCGACCCTCCGGAGCCGTTCGGCGACACGCTCGTCGCGTCGTGCCCAATCACGGACGGCCAGGTCGACCTCGAGCAGTCGACCTTCGGGGAAGGTGAGCCGCCCCGCCAACCGCACCTTCTCCCTGGCGTCGAGGTCCGCCTGCGCGACGCGGTCCAGGACCTCGTCGACGCTCTCGCGTTCCCAGGCATCCAGCATCGCCTCCAGCAAGGCGTCCCGGTCGGCGAAGTACCCGTAGAACCCGCCCTTGGTGACGCCGAGTCCCTTGGCGAGCGCTTCGACCCGCACGGCGGCCACGCCGCCGGCCGCGAGGGCCTGCAACCCCTGGTCGATCCACGTCTCCCGTGGTGTCCGTAGTGCACCCATGCCGCGCGCCCAACCTCGCTGTCTCCCCTCGCGCGGTGTCGCACGAGAGGTGCAACGTACGGGGTGTTCCAGCACCGACCGTCCACCGCGGACGCCTCAGGCACCGCGCTCGACGCGTCGGCGGATGCCGCGGAGCCAGACGTGCCGGATGGCTCCACTGCCCGGGCGGATGACGAACCAGTAGGCGCCGAAGATACGGCGTGTCCTGTCGTCGGTGCAGCGCACCCGCGTCTCGGTGGTCAGCACGCCGTCGACGTGACGGAAGTCGAACGCGATGAGGATGTGCGAGGGAAGGTCGAAGGACCGGAACTCCGTGGCGGGATCCGCACCCATGGCCACGACCGGCTGTTGGCGCGAGATCCGTTCGATGCCGCCGATCACTAACTGCCGGTCCGAGCGGTGCAGCACCTCGAAGCCGTTGTCCAGGAACAGGCTCAGCACCCGGTGGCTCGGTGGGAGGTGGGTGCGTCCCAGACCCACGGTGACCATGGTGCGGCGGAAGGTCGGCACCTCCCCCCAGGTGAGCTCCTCGGCCGCCCGGAGCACGGCGTGCGGATCGGCCCTGACCGGCAGCCGGTGGCGTTCCCGGCGATCCCAGCGGGGGATGACCGCGTCCATGGCGTGTGGCAGCACACCGTCCGCCGGTGTCCCCGAACGTGTCGTCACGGTGTCCTCCCTGCGAGCTCGCTGTATACGCTACCGTATAACCCTGGCACGAGAGGAGCACGACAGCCGTGAGGATCCCGAACGAAGCCCACACCCAGCAGCCGTGGCGGATCCACGACATCGCACCGGACTTCCGGATCGAGGATGTCTGGGCGTACCGCACGCCCGGCGCCGGACCCCACGACTTCCCGACGATGATCGCCGCGCTGATGGCGTCCAACGAGCCCGGGCGCGTGGACGTGCTGACCCGGCTGCTGTTCGCGGTGCGCTGGAGGCTCGGCGCCCTCTTCGGTTGGGACGACTCCGAGCAGGCGGTCGGCAGCAGGGTCCCGTCGCTGCGGGAGCGGCTGCCTGCCGACCTGCGCGATGCCCCGACCGGCCGCAAGGACCCCAACGTCCCCTTCACACCCGTCTACCAGCTACCGAACGAGTGCGTCCAGGAGTTGGCCAACAGGACCGTGCACGACCTCCTGCACCTCGGCTGGGTACCGACCGGAGACGGCGAGTACGAGCTACGGATGGCCGCCCTGGTCAAGCCCAACGGCCTGTTCGGACGGATCTACATGGCGGCGATCAAGCCGTTCCGGTACCTGATCGTCTACCCGGCGCTGACGCGCAGGTGGGAGCGTGCCTGGCGGGATCGCGCCGTTCTCGTCCCAGGGGGCGAGGCGTAGGTCCGCGGGTGGAACACTCGGCCGGCGTCGTACCCTGGCACCGGGCGGTCACGCCCTGCTGGCGAGACTGCCGCCACCTACCACGAAGGGAGAGCGCCATGGTCCGCACGACTGCCCTGCTCGCCGCGTCGGCACTGCTGCTGAGCGCCTGCAACGGCGACGACGCCCCGGACGAGGAACCCGTCGCCGACGAGTACGCGATCGAGGATCAGCCCGACGACGCTGCGGCATCGTTCGTCTCACCGGAGGACGGCGACACCGTCGACTCGCCGTTCACCGTCGAACTCGACGCCGAGAACGTGACCCTGACCGAGGTCGGTGACCCGGCCGCCGGCGAAGCCCACCTGCACGTGACGGCCGACATCGGCTGCTACGAGACCGGTGACATCATCCCGGGTCCGAGCGACGAGGATGAGGCCGAGGGCCGTTTCCACCTCGGTGATGGCTCCGACTCGCGGTCGATCGAGCTCGAACCGGGCACCTACGAGCTGTGCGTCCAACTCGCCGACGGGGTTCACCGAGCGTTCGGGGAGACCGAGACCATCACCGTGACCGTCGAGTGAGCTGACCGAGCGACCGCCGGGACCGACCGCACACCGTGGGTTGCCCGGCGTTCAGGCAGGTCGAAACGTTCCGCCCCTGGTAGCGCTTCGAGTTCGTCGCGCGTGATGATGTTGTCGGGGTGGCCCACGCCGTCGACGAACCACGTCGATGTCCCACGGCTTCTGGTCGATCGCGAGCCACGGGAACTGTCCGGCACGGAACGGCATCCCGGGGTGCCTCTGCGATGGCGTGCGCGACCTGTCGCGCCCAGCGGTAAGAACACTGGGCGTGTCCCTCCGGTCCTCTCGTTGACCAGACGGCTGGCCAGGTCGGTAGCGTCCCTGTCCACCGGGAACGGACGAAGAAGCCGTGAACGACGTCGCGCACGCTCCCCTCCACGAGGTGGTCGCCGGGATCCTGCACCGCGACGAGCGGGTGCTGCTGTGCCACCGCCGTGCCACCCGCCGCTGGTATCCGGACTTTTGGGATCTACCCGGCGGGCACCTGCACGGGGGCGAGGAGCCCGTCGAGGCGCTGCGACGCGAGCTCGACGAGGAGCTCGCGATCTCGATCGTCCGGCCGCCCCGGCGGCACCACCTCGAGCTCGACGGCGATGACTTCAGGCTGCGGGCCTGGATCATCGAGGACTGGGTGGGCGAACCGGTGAACCGGGCTCCCGAGGAACACGATGCGATCGCCTGGTTCTCGCTCGCCGACACCCGCACGCTGCCGCTCGCCCACCCGGGGTACCTCGCGATCCTGGAGCGTGCACTCGTGGCCGACCCTGCTCGCGGTGGGTGACGGTCCCGGTGTGGACCCGGTCGAAGGTGACCGTTAGCGTGGAGAGGGACCTGGGGGTGCCTCATGGAGGCACGCGAGCACCTGCACATCTCGCTGCTCGGTGGCTTCGCGGTGACCGCGGGTGGACGCGAGATCGCCGACCAGACGTGGCGGCTGCGCAAGGCGAGGTCGCTGGTCAAGCTGCTCGCGCTCGCCCCCCGCCACCGGCTGCCGTGGGAGCAGCTCGGCGAGACGCTGTGGCCCGACCGCGACGCCGTCGCCGTGCGCAACAACTTCCACCAGACGCTGCGGGCGGCGCGGGTCGCACTCGCCTCGGTCGACCTCGATGGCCGGGAAGCCCTCCGGCTTCGCGATGGTGTCGTGTCCCTCGGCGAGGACGTCACCGTGGAGGTGGACGTCGAGGCGTTCACCGCGGCGGCCGAGCGCGCGACCGAGAGCGGTGGCCTCGACGACCACCGGGTCGCCGCCGCGCTGTACACCGGCGAGCTGCTCCCCGAGGACCGCTACGAGGACTGGACGCACGCGCGGCGTCAGGCGCTTCGGGACCAGCACGCTGCGCTGCTGCTCTCCCTCGCGCGGATGTACCACGACCGGGGCCAGATCTCGGCCGCGATCGACACGTTACGGACCCTGCTCGTCCACGACGAGCTGCACGAGCCCGCCCGCCGCGCCCTCATGCAGCTGCTCGCGGGCACCGGACGCCGCCAGGAGGCGCTGGCGGAGTACGAGACCCTGCGGCACGCGCTGCAACGGGACCTGGCGGCCGACCCCGACCCCGAGACCCGCCGGCTGTACCGCCGGCTGCTGGCGAGCTCGCTCGAGGAGCCGACCGCCGCCGACCACGACGACCGGACCGAGGACACCGACACCGGGCCGACCGACAACCTGCCGGTCCCCGCGTCGAGCTTCGTGGGTCGTGACCGTGAACTCGGTGAGGTCGACCGACTGCTCGCTTCCAGCCGGCTGCTGACGCTGACCGGCGTGGGGGGCGCCGGCAAGACCCGCCTGGCGGTGGAGGCCGCCAGACGGCAGCTCGGCACCCTCGACCACGGGGTCTGGCTCGTCGACCTCGCCCCGACGTCGGATCCCGCCGCCGTCCCCCTGGCGGTCGCCGAGGCGCTCGGACTCGAGCAGCCCGAGCGCGGCCCCGCGCTCCCAACGGTCGTCGAACAGCTCGCCACCCGTCGGCTGCTGCTGGTGCTCGACAACTGCGAGCACCTCGTCACCGCGTGTGCCGAGCTGGTCGCAGCGGTGCTGCGCTCGTGCCCGAACGTGACCGTGCTGGCCACCAGCCGCGAGGCCCTGCGCGTCGAGGGGGAGGTCGCCTGGCGCGTGCCCTCGCTGGCGTTGCCGGACCTCCACCGCCTGCCCGACCACACCCGACTCGGCAGACAGGCCGCGGTGCAGCTGTTCTGCGAGCGCGCCGCGGCCGCGGACCCGTCCTTCACGCTGACCGCACGCAACGCGCCCACCGTGGCGCGGCTGTGCGTCCGCCTCGACGGCCTGCCGCTGGCTCTCGAGCTGGCAGCCGCCAGGGTCCGCATGCTCACCCCCGCCCAGATCCTGGAGCGTCTCGGCCAGGCGCTCGAGCTGCTCGGAGGCAGCCGTGCCGGGCTGTCCCGGCAGCGGACGCTGCGGGCCACCATGGACTGGAGCCACGACCTGCTCGACGAGGACGAGCGGATCGTCTTCCGCCGCCTGGCGGTGTTCGCCGGCAGCTTCCCACCGGAGGCCGCAGAGCACGTCTGTGGGGTCGAGCCGCTGGACCGCACGCAGGTCCTCGACCTGCTCGCCCGGCTGGTGGAGCAGTCGCTGGTGTCGACCGAGACCCGTGGGGAGGTGACCCGCTGTCGCCTGCTGGAGACGGTGCGTCAGTACGCGAACGCCAGGCTCGATGCGGCCGGCGAACGTGCCGGGATCGAGCAGCACCACCGTGACTGGTACCGGGACTGGGCGACGGCCCACGATCCCGAACGGGATCCGGCCGCGGGGCAGGAGGCGCTGCTGGGCTTCGACAGCGAGCACGACAACCTCCGTGCGGCGCTGCGCTCGGCGCTGGCCGACGAGCCCGACACCGCGCTGCACCTGGCCACGAGCCTGTGGCGGTTCTGGCTCGCCAGGGGCCACTTCGCCGAGGGTCGCCGCTGGCTCGACGCCGCGCTCACCGCGTGTCCCGCCCCGACCGCCCTACGTGCCCGCGGGCTCATCGCCGTCACGGTCCTCGACATGCGGTACGCCGCCCGAGCCGAGCGCCTCGAGGGCGCCGCGCGGGAGGTGGTCGCCATCCACCGCGGGCTCGGCGACGAGGTGGAGCTCGCCCAGGCGCTCAACCTCGCCGCGACGACCCTGTGGGTGGCTCACAACGTCGAGGAGGCCTCCGATCTGCTCCAACGTGCCGACGAACTCGCGCGCCGACTCGGAGCCGACCACGTCCTCGCGGCGGTCACCCACACGCACGCGATGATGGCGCTCAGCCAGGGCCGCGCCGCCGAGGCGCGGGAACACCTCGAGAGGTGCAGCAGCCTGCTCGCCACCCTCGCCCCCTGGCAGCGCGGGTTCTTCCCGGCCATCTCGATCGGCTTCTCGGTCGAGTGGGACGGCTCCGCACCACGTCTGGTGTTCGAGGAGACGCTGGTGATGGGCCACCGGCTCGACCTGCCCCCGGCCGCCGCCTTCGTGCGTTTCAGCCAGGCCTGGGCGGCCCGGGCCGACGGCGACCTCGACGCCGCCTTCCGGTACGCGGCAGACGGTGCCGCGGGCTTCGTCGCGGCGGGTTGGGACTACGGCGCCGCGCTCGCGGACAACCTGCTCGGCAGCCTCCACCGTCTCGCGGGCGACCACGCGTCCGCCCGACGGCACCTCGAGCGCAGCCTGCGCGTGCGCGCCCGCCTGGGTGACCGGCGTGCGACGGGCGTGACGCTGGGAGCGCTCGGCCTCGCGGCCGCCGCCGAGGGCGACGATGGGGCGGCCCAGCGCCACCTGCGGCGGGCGCTGGAGCTGTTCGAACGCACCGAGGATGGCTTCGGAACGGCGGGGACGCTGCTCAACCTGGGGGTGGCCGCGCTGCGCGCCGACGACCCGGAGGTGGCGCGGCCGCTGCTCGAACAGGTCAGCGAACTGCGTGCCTCACCCGGCGGTCGCCGCCCTGAGGCCTGGGCCGCGGTGATGCTCGCCGAGATCGCCCAGCGCAGCGGGGACGTGGCCGCCGCCGCCCGCCACGTGGAGGAGGCCCGCGCGGTCTTCGCTGCCATCGGGGAGCGCATGGGCCTGGACCACTGTGCCCGCCTGCAGCCCGGAACCGAGGACGGGGGGAACCGTTTCAGCGCCAGCTACGCGACGGTCACCCACCGTGGTGCTCCACCCACCGGAGAGGGGCACCACCCATGAACGTCATCGAGACCGACTACCTGGTCATCGGCGCTGGACTGACCGGCACGGGGTTCGTCGACTCGCTGATCTGCGACTCCGACGCCGACGTCGTGCTGGTGGACCGACGCCACCAACCCGGCGGCCACTGGAACGACGCCTACCCGTTCGTGCGCCTGCACATGCCTTCTGCCAACTACGGGGTCAACTCCCTCCCCCTGGGCCGTGACACCATCGACGAGCACGGCCCCAACGCCGGGCTCTACGAGCGCGCGACCGGCCACGAGCTCCGCGCGTACTTCCGTCGGGTGCTCGAGGAACGGTTGCTGGCCTCGGGCCAGGTCCGGTTCCTGGGCCTGCACGACCACCGCGGCTCGGACGCCGACGGACACCACGTCGTCTCGCGCCTCACCGGGGAGGCGACCACGGTGCGGGTGCGCCGGCGCCTCGTGGACGCCACCTACCTCGAGTCAGCGATCCCTTCGCACCACACCCCGAACTTCGGAACCGACCCCGGGATCCGGGTGGTGACACCGACCGGTCTGGTCGACCTGCACGAGCCGGCAACGGGCTTCACCGTCCTCGGGGCCGGGAAGACCGCGATGGACACCTGTCAGTGGCTGCTCGACGAGGGCGTCGACCCGGACCGCATCCGCTGGGTCCGGCCGCGCGACCCGTGGATCCTCGACCGGGCCTACTACCAGCCGCTGGACCAGGTGGCCACGTTCGTCGAAGGCCAGGCGCGCGAGCTGGAGGCCGCCGCCGCAGCGGTCGACCTCGACGATCTCTTCCGCCGCCTGGAGGCCAGCGGACAGCTCGTGCGGCTCGACGAGACCGTCGAGCCGACGATGTTCCACACGCCCTCGCTGAGCCAGGCTGAACTGGCGGATCTGCGCAGCATCACCCACGTGGTGCGCAAGGGCCGGGTCGTGCACCTGCGGTCCAAGGAGATCGTGCTGGACCACGGGTCGATCCCCACCGACAGCGGGCAGGTCCACGTGGACTGCACGGCCACCGGCCTGCGGCTGGCGCCCTCCCGCCCGATCTTCGGGGCCGGACGGATCACGATGCAGCAGGTGCGGCAGAACCAGCCGGCGATCAACGCCGCCCTCATCGGCCACCTCGAAGCGACCCGGGACGACGACGCCGAGAAGAACCGGCTCTGCGAGCCCAACCCCTACGTCGACCACCCGGCCGATTGGGTGCGGTGGACCCTCCAGGGGCTGCGTTCCGAAGCGCGGTGGCGCGCGGACGAGGACCTCGGCGCCTGGGTGGAGGCGTCCCGACTCAACCTCTCGGGCGGCATCGGCGATCACGCACACGAACCGCTGATGCGGTCGGCGTTGATGCGCCTGTTCGAGTTCGCCGAGGCGGCGACGTCCAACCTCGAGCGCCTGCTCCCGCAGACCGTGGGGGCGACGGCGACGGCCTGACGACGGCTCCTCCCATCCTTCAGCGCCGGTTACGCGCCCACTACGCAGGGGACGCGGAGCGTGGTCCCGACCGACCGACGAGGAGCAGCCACCGTGAGCGACACCACGATCTCGACCCTACGCGAGCGCGTCCGGGGCGCGGTCATCACCCCGGCCGATGACGGGTACGAGCAGGCGAGACGGGTCCACAACGGCATGATCGACCGCCGCCCCCGGGCGGTCGTGCGCTGTGTCGACGTCACCGACGTCCGCACCGTCGTCGACGCCGCCCGCCACAGCGGGCACGACCTCGCCGTCCGCGGCGGTGGCCACAGCGTGCCGGGCTTCGGGACCGGCGACCATGCGCTCGTCGTCGACCTGTCCGCGATGAACGGCGTGCGGGTCGACCCCCGACGACGCACCGCCCGTGTCGAGGGCGGTTGCACGTGGGGCGCGGTGGACCACGCCACCCACGGCTTCGGCCTCGCGACCACCGGCGGTGTCGTGTCGACCACCGGGGTGGGCGGGCTGACCCTCGGTGGCGGCATCGGCCACCTCGCACGAGGTTGCGGCCTGTCGTGCGACAACCTGCTGTCCGCCGACGTCGTCACCGCCGACGGCGAGCTGCTCACCGCCAGCAACGACGAGCACCCCGACCTGTTCTGGGCGCTGCGCGGCGGGGGCGGCAACTTCGGGGTGGTCACCTCCCTGAAGTTCCGCCTGCACCCGGTCGAGACGATCTACGGCGGGCCGATCCTCTACCCGTTGGACCACGCCGGCCAGGTGCTCGAGTTCTTCGACGACTTCATCGCCGACGCCCCCGAGGAGCTGGGCGCGTTCTTCATGTTCCAGATCGCACCACCGCTGCCGTTCATCCCCGAGGATCGGCACGCCGAGACGATGTGCGGGATCGTGACCTGCTGGGCCGGCCCGGTCGAGAAGGGCGAACCGGCGCTCGCGCCGCTGCTGGAGGACGCCGGCCCCGTGGTCGCCCACCACGTGGGTCCGATGCCTTACCCGGCACTCAACTCGGCCTTCGACGGGCTGTACCCGGAGGGGTTGCAGCACTACTGGAAGGCCAACTTCGTCCGGGAACTCACCCCGGCCGCCGTCGAGGCGCACCTCCGACACGGACCGCTGGTGCCATCGGTGCACTCGACGATGCACATCTACCCCATCGATGGGGCGGTCCACCACATCCCTGCCGACGCGACCGCCTTCGCCCACCGCGACGCGCGCTACGCGACGGTCATCGCCGGCATGTGGCCCGACCCGGATGACAACGAGGCCAACACCCGATGGGTCCGCGACTACTACGAGGCCGTCGCTCCCCACTCCGAGGAAGGCGGCTACATCAACTTCATGGCCGGCGACGACCAGGGCCGCATCCGTGCCAACTACGGCGCCAACTTCGACCGGCTGACCGCGGTCAAGGCGACCTACGACCCCCACAACCTCTTCCACCTCAACCAGAACATCGCGGCATCGACGAGCTGAGACCGGCGCCCACGAGCGGGGGCGGGGTGGCGGACACCGACGAAGCGACCGAGAGGAGCAACAGATGAGCACCGAACTCGAACGTGGATCGAACATCAGGTGGCGCGCGCGGCTCGGCGTCCTCGTGCTGCTCGCGCTGGCCGGGACCCTCCTCGTCTCCGGTGGGACGGCGGGAGTGTCGGCCTCGGGCCACGAGCATCTCGACGCACCGGATGGGTTCCACCCGACCCTGCTGGCACCGCCCGCCGGGTTCGTGGACGACGTGGCCCTACAGCTGCGGTTCCGTTACGACGAGCCCGGCGCCAACCAGGGTGCGACCGTGGCGAGGCTGTCCGACGCAGGCAACGTCGTCGTCGCGCGGGTCACGTGGGATCCGGAGGGCACCTCGGGCTGGCACACCCACCCCGGTCCGGTGGTGGTGAGCATCGTCGAGGGCGAACTCGAGGTCACCAACGCCAGCGACTGCGTCGCGCGCACCTACCGGGCCGGAGAGGTGTGGGTCGACCCGGGGCAGGGCAACGTGCACACCGCCGTCAACCCGAGCGCCGAGAACGAGACCGTCGTGGTCGCCACGTTCTTCGGCGTGCCACCCGGACAGCCCGCGACCGAGCACGTCGCGCCGGCGGACTGCTAGGGCACGGCACGACCGGCGGCCCCGCGGCGACCGGCTGCGGGGCTGCTGCCATGGACGGGTCCGGACGGCGCGCGGCGGTGACCGTGCAGCCAGCGGATCCGCCGGCAGGACGTCGACGTGTCGCCACCCTGCGGTGACGTTCGGGCCGGCAGGTCGCGGCCTCGACGATGACCGCTGGCCCCGGCTCGCCACCCGGGGCTCCTCTCTGCCGACGGAGCGAGGGACCCGTGAGGATCATCGACCTGACCGTGCCAGCGACCCGCACCGACGAGTTCGTCGCGGACCTGTCCGCGCTCGAACCCCTGGCGGTACGCCTCCAGCGGGGCGCGTCCCTGATCCCACGCGGCGACGTGGTCACCCTCGAGGTCCGCAACGAGCAGCTCGGCGAGGTGATGCGGATCGCCGACCGCTACGGCCTCGGCGAGACCGACGGCGTCTCGATGTCCACCTCCGTCCCCTTGAGCGTCGTGGCTCCCTCGCACCGCGCGCTGACACGCGAGATCGGCGCGACGACCTGGGAGGAGCTCGAGCTGTCCATCGGCGAGGACAGCACGATGACCCTGGACCGGACCGTGGTGATGCTGATCGCCGGCGTGGTGGCGGGTGTCGGCATCCTCACCGGGGCGTTGCACGTGGTGATCGGCGCCATGGTCATCGCCCCCGGGTTCCAACCGTTCGCCCGGTTCGTGCTGGGGGTCATCAACAGCTCGGGCGCGTGGAAGGGCGGTCTCATCGACACCGCTCGGGCCTACGGTGCGCTCCTTGTCGGAGCCACCGCGGCAGCGCTGATCGGTGGCGCGTTCGGCGCAGGGGTGCAGCACGGCGGCGAGGACAGCTACCTGGCCGCAGGCAGCCTCATCGACTACTGGACCACGATCACGTGGGGCGGTCTGGTGGTCGGGGGCGCGGCCGCGGTCTGTGGCGGCATCCTCATCTCCCTCAACCGGACGGTCCTGACCGCCGGCGTCATGGTCGCCCTCGCGCTGGTCCCCACCGCCACGATGGTGCCGATGGCGCTCGTCGCGGGCGACCCGACGCTGGCGGCCAGCGCCGGTCTCCGTTTTCTCGCCGAGATCGTCCTCGTCCTCGCCGGGACGACCGCGGTGTTCCTCTTCAAACGCCGACGCGACCGCCGACGCTCCTCGGCGTGATCGCAGCACAGGGCGAGCCGTCGATCCAGCAGCGTGACCGGCCGGGCTGCGCGCTCCACGGATGAACGGCGCGGCGGTTCACGGGGCGATGCCATCATCCCGCGGTCGAGGATGAGGACGCGATGATGACCCGACCGACCGACGGCGACCGCGCCGGAGCGGCTGGCTCCGGTGGCTCCGCGGCGAGCTCGCTCGGCGCGCCGCGGCTGCTGACCGGACGTGAACGGCTCGAGGCGGTCTCGACCGTCCTGCAACGGCGCCGGAACGAGCACCCGACCGCCGGGAACTTCGAGGCGTCGGACCTGCAGTGGTGGACGCGACAGCCCCGACCGACCGACCAGCAGCCGCAGCCGGTCTGGTTCGACGCGGCAGACCCCCTCGCCGCTGTGACCGCGACACGGTGGTCGGATGGCCTCGGGGTGGACGTCCACGTCCCACCGTCGCTCACCGACGACGACGTCGCCCAGGTCTGGGCCGCAGCGTTCGACCTGGCCGCCGGCGAGGACGGCGTCTTCGTCTGGTGCGCCGACGACGACCCGCGGGGCGCCTCCCTGCTCGCCGAGGCGGGTTGGGTCCTCGTCGAGGACACCGGCGTCAGCGGTTGGATGGACGCTGCGGCCGCGCCGCCCGTGTCACCCCTGGCGGACGGCTACCGGCTGCGGAGCCGAGCCGACCGACCGAACGGCCCGCACCCGTTCGTCGCTCGCAACGGTCCGGACGTCGAGGCCCGCCTCCAGGGGACCGCGCTCTACCGACCCGACCTCGATCTCGTGGCCGTCACCGAGGAGGACGAGGTCGCCGCCTACGCGCTCCTCTGGTTCGACCCGGTGACGCAGGTGGGCCTCGTGGAGCCGATGCGCACCGAGGAGGACCACCAGCGTCGCGGTCTGGCCCGCCACCTGCTGACCGCCGGCATCCACCGCCTCGTCGCCCTCGGCGCCGAACGGATCCGGATCAGCTGGGAGGACGACAACCCCGCGTCGTCCACCCTCTACCCCGACGTCGGGTTCGTCCCGACCCAACGGATGCACACCTACCAGCCCGGCGCCTGACGAACGGGCCGGCATGCCACCCTCGTGCCCGAAGGGGGCCACCTCCCCTATCCGCCTCGCCCCAGGCCCTCGAGGCTGGAGAAGTACCCGTCGAGCATGTGGGCCAACTGGTCGACCCACGCCTCGACCGGACCGGCTTGCAGCTCCTCGAGTCGCGCCTGCGCGTGGTGACCAGCGACGCTGATCACGTCGTCCTCGAAGATCTCGAAGCTCCACGACCGCGATCCACGCTCCTGCAGCACCCACAGGTCGAGGCAGAGGATCTCCTCGTCCCCGTAGCTCGCGCGCAGGGGCGCCGCCCACCCCGGGTAGCGGGTCATCAGTGCATCGACCGCATCGACACCGTCGCAGTGGAACAGCACCGAGTCCGGGTTCTGGACGGGCGACGCTCCCGGCGCCGACACGCCGTTCTCGCGGGCGGCGTACGGGAAGCCACGCGGCCCGAGCACGGGGTCGAGCCGTGCGGACACCACCGCACTGAACGCCGGCTGATCGTCCACTCACTCCCCCGTCACGGCACGACCCCGACGCTAGTGCGCCGCGCCCGCGCCGTGCACGGAGGTCACGAACGGACCCGCACCCGCCCGGTCGGGCCTCCGGGGTCTCGTGGTCGTGCGGGACGCGGCGGCGGAGCGCGAGGAGGCTCGCGGCCGCAGCCAACAGCACCCCCGCCGGCGCCCATCGCGCCACCGCCGGTGACCGGCAGCGGCCCACGGTCGGGGACCCCGGCGCCGGCAGCCAGGACGCCGACCTCCGCGATGCGTCCGCGCCATGCCCGGCGCGGCCGGCCTGCGCGACGCGACCTGCCGTCGTGTCGATCCTCGGCCGAGCCGGTTCCGGCGGTGCCGCGGCAGCGTCCGGCAGCTCACCGGCGGCGGGGGTCGCCGCCGGCTCGGCGAGGTCGGGATCGACGAACCACGGCGAGGCGTGGGCGATCGCCGCGCCGAAGCCGACGTAGACCTCGTCGGCCCGGCCGTCCGCCGGCAGGCTCGTGTCCGACAACCGCAGCACCAGCCACGGGACCTCCGCCGCGTCCACGTCGACCACCAGCCGCGGCAGCTGCCCACCCGGACCGGGCACGCGGATGGTCTCGACCGCCAGGACCCGCGGCCGCGGGGACCCGGTGGTCAGCACCTGCGCCACCAGGTGCGTACCGGTGAAGCGTGGGCCGCGGTCCACGTCGATGTCGATCGCGATGGGGCCCGATCGGTGGCCCAGCGTGCGGCCCATCCGAACGCCGTTCGCGGCGGCGTCCACACGCAGCCCCTCGAGGTTGGTCGCGAAGAAGCGACGTTCGAGCATCGCCGAGCGGACCCCGTGACGGGCGACGGCGCCCAGCGGCCGTCACCGGGCAGGCTGACGCGGTCACCTCTCGCCGGGGTGACACGAACGCGTCCGGCCGGTGACGGCGGCGCGAGCGGACGGGAGTGCCCGCCGCGCGCTCTAGGCTCACCGCGTCCTCGACCCGGGAGCCCCCGTGCCGGTCCAGCTCGAACGCACCGACGATGGCGTCGCCGTCCTCACCCTCGACGACCCCGAGCGTCGCAACGCCATGACGGAGGCCATGGGCGACGACCTGACGGCCCGCTGCGCCGAGCTCGCCGACGACACCGACGTGCGCGCCGTGGTGCTCACGGGCGCGCCCCCCGCCTTCTCGGCCGGTGGCGACTTGGCGATGCTCGAGGACCTCGGCCGCCGGACCCGCGACGAAGGGTTCGACGCCGCCGACCACATGCGCGCCTTCTACCGGCGGTTCCTGGCGGTGCGGGACCTGCCGCAGCCGGTCATCGCCGCGATCAACGGGCACGCGGTCGGTGCGGGCCTGTGCGTCGCGCTGGCCTGCGACCTGCGCCTGGTCGCCTCCGAGGCCAAGGTCGGGCTGAACTTCGCCCGTCTCGGCCTCCACCCGGGGATGGGAGGATCCTGGCTGCTGCCCCGGACCCTCAGCGACCAACAGGCCAAGCTGTGGCTCTACACCGGCCGCCTGTTCGGCGGCGAGGAGGCTGCGGCCGCCGGGCTGGCGCTCGAGGCACGACCGGCCGACGAGGTGCTGCCCGCGGCGCTCGCGCTCGCCACCGAGATCGCCGGCGCCTCACCGGTGGTGGTTCGCCAGCTCAAGACCACCCTGGCCACGCTGCCAGCCGACCTCGATGCCGCCCTCGACCGCGAGGCAGCGGCGCAGGCGGTCAACTACGGCAGCCAGGATCTCGTCGAGGGACTGGCCGCGGGGCGGGAGCGTCGCGCGCCGGACTTCCCCGGACGCTGACGGTCACTCGCGGGCACCCCGCCACGCACTGCGCAGCGACACGCGTGCTCCGGCACGCAGGATGGACCCCTCGTACAGCCGCGCCGCCAGCAGGGTCAGCAGCACCGCCGTGACGATCACGAGGACCCCCGAGATCGCCGCCTGCCAGAGCGGCAGGTCGACGAGGGCGATCCGGGCCGGGACCACGAACGGGGCGGTGAACGGCACGAACGTCGCCACCTGCGCCAGCGTCGAGTCCGGCGAACCGAGGACCGGGAAGGTCGTGGCGAACGCGCCGATGAGCAGCGCGTACAGCGGGAACAGCGCCACCTGCGAGTCCTCCACGCGTGACACCAGCGCCGACAGCCCGGCGGTGACCCCCGCGTACAGCCCGTAGCCGAGCACGAACGCGACCAGGACCGACGCGGCTGACACCCCGAGACGTGGTGGGATGTTGTCACGGCCGAGCGTGGTCAGGATCACGAGGCCCGGGGTGATCATCGTGGCCGCCTGCAGCGTGCCGAGCGTGCCGAGGCCGAGGACCTTGCCCCCCATCAGTTGGCGGGCGGGGACGGCCGGCAGCAGCAGCTCCACCACCCGGGAGCTCTTCTCCTCGATGACGCCGGTGACGATGAGGTTGGCGAAGAAGATCAGCACGAAGTACAGCAGCACCGCTCCGGCGTACGCCACGGCGAAGCGACCCGCTGCGGTCTGGGGGTCCACGCCGGTGCCGGTGATGACGACCTCGACCTCGACCGGCGGTGCACCGAGGACGTCGGTCACCTGATCGGGGGCGAGGCCGCTGGCATTCAGCGCTCGAGCCGCGCCGAGCGCCTCGGGCACGCCGGCGGGCACCGGCGACCCGAACGGTCCGGCCGACCCTGCTGCGAGGATGCGGGTCCCGCCGTCGGCGAGCACGAAGGCGAGCGAACCGTGTTCGAGCATGGTGGCCGCCGCGGCTTCGTCGGGGACACGAACCCGGTCGGGCGGCGCCCCGAAGGTCGCGGTGAGAGCGGCGATCGTGGCCTCGTCGACCTGGCCGATGATGCCGATGGTCGGCGCGTCCCCACCGAGCTCGTCGACGGCGGCGAACCGGTCGCCGACGACCGCCGGCACGGCCGCGCCGATGGCGATGAGGACGGCGAACAGCCCCGTGACCACGAGGAAGGCCCGCGAACGCAGGCGCTGACGGACCTCACGTCCCGCCACGAGCACGACCGTGCGCCACCGGATCATCGGACCGCTCCAGGAGGCGGCACCGTGGGGCGACCGGCCCCGTCGCCGCTCACGCCGCCGTTGGCACCACCGACGGCGTCGCGGAACAGCTGCGACAACCGCGGCTCCTCCAGCGACACCTTGGTGATGCGGCCGGCCCGTTGTGCGAGGGCGATGAGCGCCCCCGGGTCGGCGTCGGGCGTGAGCGCGAACGTGGCCTCGTCCCCCGCGGCGTGGACGAGCCGCGCGCCCGGGGTCGGTGCGTGCGCCCAGTCGGCGCCACCTTCGACCGCCAGGTGGACGCGCCGGATCCCCGCCGCCCGCAGCGAGGCGACCTCGCCGGCCAGCACCGTGCGGCCCTCGGCGATGATGGCGACGGTCCGGCACAGGTCCTCGACCAGGTCGAGCTGGTGCGAGCTGAACATCACGGCAGCGCCCGCATCCGCGCGGGCCTGCAGCATCGCCGACATCGTGTCGACCGCGAGCGGATCGAGGCCCGAGAAGGGTTCGTCGAGCACGAGCAGCTCGGGGTCGTGGACCAGCGCCGCCGCGAGCTGGACCCGCTGCTGGTTCCCGAGGCTGAGGGCCTGGACATGGTGGCCGGCCCGCTCCGCGAGGCCCAGCTCCTCGAGCAGCGCCTCGGTCCTGCGGACAGCGCCCTCCCGGGAGATGCCGTGCAGCCGGGCGAGGTAGATCAGGTGCTCGGCCACCCGCATCTTGGGGTACAGGCCCCGTTCCTCGGGCAGGTAGCCGGTCCGGCCACGGACGTCCGACCCGATGGGCACACCGTCCCACCGCACCTGCCCCGCGTCGAGGCGCGTCACGCCGACCACGGCCCGCATCGCCGTGGTCTTGCCGGCGCCGTTCGGACCGAGGAACCCGCACAGCTCACCACGCGCCACCGTGAACGACAGGCCGTCGAGCGCACGGACGACGGCCGCTGGCGCCTCCGGTCGGGGCGCGGCGAACCGTCGGTGCAGGCTGTCCAGCTCGAGCACGGACGCTCACGGGTGGGAGGTTGGGGAGGACCGGGTGGGAGGTTGGGGAAAGACCGTGAAGGGGCGGCGGAGGTTACGCGGTGGCGTCCGGACCGGTGGCCAGGGCGGCACCGAGGATCTGACGGGCGATCACCCGCAGCGCCAGCACCTCGTCGGCGCCCTCGAAGATCGACAGGACCCGGGCGTCCACGAACAGCCGGGAGACCGTGTACTCCTCGGCGTAGCCGTAGCCGCCGTGGAGCTGGAGCGCTTCACGCGTGACCCACTCGGCGACCCGGCACGACAGCTGCTTGAGCTGCGAGGCCTCGAGGCCGGCCGAGCTGTCACCGCGCGCCAGCGACCGGGCGACCGCGAACGACGTCACCCGGCAGGCGGCCAGGAGCGCCGCCATCTTCGCGATCTTGGTCCGGTTGAGCTCGTAGTCGGCCAGCGGCGTCCCGAACACGTTGCGCTGCTTGGCGTAGTCGGTCGCTCGTTCGAGGGCGGCCTGCATCACGCCTTGGGCACGTGCGGCGGTCTGGAGCCGGGCGTTGGAGAACGCCTGCATCTGGAGGTAGAAGCCCTGGCCGAGCCCGTCGTCCATCCCGATCAGGTCGGTGTGCGGGACCCGCCAGCCGTCGATCGACACCTCGAAGGAGTGCATCCCGCGGTAGCCGAGCGTCGGGATCGCCTTGGCCTGCATGCTGCCGCCGCCGTCCTGGGTCACCTCCCAGCTGTGGCCCGCGAACGACGGCTTCTCGACCACGAAGAGGCTGAGGCCCTTGTGGCCGCGGCTGCGATCGGGGTCGGTCCGCGCGAGGACGAGCAGGTACTCGGCCTTGCCGGCGAACGTGCACCAGGTCTTGACGCCGCTGAGGACCCAGTCGTCACCGTCCCGGGTCGCGGTGGTCTTGACGCCGGCGACGTCCGAGCCGTAGTCCGGCTCGGTCACCGCCACGCCGCACATCTTCTCGCCCGCCGCGATCGGTGGCAGCCAGCGGGCCTTCTGCTCGTCGGTCCCACCCTTCAGGATGGCGGTCCCGATGATCTCGGGGCGGGTGATCAACGACCCGGCCACGCCGAGCGATCCGCGCGAGAGCTCCTCGGTGACCAGCACCATGTTGAGCAGCTCGTCGTCGCCACCCTCGGCGAACCCGCCGTGCTCGGACGGGATCGACAGTGCGAAGCAGCCGAGCTCGGCGAGACCCGAGATGATGTCGTCGGGGATGTCGGCGTCCTCGCGGTGCACGTGCTCCGCGACGGGCATGACCTTCTCCTCGGCGAACCGTCGGAAGGTCTGGCGCACCATCTCGAGGTCCTCGGGCAGGTGCCGGGGACCGGCCTCACCCGTCCGCAGGACCTCGTCGGCGAGGGTCGACAGGAACGCCGCGTCGCGGCCGGCGGCGAGCGCGTCGGCGACGTGGTCGAACGCGCCGACGTCGAGGCCCCACGCGGTCTCGCGACCGAGGATGCGACCCTGGAGGTCGGCCGCTGCGTCCGCGGCGAACGCCAACGCCAGCGAGGCTTCGACCTCACCCTTCTCGCCCCAGGCGGTCAGCTCGGCCGCGGCGACCACGGCCGAGGACGCCGACGCGAGGTCGTAGACCACCGTCTGACGATCGTCGACGAGGCTCGTGCTGATGCGGCCGTCCTTCTCGCACTCGGTGGCGAGGTGGCCGGCGGCACGGTCGATGACGGCCTGCATGGCCTCGACGAGGGCGGCTGCGTGCTCGAGGTGGGCCACGGCGGCGGTCTCCTGGCGACGAAGGACACGGGCGATCCGCTCCGGAGAAGTGGGAGGCTGCCGCTCGTGGGCCGGGAGGGTGCCACCCCGTGGCCGTCGCCACCAACCCGAGCGTGGCCGGTCAGCCGGCCCCTCTGGCCAGGAGGGCGGCACCGATGGCGCCCCCGTCGTCACCGAGCTCGGCTGCGACCACCCGCACGCGGGGTGGTTGGAGGAAGAGCAGCGGGCGCGCTGCCGCCTCGACCCGGGTGCGGAAGTCGTCGCCGAGACGGTCACCGACCCCGCCGCCGAGGACGACCAGATCGATGTCGAGCAGGTTGACCGCCGAGGCGATGCCGGCCCCGAGCGCCGAGACTGCATCGTCGAGCAGGTCGGCGACGAGCTCGTCGCCGCGGGCGAGCGCCTCGGCGAAGACCCCCGCGCTCGGGGTGGTCTTGCCCTTCTCGGCCATGACGTCGAACAGCACGGTCGCGCGGCCGGCAGCCCGTGCGCGCTCGGCGGCCAGCGCCATCGCTCGGCGACCGGCGTACGCCTCGACGCAGCCGCGACGCCCGCACGGACAGACCGCCCCGCCCTGGCGGACGATGGTGTGCCCGAACTCCCCCGCGCCACCTCGTCCCTCCCAGGGCTGGCCCCCGAGGACGAGCCCGCCGCCGACCCCGGTGCCGACGAACACGCACAGCAGCGCGTCGCACCCTCGGCCGGCACCGAGCCGGTGCTCGCCCACCGCAGCAGCCGTGACGTCGTTGCTCACCCGGACGGGCACCCGCAGGTCGCTCTCGAGCAGGTCGGCGAGGCTGAAACGCTCCTGGAAGTCGGGGACGTTGGCGGCACCGCCGACGGTGCCGTCGATGACCACCCCGGGCGAGCCGACACCGACCACGTCGAGGTCGTCCCGCGTCACCCCCGCATCGTCCAGCGCATCGTGCACGGCCGCGGCCATCACGTCGGTGACACCCGTCCGGTCCCCGCCGGTCGGCGTCTTGAGCCGTGACCGGCCGATGACGCGCTCACCGTCGAGCACCACGGTGGAGATGTTGGTGCCGCCGAGGTCCACACCGACGGTGGTCACGGGCTGCTCCTCTGGTCCGGTGGGTCGGGCGTGACCCGATGCTAGGTGGCGGCCAGCCGGCGGGGCCCCGACCGCCCCGCCACCAGGACCCCGACGGCCAAGGCGACCACCCCGACCACGGACACAGGGGTCAGGCGCTCGTCCACCAGCGTCACCGCGAGCAGCGTCGCGGTCAACGGTTCGAGCAGCGACAGGGTGGTCGCCGTCGGCGCGTCCACACCCTTCAGCCCGCGCAGCAACAGTTGGTAGGGCAGGACCGTGGTCCCGACCGTGAGCCACGCGAGCCCGACGAGCCCACCGAGGTCGAGGGGGACGCCCGCGGACAGCAGCGCGGGCAGCAGGAAGAGGCCGCAACTGGTGAACACCACCACGATCACGGCAGCACGGTCGAGGACCGTCAGGCGCGCGGACGCGGTGGCGTAGGCGGCGTAGCCCAACCCCGCCACGCCGGCCAGCACCACCCCGAAGGCCGCAGCCCCCTGCGGATCGGCCCCGACCAGGGCCACCAGACCGGCCACGGCCAGCACCGTCGCGAGCACCCATCGCCGGCTCGGTCGACGGCGCAGGAGCAACGCGAGGACACCGGCCCACACCGGTGCGCTGCCGAGCGCGACCAGGGTCCCCACGGCCACACCGGCCGTGCGGATGCCGAGCAGGTAGCAGGCCTGGAACGCGGTCATGGCGATGGTGGCCACGAGCAGCGGACGACCGCCGGTCCGGACGGTGTGCACCAGCGACGCCCGCGCAGCCGGTCGAGGCGCGGCCATCAGCAGCAGGATCACACCGGCGGCCAGGCACCGCACGGCGGCCACGGCCACGGGCGCAGCGGTCGGCAGCAGCAGCTCCTGCACCGTCCCGGCGGTGCCCCACAGTGCGGCCGCGAGCGCCACGTCGATCGCGCCACCTCGCCACGGGGGGCGCGTCACGAGCTGGTCACCCTCGCAGATCCTCCACGAGCCTGCCCCACGTCTCCTCCGGGAAGGTGTACGCCGTGGCCAGGCTGATGCGGTCCACCAGGCCCCCGAAACGGGCCCGGATGTCGGCGCCAACCCGGTCCGGTTCGGTGACCACCGCGAAGGTCGCCAGGACCTCGTCGTCGATCAGCGCCGGCATGCGGTCCCACTCCCCCCGCAGCGACGCGGCGTGGAGCTCCTCGTGGAGGTCGCCCCACCCGTGCGCGTCGAGCACCCCGCGGTAGGCCGGCGTGGAGCCGTAGAACGCCAGCTGGCCACGGACCCCGAGCGCAACCGCGTCCCGCTCGGCCTCGTCGCGGCCGGTGACCACCGTGACCGGCAGACTCACCTCGAGGTCCTCGCGTCCTCGGCCGACCGCCTCGGCGCCGGCGGTCAGCGCCGGCAGCGTCGTCTCGCGCAGGTAGCGGTCGGTGGTGAACACGTGGCACAGCAGGCCGTCGGCCACCTCACCGGTCACCTTCGTCATCAACGGCCCGACGGCTGCCAGCCACACCGCCGGTCGCCCGAAGCCGTGGCTGCCCGGGGTGAAGAACGGGGTCATCAGCGTGTGCCGGTAGTGGTCCCCCTCGAACCGCAGGCGTTCCCCGGTCTCCCACGCCTCCCAGATCGCGTGCAGCGCCTGGACGTACTCGCGCATCCGGGCCGCAGGTGCCCGCCACGGCATCGAGAACCGCTTCTCGATGTGGGCCCGGATCTGCGAGCCGAGGCCGAGAACGAACGCGCCCTGCGCGAGCGCCTGCAGGTCGTGCGCCTGGTAGGCCACCTGCATGGGTGAGCGCGCGAGGGCCACGGCGATGCCGGTGCCGACCTGGATCGCGGTGCGGTGCTCGGCCGCCAGCGCGCACGCGAGGAACGGGTCGTGGGCGACCTCCGAGACGAACCACGCGTCGTAGCCACGTACCTCAGCCGCACGCAACTCGCCGGGGGTGGCCGCCAGCGGCCCGCCGTAGGTGACCGCGTCGAGCTTCACGACAGCTGCGCCGGGTCGACGTTCTGGAGCCGGACCTGTCCGCGAGCGACGGCCTTGCCGTCGCTGGCGCGGGTCAACTCGACCTGCCACAGCTGTTGCAGGCGACCGACGTGGATGGGCGTCGCGACGGCATCGACGCGGCCCTCGCGGTGCGAGCGCAGGAAGTCGGTGGTGTTGGAGACCCCGACGGTCAAGCGCCCGTCCCCCGCCACACGCAGGGCGGCCGCGGTGGAGGCGACCGTCTCCACCACGCTGCACCACACACCCCCGTGGACGATGCCGTAGGGCTGGTGTTGCGGGGGACCGCACTCCAGGTGAGCGGTCACCAGGTCGAGCGAGAAGGTGTCCCAGACCAGGCCGACCGCGTGGGCGTCGAACCCGCCCGCGGTGAAGGCGACGTCCTCGGCCCGCACGGTCTCGCCCGACGCCAGCTGTGCCAGTAGGTCGGCAGGGATCGCGTCGTCCACGTCGGGCTCCTCGTCGTCGGGGCGGGGACGCTAGCCCGCGGTCCCCGTCCGGTTCGCCCCGGCGCGGCCGTTGTGGTCGGATGGTCCCTGCTCGAGCCGGACCTCGAGCCAGAGCGCAAGCGGTCACCGACCGCCAGACATGAGGAGGCCGGACGTGGCCGATCTGAAGCCCGTGAGCCGCGACGTCACCGACGGCTACGAGCGCGCCCCCGCCCGGGCCATGCTCCGCGCCATCGGGATGGGCGACGACGACTGGAGCAAGCCCCAGATCGGGGTCGCCTCGTCGTGGAACGAGGTCACCCCGTGCAACCTGCCGCTCGACCGGCTCGCCAAGCAGGCCAAGCTCGGCATCCGGGACGCCGGCGGCTTCCCGATCGAGTTCAACACCATCGCGGTCTCCGACGGCATCTCGATGGGCCACGAGGGGATGCGTGCGTCGCTCGTCAGCCGCGAGGTCATCGCCGACTCGGTCGAGACGGTGATGCACGCCGAGCGGTTCGACGGCATGGTCACCTTCGCCGGGTGCGACAAATCGTTGCCGGGCATGGTCATGGCGGCCGTCCGCCTCGACGTCGCCTCGACGTTCCTCTACGGCGGCTCGATCCTGCCGGGCCAGCACGACGGCCACGACATCTCGATCCAGGACGTCTTCGAGGCCGTCGGCGCGCGGGGCCGCGACCAGATCGACGACGCCGAGCTGGACCGCATCGAGCGTGCGGCCTGCCCGAGCGAGGGCGCGTGCGCCGGGATGTTCACCGCGAACACGATGGCGTCGGCTGTTGAGGCGCTCGGGCTGGCGCTGCCCGGGTCGTCGACCGCACCGGCACCCGATCCACGACGTGACGAGTTCGCCCGTCGGTCCGGCGCAGCCGTCCTGCACCTGCTCGAGGAGGGCATCACCGCGCGCCGCATCGTCACGCGCGAGGCGCTCGAGAACGCCACGTCCGTGGTCATGGCGCTCGGCGGGTCGACCAACGCCGTCCTGCACCTGATCGCCATCGCACGCGAGGCCGAGGTCGAGTTCAGCCTCGACGACTTCGACCGGATCGGCCGCCGGGTCCCCCACATCGCCGACACGAAGCCGGGCGGCCGCTACTTCATGACCGACCTCGACCGGATCGGTGGCGTCCCGGTCGTGCTCAAGGAGCTGCTCGACGCCGGGTTGCTGCACGGCGACTGCCTCACGGTCACCGGCCGCAGCCTCGGCGACGAGATCGAGGCCATGGACGTGCCGGCACCCGACGGTGAGGTCGTCCACCCCCTGGACCGCCCGATCCACGCCGACGGCGGCCTCGCGATCCTGCGCGGGTCGCTGGCCCCGGAGGGCGCGGTCGTCAAGATCGCCGGCATCCCCGAGGACAACCACCAGTTCGAGGGACCGGCGCGGGTCTTCGACGGCGAGCAGGACGCGATGGAGGCGGTGCTGACCGGCCGCATCGTCGACGGCGACGTCATCGTCATCCGCTACGAGGGTCCGAAGGGTGGACCCGGGATGCGCGAGATGCTGGCCGTCACCTCGGCGGTCAAGGGCGCCGGGCTCGGCGCGAGCGTGGCGCTCCTGACCGACGGCCGCTTCTCGGGCGCGACGCACGGGTTCAGCATCGGACACGTCGCTCCCGAAGCGACCGACGGCGGGCCCATCGCCTTCGTGCGCGAGGGTGACCGCATCCGGATCGACGTCCCGTCCCGGACCATGGACCTCCTCGTCGACGAGGGTGAGCTGGCCACACGCCGCGAAGGGTGGCAGCCGCTGCCGCCGCGCTACACCCGCGGCGTGCTCGCCAAGTACGCCCGCACCGTCAGCAGCGCGTCCCTCGGCGCAACGACCTCGGTGTGACGAGCCCGAGCGGCGGCCGCGTCGTCCACCGGCTCTACGAGGCGTTCCAAGCGCGCGACGGCGCCGCGATGCAGGCCTGCTACGCCGACGACGCCACGTTCCGCGACCCCGTCTTCGACCTGCAGGGCGCCCGACGGATCGGCGGGATGTGGCAGATGCTGCTCGACGGTGGACCGGACCTCGTGGTCGAGGTGGTGGACATCGAGTCGGACGCGGTCAGCGGCCGCGCCCGCTGGGAGGCGCGCTACACCTTCTCGGCCACGGCGCGACCCGTGCACAACCTGATCGACGCGACCTTCACGATCCACGCCGATCGCATCACCACGCACGTCGACGACTTCGGCTTCTGGCGATGGTCCCGGCAGGCACTCGGGCCGACCGGCCAGCTCCTCGGATGGACGCCGTCGGTGCGCAGTCAGGTGCAGCGCAGGGCGGCGAGGTCGCTCGACCGGTACCTCGCGGGGTGACGGGGCGCCGCCCGGCGGCCTCGCCACGGGTAGCGTGGTGGGCCACGTCCCCACCCTGAGGCTGCCGGTGCAGTTCGACGAGCTCCGCTTCGTGTGCCAGGAGGCCGCGATCGACCTGGTGCGTGAGCGCGCGCGCCCGCTGCCGCCGACGATCGTGCTACCCGCCCCGCAGAAGACGCGCCTGCTGACCCTCCCCCGGTTCCCGGACGACGACGAGGAACGTCACGCGGTCCTCGCGCAGCTCGCCGCGGACGAGATCACCGCGACCGACACGCCGGCCTGGGGCTTCGTCGCCGAGGCCGAGATCGCGGACCGCGACGCGGTCGTGGTCGTCTTCGGTGCGCGTCGCCACGCCCCCCGCCTGACGGCGTCGTGGTTCACGGCCGAGGGCGACCTCGAGGAGTTCGCACCCGACGAGGAGCTCGACCCCACCGCCCTGCCCTTCCTCCACCCGCTCCAGCACGCCGTCGATGCGCTGCCCGCGATCGGCGACGGCTTCGACGCGATGGACCCGAAGCGCGGCGGTGGCGGCAGCCTGCCCATCGTGCCCTGACCGTCCCTCAGCGAGACGTCAGGTCCGCGGCGCGCTCTTCTGCTTCTCGCCCGGCCGCAGGACGCCGACGTGCAGGTGGTCCTGGTGGAGCTCGTCGGTGAAGGAGCGCCCACCGAACCCGTCCAGCGCCCACGGGCTGCCGACCTCCGACAGCTCCGGCTGCTCGTAGAGCCACTCGACGAGCTCGTGGGTCGCCGACCCGCGCGCCCGGTCGTCGATGACCAGCGAGTCGCCGAGACGGTGGATGTCGACCGCTCGCCCCTCGGCGTGCCGGCTCGTGCGGTCGGTCCCGAACACCTCGCGGGAGTGGCCCGTCTCGAGCACGACCACGCCGTACGGGGTGCGTTCGGCGATCCGAGCCATGAGAGCGAGGAGGGTGTCGTCGACCGCGCCCCGGTGGATGTCCCAGCGGGCGGTGTCGGGCAGCTCGATGCGGTCGTCGTCGAGCACGGCCGCAGCCTCGGCGCTGAGGTCGTCGGGACGGGGAACGGGGTGTCCGCCGGCGGAGGCCAACTCGCTGACGCGCCACTGCCCGTCGGCCGTCAGATCGACCCGGATGTCGAGGGTCCGCGTGTGGTCGGTCGTGCTCCCGTCCGGGTGCCCCACCTGTTGACGGACGACGGTGATGACCGCCGAGGCGTCGTCCTCGAGGCCCCCGAGCTGGGGGTAGACGATCTCGCCCCGCGACCACGCGCCCTCGTGGTGCAGGTCCCGGCCGGCGGCCTCGAGGCGGCGGGCCAGCTCCGGGTCGTCGGTGACCCGGGCGACCACCTCGCCGAACGACTCGTCGGGCTCGTAGGTGGTCAGCCCCTGCGCGAGGTCCGCAGCGGCCCGCTTGGCGGCGGGACCCGTCTCGCCATCAGCGAGCTCGTAAGCCGCCGCGGGTTCGGGAGCGGGCGGCGGGGACACCGGTGGTTCGGCGTCCGGCTCCGGCTCCGGTTCGGGCTCCGGTCCCGGCGCAACGTCGTATCCGTCGGGCGCCGCCGTCGTGGGGGCCACCTGGGGTGTGTCACCGGCCCCCTCCGGCGACCCGCAGGCGGCCACGGCCAGCGCCGCAGCGAGCAGCGCGGCGGAGGTACGGACGCGCACGAGGATCCTTCGACGGGGGTGGCCGGCCTAGGGGCGGCGGGCGAACTCCTCGACGAACGTACCGTCCGCCGCACGCCGGGTGCCGCGGCTGGACCACCCGAGCCGGCGGTAGAACGTCCGGGCGCCCCCGTCCGCGGCGGTCACCAGACGCACCTCGTCCGCCCCCGCCTCGCGAGCCCGGCGGGTGAAGGCGGCGACCAGGGCCCGGCCAGCCCCGCTGCCGCGGGCGTCCTCGGTGACAGCCACGTGCGTGAGCACCGCGACCGTCGGGGCAGCAGGCGCCTCCGCCGGGGGCACAGGCCCGCGTCGAGCCCGCAGCTGTCTCGCGATGGCGCGGGCGTAGCGGGCCACGCGTGTCCGCACGAACTCGCTCGCGAGCGCGCGGTCGCGGGCCATCGCGGCCACGCCGCTCAGCAGGAGGCGGACCGACCGCCGTCGCACCACGGTCCGGTAGTGCGCGGCGTTGTCGGTCGTTCCGGCGAGGAAGCCCAGCACCTCACCGTGGTCCTCGGCGACCAGCAGGGTGGCGCGTGAGCTGGCCGCGAAGGTGGCGTGGTAGTGCCGCAGGAACCGGGTGCCGAGCCGGGCGAAGAACCCCCCTGGCAGGCACCGACGGTGCACCCGTGCGGTCCGCGGCAGGTCGTCCTCACGCGCAGGACGCACCTCGATCGACGGTGCGGGCGATGGTGCGACGTCGGCCGATGTCCCACTGGCGGGCAGGGTCACGCGCGCGCTCCCGGTTCGGTCCGCGATCCGGCCCGGCGTGCCGCCGGAACCAGCGGTCGGTCTGGCCGGAGTCTGCACCTCCGTGACGGTTCGACCGGCCGAGGACCCCGGTCGGACGGGCAGGACCGGTCGGGGAACTGGGCCGTCGGCCCTCGCCTCGCTCAAGCCGTCAGGAGCCCCGCCGCCACCGCGACCTGCCGGTAGTGGGCGGCCAACGTCTCGACCGTCTCGTGCGCGTTCAGACCGGAGGGGTTGGGCACCACCCACAGCTCAGCCCCGGCCAACGTCGCGTCCTGTCGTCCGAGCTGCGCCTTCGGCCGGCCGAAGGCGGTGCGGTAGGCGGTGACCCCAGCCACGGCCACCACCGCGGGCCGCCACGCCTCCAGGCGCGCCACGAGGGCCTCGCCACCTGCGCGCAGCTCCTCGCGGGTCAGCTCCGACGCCTTCGCGGTCGCGCGCGGCACCAGGTTGGTGATCGCGATGCCGCGACCGGTGAGCTGGCGACGGTCCTCCGCGGACAGGCCACCGACCCGGTCGAGCGGTCGATCGGTGACCCCGGCCCCCTGCAGCGCCGGGTAGAAGCGGTTGCCCGGGTGCGCGAAGTGGGTCTGCGTGGCGGCGGTCCACAGCCCCGGGTTGATCCCGACGAACACCAGGCGGGGCGGGGTGTCACCCAGGAGGTCCGGCACGACCGCGTCCCGGTAGCTCTCGAGTTCCTCACGGGTGAACCCCACCGCCAGCCCTTCCGTCGCCCTCGTTCGTCTCGGCAACCTCGCCCGAGGGTGCCGCGACGCTGCGCTGACCGCCGAGGTCACCGCACGCGGTCGAGCACCAGGTCGAAGGTGGTCCGGTCCCACAGCAGCTCGAGGTGGCCGACGCAGCCGACGTGGGTGTTGTCCGCGCCCGGGAGCACCGTGCTGTCGGAGGGGGAGATGACCGCGTCGCACCTCGACCAGTAGGTCGCGTACTCGGTCGGTCCCGGCGTCGGGTCGGGACCGTCGTTGAGCTGTGCCAGCAGCGCCGAGCCGGGGCGCATGTCGAAGCACGACGGCGACCAGCAGCCGTAGGCCCAGTTGGTGCCGTGGTTGGGGCCACCGAGCGACACCCACGTCCCGACGAACTCGGTCCCGCCGAGCTGCGAGAGGTAGTAGCGGCTGGAGAGACCACCCATCGAGTGGGTGATGAGCGTCACCTGCTCGGCGCCGGTGACGTCGCGGACCCGGGCGATCTCGTCAGCGAGCTGGCGTGCGGTGGTGACGTTGCGCTGGTTCCAGTTGTAGGGCCACACGACCAGCCGATCGGCGTCCCACCCCGCCGCCTCGAAGCGCTTGACCATGGTGCTCCAGTTGCTCTCGCCGCCGCTGTACCCGTGGACGAAGACGATCGGGTCGGGCTCCGGTCGGGCATCGGCGACCGGTGGTGTGACCACCGCCCAGGTCGCGGCGAGCGTGATCGCCAGGAGCCACGCGACCGAGCGCGGCACGGCGGCGTGCCGTCTGTCTCGGGCGGTCCGTCCCGGTGCGGGCGTGCAGGATCCATCCTCCATTGCGCGAGCTCCCTCCCATCGGCGACCGCCTCCCATCGACGCGGTGCGATCGCGCGGTGTGGCACGGATCGGCCACCCCCGCACTGTCACGCAGCGTGATGTCAGGTGACGGAACGTGGCGGCAGGCGCACCTCGACGTCCGCGTCAGGTGACGCTGCGTCCCGACCGCCCGGAGGCCAGCCAGCCGATGAGCGCCGACGCGACCTCGACGCTCCCGGCCGAACGCAAGGACATCACCCTGGCCGTTCGGACAGTGACCTGAGTTGCGGGCCCCCCCGGGGTCCTCGTTACGGTCAGCGCGAACGGTCGGATCTGGCGGTCCGGCAGGGGCTTCGACCTCGCCTGTGCAGGGGGACCGTGCAGGACGAGGGTCCGGGAGGCACCTCGACCGCCGGGATGCTGGCCGTTCGCGCCCCGCGTGTCCGCCCGTGCCAGGAGCTGCCATCTCGCCGCGTCACCACCCCGCCCGGTCACGACCGAGTGAGCGACCGATGGTCGAGGGTGTGCACGCGCGATGTACGGGCCCGGCACGACGGCCCTGACCACCGGTCTCCTCGGGACCTGCCACGCCTGCTGGTCCGGCGCGCTCGCGCGCCGTCGACCGCGCCCGTCGGACTCGCACCACCTCACCAGGAGCTCCTCGTGTCCACCGCCGCTGCCATCCCGCCCGCCGATCGGGCCGCGCGTTCGACGTTGCGGGCGGTCCGTGCCGATGACGGACCGGACCTGCACGCGCTCGTCGCGGACGGTGGCGGCCTCGACGTCAACTCGCCGTACGCCTACGTGCTGGCCGCCCGCTTCTTCGGAGCGACCAGCGTGATCGCCGAGGGCACCGATGGCCCCGAGGGGTTCGTCCTCGGTCTCGCACCACCCACACACCCGGACACGTTGTTCGTCTGGCAGGTCGGGGTCGCACCCGCCGCCCGCGGCCGAGGGCTCGGCCTCTCGATGCTGCGCTGGCTCGTGGCCGAGGTGGCACCGACCCACCTCGAGGCGACGGTGACCCCCACCAACACCGCGTCCCAGCGCCTGTTCGGGGCGCTCGCCCGGGACCTGTCCGCGCCGCTGAACGTGACCCGGTGGGCCGACCGGGACGACCTCGGCGGCGCGGAGCCCGAGGACCTGCACCGCATCGGCCCGATCCCCACCAGCTGACACCGCGACCGCGACGCGCCGTCGTCGCACCGAGACCCGCACTGACCGCCACACTCCCTGGAGGAACACGTGGACACCGTCAACCGCCTCGAGTCCGAGGTCCGCAGCTACTGCCGTGCCTGGCCCACCACCTTCACCACAGCGCGGGGTAGCTGGCTGACCGACGAGGCCGGGACCCGCTACCTCGACCTGTTCGCGGGCGCGGGCGCGCTCAACTACGGGCACAACGACCCGGACATCAAGGCCGCGCTCCTCGACTACCTGTCGACCGACACGATCGTGCACGGCCTCGACATGTCGACGACGGCCAAGCGCAGCTTCCTGGAGACCTTCGAGCAGGTCATCCTGCGCCCCCGCGGCATGGACCACCGGGTGATGTTCCCCGGACCGACCGGCACCAACGCGGTCGAGGCCGCCCTGAAGCTGGCCCGCAAGGTCACGGGACGCACCAACGTGGTGTGCTTCACCAACGCCTTCCACGGGATGACGCTCGGGTCCCTCGCGGTCACCGGCGACTCCATGAAGCGCGGCGGCGCGAACGTGCCGCTCTCGCACACCCACCGCATGCCGTTCGACGACTACTTCCGCACCGGCGTCGACACCATCGACTACCTCGAGGCCTACCTCGATGACGCCGGTTCGGGCGTCGCCCTGCCGGCGGCGGTGATCCTCGAGACCGTCCAGGGCGAGGGTGGCCTCCGGGTCGCCTCCGACGCGTGGCTGCAGCGCCTCTCGGCGCTGTGCCGCGAGCACGGGATCCTGCTCATCGTCGACGACATCCAGGCCGGGTGCGGCCGTACCGGCACCTTCTTCAGCTTCGAGCCGTCCGGGATCGTGCCGGACATCATCACCCTGTCGAAGTCGCTGTCCGGGCTGGGGCTGCCCTTCGCCGTCACCCTCATGCGTCCCGAGCTGGACGTGTGGGAGCCGGGCGAGCACAACGGCACCTTCCGCGGCTTCAACCCGGCCTTCGTCACCGCGACCGCGGCGCTCGAGCGCTGGCGTGACGGCGCCTTCGCCTCCGAGGTGCGCCGCAAGGCCGAGCTGGTGACCACCGGTCTCCAGGGGCTCGCGGACCGCATGCCGGCCGGTGAGGCCCGCGTCGTCGGTCGCGGCTTCATGCAGGGCGTCGAGCTCGACACACCGGGGCTGGCCACGGCCGTCGCCCGCGAGGCGTTCGCCCGCCAGGTCCTGGTCGAGACCGCGGGTGCGGACGACCAGGTCGTCAAGCTCCTGCCCCCGCTGACCATCAGCGAAGCTGAGCTCGCCCACGCCTTCGCGGTCCTCAGCGATGCCCTGGACGCCGCTCGGTCCCAGCACGAGGTCACGCCGGACGCCGCGCCGGCCCTCCTCTCGGCCTGAGCTGCCAGCCCGACCTACGCCACCGGAGACCACCGTGATCGTCCGTACGAAGTCCGAGCTCGCCGGGACCGACCGCGTCACCCACGCGGAGACCTGGTCGAGCCACCGCCTCCTGCTCGCCCGTGACGGGCAGTCGTTCTCCTTCCACGACACCACGCTGCACGCCGGGACCGAGACGCGGATGTGGTACCGCAACCACGTCGAGGCCGTCTACTGCGTCGGCGGCACCGGCGAGCTCGAGGACCTCGAGACCGGCGAGACGTACGCCATCGCCGACGGGACGATGTACTGCCTCGACGGCAACGAGCGTCACATCCTGCGGGCGCACACCGATCTGCGCATGATCTGCGTCTTCGACCCCCCGGTCACCGGCCAGGAGACCCACGACGCCGACGGCGCCTACCCCCTCCTGACGGACGCCTGAGCCCTGGCGCCCGGCCCCGACCTGCCGCAGGATGGGGCCCGACGACCCACGACCCCGACACGAGGAGCGTGACGAGCTCTATGGCTTCGACCACCACCCACGACCGCTACCCCACCCGTGTCGCCGAGCCGCGCATCATCGACCGTGACGACCCCGTCGTGGCCGCCTCGGCACGCGAGCCCGGCGCCGGGCCCCTGAGCGTCGAGCAGGTCGACAGCTTCGAGCGCGACGGCTTCCTCTTCCTCGAGGACGTGTTCAGCAAGCAGGAGACCGACCGCTTCCTCGCCGAGCTGCACCGCCTGTCGGCCGACGAGGATCTCAAGCGCCAGGAGCGGGTCATCACCGAGCGTGGGACCGATGAGGTGCGCTCGATCTTCGAGATCCACACCGTCAGCGACCTGTTCCTCGAGATGGCCCGTGACGCCCGCCTGGCCGATGTGACCCGGCAACTGCACGGCGAGGACGTCTACCTGCACCAGACCAGGGTGAACTTCAAGCCCGGGTTCCGGGGCAAGGAGTTCTACTGGCACTCCGACTTCGAGACCTGGCACAGCGAGGATGGGATGCCGACCCCGCGGGCCATCTCGGCGTCGATCGCGCTGACCGACAACACCGAGCACAACGGCCCACTGATGGTGATGCCGGGTTCGCACCGACGCTTCGTGGCCTGCGTCGGCGAGACGCCGGAGGACAACTACCGCTCATCGTTGCAGAAGCAGGAGGCTGGCACCCCCGACGAGGACAGCCTGTCCCAGCTGGCGGCCGACTTCGGCATCGTCGCACCCAAGGGCCTGGCCGGATCGGTGGTGTTCTTCGACAGCAACATCATGCACGGCTCCAACGGGAACATCACCCCGTTCGCCCGCAGCAACGCGTTCTTCGTCTACAACGCGGTGAGCAACGCGCTGCAGGCGCCGTTCGCCGCGGCGGCACCACGCCCGCCGTACATCGCGCACCGCGAGGTCGACCCGCTGCCGCGCAGCTGACCGTGCTCGCACCGCCCCCGGAGGCCCGCCGGATCCGGCGGGCCTCCGGTGTGCGGGTGGCGCCGACTCAGGCGCGCATCCGCTCCGCCGCGATGGCGATGAAGACCGCGTGGGAGGTGGCGACCAGGTCGCCGTCCGGTCCGGCCACCCGGGCTTCGGCCTCGCAGAACAGCTTGCGTCCCTCGCGTCGCACGACCCGGGAGCGGAACTCGAGGGGTTGCCCGATCGGTGTCGGTGCGAGGTAGCGCACCGTCAGTTCACCGGTGAACCCCGGTGTGTGGGTGAACGTCAGCAGGTACCCGAGGACGTCGTCGAAGATCGCGGCGACGATGCCGCCGTGCGACCGACCAGGCGCACCCTCGAAGGCCGGCCCGAGCTCGACCCGGGCGACGGCTTCGTCACCGTCGCGGTGGACGTCGATGGCGATGCCGAGCGGGTTCCACGGCCCCGACACGAAGCACTCGTCGAAGTGCACGATCCGGGCGCCGTCGGGGACCTCCACGTCGAACATGCGGCGCTTGAGTTCCAGGAGGTCGCGGACCCGCGCCGGGGCCGCCTCGAGGTCGTCGGCCACCCGGTCGGCCGCCGCCGCCACACGTTCGAGCAGCGCCTCGTCCGCTTCGTGACCGGACACGGCGTGGCCGAGCCGTCGGAGCGCTGCGGCCGCGCGGGCACGTGGGTGGTGGGACATCTCGTCGGTCACGGCGCGCTCCGGTCGCGGACCCCGAACCGTAGTGGCCGCCCGGTGCCGGCCTACGCTGCCGCGACCGGACGTCGGAGGGCGGCTCGTGGAGCTCGAGGGACCGGCCGACCCGGCCGAGATCGACGTGCAGCTGGCCGTCGCCGCCCAGCAACGGCTCGGCGAGACGTTGCTCGCCCGCAGCGACGATCCGGACCGCTCGTGCGGCCGCTGCCGGTTCTTCCTCAACCCGGGCCACGAGCTCGCGTACTGCTGGCACCCGGCGCAGCGCTCCCTCGTCGACGCCGCGTGGGTGTGCCGTGACTTCGACGAGGACCGGCTCGACCGCTAGGTGAGCCGGTGGGCTAGGCCGGCCCGTCGCCGCGCGGCACACCGGTCTCCGCGGTCGTCCCCGCCGGCGCCTCGGGACTGCGCACCTCGATGCGGTCGGCGCGGCGGCCATCCAGACCGAGCACGGTGAGCAGCCACCCGTCGGCGGTCGTCCAGCGGTCCCCCACCTCGAGCAGCCGACCGATCCGCTCGGTCACCCACCCGGAGACCGTCTCGGCCTCGCCGCCCGCGAGGTCGAGGCCCGTCATGCGCTCGAGCTCGTCGCGGCGCAGCATCCCCGGCACGATCCACACCAGCTCGGCCTCGGTCGTGCCGTGGCGGGTGTCGTCGAACTCGTCGTCGATCTCGCCGACGAGCTCCTCGAGCACGTCCTCGAGCGTCACGAGGCCGGCCGTGCCGCCGTACTCGTCGATGACCAACGCGGCGTGCGAGCGTTGCTCGAGCATCTCGCGCAGGAGCGACTCGAGATCCCGGGACTCGGGGACGGCGGGGACCGGCCGCAGCACGTCGGCTGCCAGGGTGGTCGAGGGGTCGCCCACCTCGCCGACGAGCAGGTCCTTGACGTGCACGATCCCGACCACGTGGTCGACGTCCTCGTGGAAGACCGGCAGCCGGGTGTGTCCGGTCTCCGCGGCCACGGCCAGGAGCTGTTCCACCGTGGCGTCGTCGGGGACCGTGACCAGGTCGACGCGGGCCGTCATGGCCGACTCGGCGTCGATCTCGGCGAGCCGGAGTGCCGCCGTCAGCACACGGGCATCGTGGGGCTCGATGGTCCCGCTCTCGCCGGATTCGGTCACGACGAACAGCAGCTCCTCGGCGGTGTGCACCAACTTGTGCTCGTCGACGGGCTCGACCCGGACGGCCCGGACCAGCAGGTTCGCCAGGCCGTTGAGCAGGACGATCAGGGGACGCAGCACGGCCACGAAGATCGAGAACGGACGGGCGAGCGCGAACGCCACCGGCTCGGCCCGGGCGAGCGCCAGGTTCTTGGGAGCCATCTCGCCGACGACCATGTGGAGGAACACCACGAGGGACAGCGCGAGCACCACCGCGACGATGGGGACCGCCCCGACCGGGAGCGGGGTCCCACCGAGCCAGCCGGCGAACAGCGACGCGACGGCGGGTTCGGCCACCGCTCCGAGGCCGAGCGAACACATCGTGATGCCGAGCTGCGCCCCCGAGAAGGTCACCGACAGCTCGGTCAGGCTCGCGAGCGACCGGGCGGCCCGTGGGTCGCCCGCCTCCGCCGCTTCCTCGACGCGCGTGCGGCGCGCCGCGAGCAGCGCGATCTCGACCGCGACGAAGCCGCCGTTGAGCACCAACAGGGCCACACCGAGGGCGATCGCCGGCCAGCTGAAGCTGCCGGCGGCGGCATCGGCGGCCACGGCGAGGACGGTGGGCGGCAGGGTCACGATCCCACCTCCCCGTCGCGTGGCGTCGTGCGGCGGTCGGTCACCGTCAGCTCGGTGATGCGCACGCCCTCGACCCCGGTCACCTCCAGGTCGAACTCGTCGGTCGCCACCACCTCGCCCGGCTCGGGGATGTGGCCGAGGCGGTCGAGCACGAACCCGGCCACCGTCTCGTACGCGCCGTCGGGGACCTCGACGCCGAGCAACTCCTCGAGCCGTTCGGTGCGCAGCGATCCGCGCACCACGTGACGGTCCGCACCGAGGCGGCGCACCGTCGCCTCGGACGCGTCGAACTCGTCCTCGATGTCGCCGACGAGCACCTCGAGCACGTCCTCGACGGTGACGATGCCGGCTGTGCCGCCGAACTCGTCGACCACGACCGCGAACGTGCGCTGCGCGTGGCGGAAGGCGCTGAGCAGGCTGCGCAGCGGCTGGCTCTCGGGCACCACGAGGGGCGGCTGCAGCAGCTCGGTCACCGACGTCGCGGCGTGGGCGTCGGTGGCCACCAGCAGCAGGTCCTTGACGTGCACCGTGCCGCGGACCTCGTCCTCGCTCGCACCGCGGACCGGGAACCGGCTGTGGCCCGTCGCTGCGGCGGCGACGCGAAGATCGGCGAGGGTCTGGTCCTCAGCGAGCCACACCACGTCGGGCCGCGGGACCATCACCTCACCAGCGCGCGAGTCGCCGAGCTCGACCGCCCGCCGGAGCAACCGGGTCTGCTCCTCGGTCAGCGCGCCCTCACGTCCCGAGGCGGCGATGATCCGCGCGAGCTCGTCGAGGGAGTGCCCGCCCTCGAGCTCGGTGGTGACCTCGACCCGGAACAGGTGCCGGGTGAGCCACTGCGCCGCACCGTCGAACACCACGATGATCGGGCGGAGCAGGAGCCCGAAGGTCCGGGTCAGCGGCGTCACCACGAGGGCCACACCGAGGGGACGCGAGATCGCGAGGTTCTTGGGGAACAGCTCGCCGACCACCATCTGGGTGATCGTCGACAGCAGGAAGGCGAGGGCGACGGCGACGCCGAGCCGTGCCCCCTCCGGCAACCCGACGAGATCGAGCACCGGCTGGATGATCGTCTCGCCGAGCGCCCGTTCGGCGATGAACCCCAGCAGCAGCGAGGTGGCCGTGATGCCGAACTGCGCGGCCGACAGGGTGTACGACAGCTGACTCAGCTCACGCAGCACGATCCGGGCCCGGCGGTCGCCCCCGCCGGCGAGGTCCTCGACCTGGGCCCGGCGCACGGACACCAGCGCGAACTCGGCGGCGACGAACAGGCCGTTGCCAGCGATCAGGAGCGCGACGAGCGCCAGCCCGAGCGGACCGCTCACGGGCGGCGCTGCGGTACGGGGGGCGGATGGCTCGGGTCGTCCACGGAAGCGGAGGCTAGCCGGCCACCGGCGCGGTGACCGACCTGGCGGTCAGCCGTTCAGCTCGGCCACACAGGTGACCTGGCGGACGTCCGCGACGTCGAAGGTGCGCCCCTGCGACGCTGCCAGGTCGAGCCGGCGGCCAGGCTCCAGGGTCACGTCCAGTTCGATGCGTTGCCGCGTGAGCACCTGGACCGCGCCGTCGGTTCCCACGACGTGCAGCGACACCGTCAGGGTCCCGCGGGCGACGAGACCGCGGTCGGACGGTGCCTCCAGCGCGGCGGCGCACGCCACCTGACGACGCGGGGCGTCGTCGCCGGGGTGGGTCGCCACGGTGAGGGCCGGCGGGTCCACGCCACGCTCGACGCTGGTCGAGGAGGTCACGGTCCACTCGACGCCGTCGCTGTCGAGCACCGGCCCGGTCGATCGTGCGGGCCCGGCAGCGAGCACCATGGGTGCCGGCGTGGGTGCCGGTTCGGCCGGGGCTGGCTGGGTCGGCGTGGGGCTCGTCGGCGTGGGGCTCGTCGGCGCCGGGCTCGTCGGCGCCGGGCTCGTCGGCGCCGGGCTCGTCGGTGGTGCGGCCTCGTCGGCCGCGTCCGGGTCGTCCGTCTCGGCGGTGCCGTCCTCGTCGCCGGGCCCGTCGTCGCCGGGCCCGTCGTCGTCGGTGTCCTCCTCGCCGTCCACGTCGGGCTCCTCGGCCGCGTCGGGCTCACGACGGTCGAGGACCTCGCCCTCGACCTCGACTGGCAACTCGTCGGCAGCCTGGTCCTCATCCCCGTCAGCGGTGCACGCGGTCAGACCGAGCATCACCGCGAGCGAACTGGCGACCAGCCTCGTCGCTCGACCGCCCCGCGGGGCTCCTGTACGCCTCAGACCCACCCCTGGACCTCTCGTGCTGTGCGGCCCCCGACCACACCCCCGCGTCCACCGTGCAGCGGACGCAGGCCACACGCTACCGCCGTGCAGCGCCGAGCACACGGAAGCTCACCCGCCGACCACCCTCGCACCGGGCAGCAGCCGCTGCGCGTGGGCACGCATGTCGAAGGAGGTGTCGACGAGGGCGTTCAGGCCGAGACCCATCAGCCCACCCACGAGCAGCTCAGCCCGGACCTCGGCCTCGGTGGCGTCGATCGTCGGGTCGTGCCGGATCCAGGCGTCCGCGAACCGCTCGACCCGCCGTCGGTGCGACCGGTTGACCCGCTCGGCGACGTGCCGGTCGGTCAGCCCCCGCGCCAGCGCGAGCTGCAGGTAGATGCGCGCGATCGGGCGTGAATCGGTGAAGAAGGTCACGAAGGCATCGACGAGGTCATCGAGCGAATCGGTCCCCGCCCCCTCCGGGTCCGGGTCGACCGACTCGATCGCCTGACGGACCACCTCGAGGACGGCGTCCTCCTTGGAGCGGAACAGGTTGTAGAAGCTGCCCGCCCCCACCGAGGCCTGATCGGTGATCGCCTTGAGGGTCACCCCCTCGATGCCCACCTCGTTCACGACCCGTCGGGTCGCGGCGAGGATCCGCTCGCGCGTCTCGAGCCCTACGCGGTACCGCGCCACCTCGCCTCCTCCCTCCCGGTCGACCGGGCTTGCAGAACTGGAGCGAACACTCCAAGATGTAGCAGACGCTCCACATCTGAGCCAGCCCGTCCGGCACCTGCCGCCCCTGCCGGACCCTCCGCGACCCGGGAGACGAAGCGTGAGCCACTACAAGTCCAACCTCCGCGACATCGAGTTCAACCTCTACGAGGTCCTCGGTGCCGGCGAGTACTTCGGCACGGGCGCCTACGAGGCCGTCGACGAGGACCAGGCCCGCATGCTGCTCAGCGAACTCGAACGGTTCGCGAGCGAGTCGATCTGGGCGGACTCGTTCGTGCCCGCTGACCGCACGCCCCTCGCGCTGTCCCCCGAGGGCGACATCACCATCCCCGAGGAGCTCGACCAGGCACTGAAGGCCTTCTACGAGGCCGGCTGGCACCTGATGCCGCTGCCCACCCACCTCGGCGGCTACGGGGCGCCCCCGACGATCCGGTGGGCCGGCTCCGAGCTGCTGTCCGGCAGTCACGCCACCGCGATGCTGTGGCCGATCGGCGCGCTGATGGCCTCGATCGTCGACCAGATCGGCACCGAGGGCCAGAAGCAGCGCTTCGCCCGGCCGATGATCGAGGAGTGCTGGGGTGGCACCATGGTGCTGACCGAGCCCGACGCCGGGTCCGACGTCGGCGCCGGCACCACGAGGGCGATCCACGTCGAGGACGCGGGCGAGGACGACCTCGGGGCGATCTACCACCTCGAGGGCGTCAAGCGCTTCATCACCTCGGCGGATGCCCAGACCCACCCCAACACCGTCCACCTGGTCCTGGCACGCCCCGAAGGCGCCGCGCCGGGGACCAAGGGCCTGTCGCTGTTCATCGTCCCGAAGCTGCACGTCGGCGCGGACGGCTCGCTCGGTGAGCGCAACGGGGTCCGGGTCAGCAACATCGAGAAGAAGATGGGGATCAAGGGGTCGGCCACCTGCGAGCTCTCCCTCGGCCAGGACGGCACCCCGTGCGTCGGCTACCTCGTCGGTGACGTGCACGACGGGATCCGCCAGATGTTCCTGGTGATCGAGTACGCCCGGATGATGGTGGGCACCAAGGCGATGGCGACGCTGTCGACCGGCTACCTCAACGCCCTCGACTACGCCAAGATCCGCCAGCAGGGTGCGGACATGACCCAGATGGCGGACAAGACCGCACCGAAGGTCGAGATCATCAAGCACCCGGACGTGCGCCGGATGCTGATGGAGCAGAAGGCCCACGCCGAGGGCATGCGGGCCCTGGTGATGTTCACCGGCTGGGTCCAGGACCAGGCCGGCCTCACCACCGACGACGAGGACGCCCACACGGCCTGGATCGCTCGCGAGGACCTGCTGCTGCCGCTGGTGAAGGGCTACTGCTCCGAGAAGGCCTACGAGCTGCTCGCGCTGTCCCTGCAGACCTTCGGAGGGTCGGGGTTCACCCAGGACTACCCGGTCGAGCAGTACATCCGCGACGCCAAGATCGACACCCTCTACGAGGGCACGACCGCGATCCAGGCGCTCGACCTGCTGTTCCGCAAGATCATCCGGGACCAGGGCGCGACCCTGACCTGGGTCGCCGACCAGATCCGTGAGCTGGTCAAGGCCGGCGGGGACGGCGACCCGTTCGCCGCCGAGCGCGAGCGCCTCGGTCAGGCGCTCGACGACACCCAGGGCCACCTCGGGGTGCTCATCCAGCACGCGATGGCCTCGATGGACGAGAGCTCGCGCACCGAGATCTACAAGACCGGGCTGCAGAGCACCGAGTTCCTGCACTCCCTCGCCGAGACGATCATCGGCTGGCTGCTGCTGCGTCAGGCCGAGGTGGCGCAGGCCGCCCTCGACGGCGGTGCGACCGGTGCGGATGCGGACTTCTACACCGGCAAGGTCGCCTCCGCCCGCTGGTTCTCGCAGTACTCGCTGCCGAAGGCCGCCTTCCGCCGGCAGCGCGCCGCCGACGAGGACGGCTGGGTCATGGACGTGCCGGAGGCGGCCTTCTGACCTGACCCGGGTTCCTCGCGGACCGACGGACGCCCGCTCGCGCAGAGCGGGCGTCCGCCTTCGGTACCGTTCGTCGGTCCGCCCCGCGCGTGCCTGCGCGTGAGGTCGCTCGTTCTCTCCGTCGCACGGCCGCACCGACGGCACGTGGCTCCCCGACCGTTCGAGGTTCGAAGATGGCTGCTCGCTCCGCGAAGACCGCGAAGGGCGCGAAGGGCGCGACGAGCGCCGCCCAGCGTCCCTGGTGGAAGCGGTGGTGGGTCGCGCTGCTGGTGTTCCCCGCGATCGCGCTCGGCGCCGTCGGGCTGCTGCTGTTCTTCGTGGTGTTCTCGTCGGTCCCGCTGCCGGAGGACATCGCCGCCATCGCGTCGACCGTGTACGACGCCGAGGGCGAGGAGGTCGGCGGCCTGTCCGCCGAGGCCAACCAGGAGATCGTCGACTTCACCGAGATCCCCGAGCACACCCGCCAGGCCGTCATGGCTGCCGAGGACCGCGGCTTCTACGACCACGGCGGGATCTCGGCGACCGGCATCGCCCGGGCGCTGTTCACCAACGTGCGCGGCGGCGGCGTCCAGCAGGGCGGCTCGACGATCACCCAGCAGTACATCAAGAACGTCGCGCTGACCCCCGAGCAGACCTACACCCGCAAGGTCCAGGAGGCGGCGCTGGCGATCAAGCTCGAACGCGCCTACGAGAAGGACGAGATCCTCGGGTTCTACATGAACTCGATCTACTGGGGCCGCGGCGCCATCGGCATCCAGTCGGCAGCGCAGGTCTTCTTCGGCACCACCGTCGACGAGCTCGACGTCAACCAGTCGGCGCTGTTGGCCGGCATCATCGCCGCACCCGAGGCGTGGGATCCCGGCGAGAACCCCGAGCGGGCCGACCAACGCCGCCGGTTCGCCCTGGGCGGCATGCTCGAACAGGGTTGGCTCGATCAGGCGACGCACGACGAGCTGGTCGACGCCGGGATGCCCGACGTCATCGACCGCGCGGCGATCGACCTCGGTCCGAACGCGTACTACCTCGACGCGGTCCGCCGGGTCCTGACCGCCCGACCCGAGTTCCAGGGCGGCGAGTTGTACCGGGGCCTTCGGGTCCACACCGAGCTCGACCCGCGCATGCAGGAGGCAGCCCAGGAGGAGCTGACCCGCGCCATCGCCGAGGGGCCGACCGACTCGGGCGCGATCGTGACGGTCGACCCGAGGACCGGTGGCGTGCGGGCCCTGGTCGGTGGGCCGGACGCCCGCCAGCAGAGCCTCAATACCGCCCTCGTCAGCCCGCGCCAGCCCGGCTCCACCTTCAAAGCCTTCTCCCTCCAGGCGTTCACCGAGGCGGGCAACTCCCCCGAGACGCGCTTCCCCGCCCCCGCGACGATCGAGATCGAGGGCGACCCCGAGGGTCGGTCCATCCGCAACTTCGGCGACAGCTCGTTCGGCGAGCAGACCGTCTACCAGGCGACCGCATCCTCGACGAACACCGTCTACTACCAGATGCAGGAGGAGGCGGGCCGCGAGCGCGTCATCGAGGCCGCCGCGCGTGCGGGTCTGCCCACCGAGAAGCGCGAGGAGATCTACCCGACGGACGCGGCACTGCGTCCCGACGGGCAGACGATGGGTACCAACGCCACGCTCACCCTGGGTGTCAACGAGTTCACCCCGCTCGAGATGGCATCCGCGTTCGGCACCTACGCCGCCGAGGGGCTGCGCGTCACGCCCCACCTGGTGAGCCGTGTGGAGGATGCCGACGGCAACGTGGTCTGGCAGCAGCGCATCGAGGAGGACCAGGAGGTCGACCTCAACGTGGCCCGCGTGGTGACCGCCGGCCTGCGGGGCGTGATCACCTCCGGCAGCGGTCGTGCCGCGGACATCGGACGGCCGGCCGCCGGCAAGACCGGCACCACCCAGGCCTCTCGGGACGCGTGGTTCGTCGGGTACGTCCCTCAGCTGTCGACCTCGGTGTGGCTCGGCAACCTCGACAACAGCGAGATCGAGGGCGACGCGACCGGTGGGGGTCTCGCAGCGCCGCTGTGGGGCGCCTACATGGCCCGCGCCGTCGAAGGGCTCGAAGTCGAGGACTTCGTCGCACCCGACCTGTCCGGTCTCGAGGGCGGCCAGCCCGAGGAGGCGGCGAGCTGCCCGGACGGCTACCGGTTCGCCGAGCCGCCGACCGAGGCCGACGAGGACGGGTTCTTCCCCGACGTGCTGACCGACATCCGCGACGACGAGGGCCGTCCCTGCGTCGAGGAGGCACCCGAGCCGGAGCCGGAGTGCCCCGACGGGTTCGCCTTCGCCGATCCGCCGAGCGCGGACGCCGACCCGATGCCGCAGGTGCTCAGCGACATCACCGACGAGGACGGCCGGCCCTGCGTCGAGACCGACCCCGAGCCGGAACCGGAACCGGAACCGACCGAGACCGAGGAACCGGAACCGGCCCCCCTCCCGACGCCGACCCCGACCGACCCGACCGACGACGGCACCGCCGACGACGGCACCGACGACGACGGCACCGACGACGACGACGCCGACGACGACGACGGGACCGACGACGACGGCACGGCGGCGCCCGACGACGGTGAGGCGACCGACGGCTGAGGCGACGACCGAGGTCGTGACGGGCACGGGCGCCGGAGGGCGCCCCGTGGTCGTGTCAGCCCGCCACGGCGCCGGTCGACCGCAGCTCGGCGATCGCCTCGGCGTCCAGGCCGAGCTCGGTCAGGACCGCGTCGGTGTCGGCACCGTGCCGGGGCGCGGGCACGCGGACGGCCCCGGGGGTGCGTGAGAACCGCGGCGCCGGAGCCGGCTGCGGGCTGCCCGCCACCTCCACGAACGCCTCACGAGCCACGTTGTGCGGGTGCTCCGGCGCCTCGGTCAAGGACAGCACCGGGGCCACGCACGCGTCGGTGCCGTCGAAGACCTCGGCCCACTCGTCCCGTGTGCGGGTGGCGATGATCGCCGCGATGCGCCCCTTCTGGTCCGGCCACGACGCGCGGTCCTGCTGGGGGAAGTCCGCCGGGTCGACGCCGAGGCCCTCGCACAGCGCGGCGAAGAACTGCGGTTCGATGGCGCCGACCGCCAGGAAACGACCGTCCGCACACGTGTAGGTGTCGTAGAACGGCGCCGCCCCGTCGAGCAGGTTCGCCTCGCGCTCGTCGGTCCAGCCTCCCATCGCCAGCAACCCGTGGACGAAGGCGGTCTGCGAGGCGGCTCCGTCGACCATCGCGGTGTCGACGACCTGCCCCTCCCCCGACCGATCACGCTCGACCAGCGCAGCCAGCACCCCGATGGCGAGGAAGGTCCCACCGCCGCCGAAGTCCGCCAGGTAGTTGACCGGTGGCGGAGGCGGCTCACCCGCACGGCCGACCGTGTGCAGCGTCCCTGCGAGCGCCGCGTACCCGATGTCGTGACCGGCGGTGGGAGCCAGCGGCCCGTCCTGCCCCCACCCCGTCGCGCGGGCGTAGACCAGCCGCGGGTTCCGCGCGAGCAGGTCGTCCGGCCCGAGGCCGAGCCGCTCGGCGACCCCGGGCCGCCAGCCTTCGACCACGACGTCCGCCTCGTCGATCAGACGCAGGACCACATCGGTACCGGCCTCGGTCTTGAGGTCGACCGCGATCGAGCGGCGGTTGCGGGACAGGCCGACCATCGTGGCTTCGAACCCGACCTGGACCTGCCCGCCGGAGGCCCGATCGATGCGGACTACGTCCGCACCGAGGTCGGCGAGCAGCATCACGCCGTAGGGCGCGGGGCCGAGCGCCGACATCTCGACGACGCGGACACCGGACAGGGGACCGGACACGGGCAGCTCCTCGCGGGTGGGTGCGGCGGCGTCAGGCGTCGCGCAGGTCGGTGACCGGGTCGAGCTGCGCACCATCCAGGTGGCGCCACAGGCGCGCGGCGACGTCGTCCGGATCGGCCAGGTCACCCTCGGCGTGCAGCGCCCGGAAGCGTTCGACGCGAGGGAAGTCGGTGGGGTCGGTTGCCCTGATCGTGGCCTGCATGCCGGTGGCGACCACCCCCGGTGCGATCGACACCACGCGCACCGGGCGGTCCCGCTCGGCCTGCTCGGCGGCCACCGTCCGGGTCCAGTGGTCGGTGGCGGCCTTGGCCGCGCAGTAGGCCGACCACCCGGGGTAGGGCGTGCGCGCGGCACCGGAGGAGATCAGCACCAGCTCACGCCGCGCCGCGGGGTGCTCGACCAGGGCTGCGAGGACGGAGGCGCCGAGCACCTGAGGTGCCGCACCGTTCAGCAGGACGCTGCGGGTGTAGGCCGCGGTGTCCACACCGTCGGCGGGACCGATGGGCGCGATGACCCCCGCGTTGAGCACGACGGTCACCCGATCGCCCTCGAACGCGGCGATGCGACGGGTCAGCTCCTGCCCCACCACCGGCCAGCTGGCCGGGTCCGCGAGGTCGGCGGAGAGGTGGTCCACCTCGGCCAGATCGGACCCGCTGCGGCTCACGTCGACCCGCTGCGAGCCCTCGGGCGCGTGGGCGAGGAGGGCCCGACCGATACCGGCCGACCCGCCCGTGACCACGACGAGAGCTCCCACGTCCACGGACCCTAGGTCGTGGCCCGCGCGCGAGACGAACCCGACATCATCGTTCCGACCGAGCAGGTGCGGCGGTCAGGCTCGCCGCACCGACGCTGCCCGGCGCGGGATCGAGCAGCACACCGGGGTTGAGGATGCCCCGTGGGTCCACGGCGTCGCGGGCCGCGGCCAGGGCGACGGCGAACGGTGGCGGGCGCTGGCGGTCGTAGACGGGCCGGTGATCGCGGCCGACGGCGTGGTGGTGGGTCGCGGTCGCTCCGGCGGCGTGCAGCGCCTCGCCGACGGCGATCTTGACCTCGTCCCACGCCGCCGCGGCCGCCCGGCCCCGCGCGATCCGGTCGGCACCCGGGCCGGCGGCGTACCGGCCCGTCGGGCCGGGCGCGATGACGGTGACGTACGGGGCGATGCCGTCGACGTAGGCGTGGGTGGTCCGCACGGCCACCAGCGCACCCCCGCACACCTCGGTGGCGGCGCGGTGGGCGGTCTCGCGCAGCGTCGCGATCAGGTCCTCGGCGCGATCCCAGGTGACCGCGGTCTCGAAGGTCTCGACGACCGCCCCGAGCCGCGCGAGGCCGTCGCGCAGGTACGGCGCACGCAGGAAGGTCGACCGCCACGCACCCGAGCCGCCCTCCGCCGTCCCCGTGGCGTCGCCGCGACGGAACGTGGGGCCGTCGGTGACCTCGCCGCCGTGATCGCGGAGCAGCACCATCGACCGCTCCACCTCCGGCTCGAGCGGGGCCTGCACGGCCTCGAAGGCCAGCACCAGGACCGTCGCGGTGCCGTCCACCGGCCCGGCACCCGAGAGCGCGGCCTCGACCGGGTCGAGCAGGCGGCAGTTGGCGGGTCGCAGCCCGTCCTGGACGAGCGCCCGGACACCCGCGAGCGCTGCGCTCTCGGACGGGAACGCCAACGTCGCCTGTGCACGCGAGGTGGGGCGGCGTTGGACGCGGACCCACGCCTCGGTGACCACACCGAGCGTGCCCTCGCTGCCGAGCAACATCCGGTCGGGCGACGGGCCGGCGCCCGAGGCCGGCAGCCGCCGTGACGACCAGGTCCCGGTGGGGGTGACGGCGGTGATCGACTCGGTCAGGTCGTCGATGTGGGTCGGACCCGTCGCGAAGTGGCCGCCGGCACGGGTCACGATCCACCCCCCGAGCGTGGAGAACTCCCAGCTCTGGGGGAAGTGCCGCAGCGTCCACCCGTCCGGGCGCAGCTGGTCCTCGATGGCGGGTCCGAGGGCCCCGCCCTGGATGCGTGCGGCACCGGACACCTCGTCGAGGTCGAGCACGCGGTCGAGCCGTTCGAGGTCGAGGCTGACGGTCGGCCCGGGCGGTGGGGTGACCCCGCCGACGACCGACGTGCCGCCACCGAAGGGCACGCACGCCACCCCGGCGGTCGCGCACCAGTCGAGCACCCGCTCGACGTCCGCGGCATCCCGCGGGCGCAGCACCGCGTCGGGGACGGTCGGCACGTCGCCGTGCAGCGCGCGGACCACGTCGCGGAACGCGTTGCCGTGACCGTGACGCAACCGGTCCTCGGCGTCGCTGCTGGCCAGGCCCGTCAGGGACGGGGGCAGCGTGACGCGCGGTGTGGGCAACGGGACGGTCGCCGGGTCGACCGGTGCGGCTGGCGGGTCCGGCACGGTGCCGAACCGTTCCGCGAGCAGGCCGCCGAGGCCGGTGACCGCGGCGTCGTCGAGCTGCTGGTCGACGTGCCCCCACCCCCACCAGCTTCGGTGGCGAGGCTCGGCGGTCTCGGTCACGTGTCGGTCTCCTCGAGGAAGCGGCGCAGGCGGCGAGCGAAGCGCCCGCGGACCTGCTCGGGCAGGCCGTGGCCGAGGCCGTCCCAGACCTCGACCGTGGCGCCTGGCAACACCTCCCCGAGCTCGCGGGCGTGCGAAGGGGGTGTGACCTCGTCGCGCGCGCCCGCCAGGACCAACGCCGGTGCGCTCACCTCGTGCAGGCGGTCGAGCGCGTCGTGCGTGGCGCACGCCTCGCTCAGCGCGAGGTGACGGTCGCGCAGCTCCGGGGCCGGCGGCTCGATCGGCAGCACCCGTTGGGCGACCCGGCGGCGGAGCCGGTCGCTGCCCGTGTAGCTGCGATCGATGGCCTCGACGAAGAACTCACGCCACCGTTCGGCACGCACCAGCACGTCCCACCGGGCGAGCACGGCACGGAAGCCGTCGTCGGCCCGGCCGACCGTGCAGGACATCACGAGGCGGTCCACGAGGTCGGGACGGTCCGCCGCGAGGTGCTGGGCGACCATCGCTCCCATCGAGTGACCGACGACGACCGCTGGTCGGTCCGCGAGGCGCTCCAGGAGGTTGGCTGCGTCCAGCGCCAGCGTGCGGGTGGTCACCGGCCCGGACGCCGGGAACCGGTGCGAGATCACGTGGACCCGGTGACGGGCGAGCAGATCCGGGGGCGGATCGACCATCTGGGCCCGGGCGTTCGGGTCCGTGATCGGTGCGAGGCCATCGGTCAGGCCCGGGAGGAGCAGCACGGGGCGGCCGTCCTCGGCACCGAAGGAGAGGAGGGGCAGCTGCACGTCGCCGAGCGCCTGCCACGCCAGCTCCACCGCACATCCTTCGATCCGGATCCGCCCCGCCCAGTCCGACTGGACACCAGCGGGCACCCTAGGGCTGACGGCGCCGCGAGCGGTTAGCGTCCGTCCCGCTCGGCGTGGACCGGCCGTGGGTGCACCCGCTCCCACGGGTCCAGTGGACCCGCCGTCGGTGGAGGAACACGATGGCCGAGGTCTCCAGGCTCGGGGCTGCCGAGCTCACGTGGGATCACAAGGCGCGCCGCGGCGTGCTCCGGTTCGTGGACGAGGCCGGCGCAGCAGGGGGCTGCGAGGCCGAGCAGCTGACCGGCGACCTCGAACGGTGGGTGGGCACGGGCCGCGAGCCCTTCGAGCTGCTGGTCGACTGCACCCAGATCGCCTCGATCGACGCCGCCTGGCGCCAGCGGTGGGCGGACTTCTTCGTCGACCACCGCGACCACGCGGTCCTCGCCTGGTTCAACGCCAACCCCGAGATCGATCTGATCGTCACCATGTTCCGCAAGGGCACCGGCGTCACCGGCGAGGTGTTCGCCACCGAGGAGGAGGCGCGCCTGTACCTCGCCGGGCAACGCGCGTGAGCGATGGCCAGCCGCAGGAGGTGGTCCGAGCGCAGGACGGGGTCCCCGAGGTCGACGACATCCTCGAGGCGCTCGCGCGCGCATCCGTCGGTCGCGACGTGCGCATCGAGGCCGACCCGACCCGCCGGGAGGAACCGCTCGCGCTGATCGGCGCGGCGCTCAACATCCTCCTCGAGGACCTGGCCTTCCGTCAGCGGGAACGGGAGGAGGCGCTGCGACAGGTCGCCGTGGCCGAGGCCAAGCAGGAGTTCCTCGCCTACCTCAGCCACGACATGCAGACGCCCCTGTCGATGCTCCTCGGTGCGGTCGACCTCCTCGGACCCGACGCGCGCACCACCGACCTCGCGGCCACGCTGCCGCTGATGCGCAGCGCCGTCGGGACCCTGCAGCGGCTGGTGCAACAGTTCCTCGACCTGGCACGGCTGGACGCGCAGCGGCCGCTCGAGGTCGCGACCCGTACCGTCGACCTGCTGGGCGTCATCGACGCTGCGGCGGAACTGTTCGCCGATCGCGGGCCGATCGAGGTCCACACCCCCGAGCACGTGCCACCGGTCGACGCCGACCCTGGACGGGTCGAGCAGATCCTCGCCAACCTGCTCGGCAACGCCTACAAGTACGCGCGGGATCCGTCGATCGACGTCGAGCACGACGTGGAGGCGGGCTGCGTCCAGATCTCCATCGTCGACCACGGCGAGGGGCTCAGCGAGACCGACCTCGAGCACGTCTTCGGCAGGTTCGCCCGTGGCGGGGTCTCGAGCCGAGCCGCGGGGACGGGCCTCGGCCTGTTCATCAGCCGTGCCCTGGCCGAGGCGATGGGCGGCTCGCTGCACGCCGACAGCCGACCTGGCGAGGGCAGCCGTTTCACCCTGAGCCTGCCCGTGGCCGCGACCCCCTGAGCCCCCCGCCTCGCACGCGATGATGCAAGCTCGACTGACCGAAGTGTCCCGAGCCATCGCCCGTACACTGACCAGACACCGAGTGTGGGGGGACGTGGACGCTCGGCGACCGATCCGGCCAGTCGAGCGAGGGCGAGCGTGACCGCAGCTGACGAGGCACCGGCACGCGTGGTGATCGTGGACGACGAGCCCGGCATCCGACGCATCCTCGAGCTCACGTTGCGCCGCTCGGACCGGTACGAGGTCGTGGCCCAGGCCGGCAACGGCGAGGAGGCGCTCGCCGCCGTCGCCGAGCACGAGCCCGACGTCGTGCTCCTCGATCTGATGCTGGGCCCGGAGTGGGGCGTCGACCTCATCGCGCCCATCCTGGCCCGGTCCCCTGGGTCGCTCGTGGCGATCCTGACCGCCCTGTCGGCCGAGCGCGAGGAGGACGCGGCGCTGACCGCGGGCGCGTTCGTCTTCTACGAGAAGACCATGGTCGTGTCGCTGATCGAGTACCTCGACCGTGATCTCGCGCTGTTCCGTCGCGCCCTCGACGGCCACGACGTGCTCGCGCCGTCGGCGCTCCAGCGCCGTGGCACGCCCGGCGCACCGTTCGACAGCGGCGAGCGGGTCTGACCACGCCGTCGGACGGGCAGGCTCCCCGGCACGGGGCCGGGTGGGGCGCGGTCGTCCTCGTCGTGGTCGCCGCCCTGGTGGTCGGTGCCGGGGTCGCCATCGCGCTGCTCGTCGCCGTGCGCGGCGGCACTCCGGCCGACACCCCCGAGGTCGCCGTCGGCGCGTCCGACGAGGGGTTCACGGTCTGGGCGCGCAACGCGGACGGCACACCCGTCCGCTGGGACCCGTGCTCCCCGATCGAGATCGTCGTCTCCGACATCGGCAGCCCGCTCGGGTACGGCGGGCCTGCGTTCACCGCTGACGTCGAGGCTGCGGTGGCCACGCTGCGCGAGGCGACGGGGCTCGAGCTGTCCGTGACCGGGACGACCGACGAGGTCCCCGACGCCGCGCGTTCGACGGTCACCGCCGACACCGACGGGGCCCGCCGGTGGGCCCCCGTGCTGATCGGGTGGCGCCCCCCGGGCGATGGCGGGCTCCCCCTCCGCGACGTCGATCGTGGGGTCGCCGTGCCCATCGCCGTCGGTCCCGCCGACGCACGCGTCTACGTGACCGCACAGGTGGTGCTGAACCCCGAGCGCGAGGACCTCCAGCCCGGCGCCGCCGATCGCGCGACCTCGTGGGGGGCCACGATCCTGCACGAGCTCGCGCACGTGCTCGGGCTCGGGCACGTCGACGATCCGGATGAGCTGATGCACACCTACCCCGGTGCGGGCCCGGTCCGGTTCGGACCGGGTGATCTGGCCGGTCTGGAGGCGGTCGGAGCGGGCGGCGGGTGCCTCGAGGTCCCGACGCCACAGGACCTCGACGTCGTCCTCCCCGACGAGCACACCTCGTCGCGGTGACCCCACGCCGCGGCGGGGACGGGCTCAACCGATCCGGACACCGGACGCTGCGCCCGTCACACCACCGTCGACCGGCAGGATCACCCCCGTGATCCAGGCCGCGGCGTCCGAGAGCAGGAACACCGCCGACCGCGCGACGTCCTCGGGCGTGCCGAGCCGCTGCAGCGGGTGGGCGCGCGCCACCGCCTCCTCGTCCCAGCTCCACAGCATCTCGGACAGCTTCGTACGCACGATGGCGGCCGCGACGGCGTTGACCCGGACGCCCGGCGCCAACTCGTGCGCAAGCTGCCGGGTGAGGTGGTGCACGGCGGCCTTCGAGACGTTGTAGGCCCCGATGGCCGGGCTCGGCTGCAGCCCGCCGACCGACCCGATCGACACGATCGCGCCCCCGCGCTCGCGCATCGACGCCTGCCAGGCCTGACGAGCCCACAGCAGCGGAGCACGCAGGTTGACCTCCCAGGTCTTGTCCACCGCGCCCAGGTCGACGTCGGTCAACGAGCCCGCCGCGGGGTTCGTACCGGCGTTGTTGACGAGCAGGTCGCACGAACCGAAGGTGTCGACGGCCCGTGCGACCGCCTCGGCGGCGTGGGCCTCGTCGGTCACGTTGCCCACGACCGGGACCACCCGGTCGCCGAGCTCGGCGGCGAGCGGCTCGAGGGTCTCGCCGCGGCGGCCGGTGATGATCACCCCCTCGGCCCCCGCACCGAGCAGCTCCCGAACGATCGCTTCGCCGATCCCCCGGCTGGCCCCGGTCACGAGGGCCACCTTGCCGTCGACCCGAACCTGCACGGTCAGCTCCTCGTTGCTCGCCCGCAGCGCGCCCGGCCAGGACGCGGCCGGCGGGACCCTAGTTCGGCGCGAGGTGACGACTGGAGGCCGGCCGTCAGGGGGCGACGACCTCGTCGACGGCCCGTGCCAGGTCGACGTCCTTCGACGTGATGCCCCCGGCGTCGTGGGTCGTCAACCGCACGACGACGCGTGCGTACACGTTGGTGAGCTCCGGGTGGTGGTCCGCGGCGTCCGCGAGGTCGGCGACCCGGTTGATGAACGCGATCGCGTCGCGGAACCCGTCGAAGCGCAGCTCGCGCACCAGGGTGTCCCCGTCCCGCTGCCACCCGTCCAAGGTGGCCAGCGCACGGTCGACAGCGGCGGGCTCGAGCGTTTCCACGGCACGTTCGTAGCAGGGTGGCGGTCGGGCGACCACGACCGGTCGACCGACCCGATCGGCAGGTGGGCCACGAACGACGCCTGACGCTGCACCGAGGTGGCAAGCTCGCCACCGCACGCCACGGCCACCGAGCCGAGCGTCCGCCCCCGCAGCGACCGCCCGGAGGGTACGTGCAGCAGCTGCCGATGTTCCCGCTCGGGACCGTGCTGTTCCCCCACATGGTCCTGCCGTTGCACGTCTTCGAGCCGCGGTACCGGGCGTTGATGGCGGACGTGCTCGCCGGTGATCGGGAGTTCGGTGTCACCCTCATCACCCGCGGACACGAGGTGGGCGGCGACGACGAGCGTGCGGATGTGGGCACGGTCGCGCGCATCGTCCAGGCCGAGGAGCAGGACGACGGTCGCTGGCTCGTGATCGCCGTCGGCGTCCGGCGCGTCCGGATCGACCGTTGGCTCGACGACCGCCCCTACCCGCACGCGGTCGTCGAGGACCTCCCCGACGGGGACGACGACGCGGTCCTGCCGGCGGGGCTCGAGGCCCGCCTCCGGCGCGTGCTCGCCATGCACGCCGAGCTCGGGTTCGACGGCGTGCCGGCGACGTTCGAGGTCGAGTCCGACCCGAGCGTCGCCTGTTGGCAGATCGCCGTGGTCGCCCCGCTCACCCCCTTCGACGCCCAGCGCGTGCTGGCGACCGACGGTCGTGGGCCGCGGGCGGCGCTGCTCGACGAACTGCTCGGCGACCTCGAGGAGGTGCTCGGCTTCCAGCTCTCGGAGGACCCGGAGGACACCGATGACACCACCGGTCCCTGACCGGGTCCCCGCACCGGGGGACCCCGTGCCCGTACCGAGCGTCCACATCCGCCCGATGCGGCCGCAGGACGCCGCCCAGGTCGGTGCGCTGACCCTGGCCGCCTACGACCGGTACGGGACCATCGAGGGCGACTACCGCGACTTCCTCGCCGATCCGCTGCGACGCGTCGAGGGGTGCACGGCCGTCCTGGTCGCCGAGCTCGACCGACCCGACGACCCAGCGGCCGCCCGGTCCGCCGGGCCGGGTACGGCGGGCGGCGGCCCGATCGTCGGCACCGTCAGCTACGTCGAGCCGGGTGACGCCCAGTGGGAGGACCGCCCCGAGCCCGCCGGCGACGCCGGCTTCCGCGTCCTGGCGGTCGATCCGGCGTACGAGGGACGCGGCATCGGCAGCGCCTTGGTCGATGCGTGCATCGCGCGGGCGCGGAACGCCGGCGCCCACCGCCTGCTGATCATCTCGATGGAGTGGATGCACCGCGCCCACGCGTTGTACGTCAGCCGGTACGGCTTCGAGCGACGCCCGGACCTCGACGTCCGGTTCCCATCGGGCGTCGGGGTGATCCTGTCGCTCGACCTGACCCCCGAGGCACCTCGGCGCTTCCCCCCGCCGGGACCTGTGCCCGACGAGCCGCCCTGGTACGAGGACGTGCTGGAGCCGTCCTGACCGGGCGGGCCGGTCAGGACAACGAGACGAGGTCCAACAGGGCCCGGATCGCCAACGGGAACAGGATGGCGAGCGTGACCGCGCCGAGGACCGAGGCGAGCAACCAACGGCCGGTCCGGGGCGGATCGCCGACCTCCGTCGGATCGACGGTCGCCTCGAGCACGCCCGTCGCGGCGGTTCCTTCAGCGGCCGGAGCCGAGGTGTCCTGCTCCGCTTGGGCGGGCCTCGCCTCGGCGACCGCAGGTGCCGGTCGATCGTCATCCGGGCGGTGCACCGCCGTCGTGGCGGCGGCTTCCTCACGCGACGTCACGGTGGCGCTCGCGACGACCGGGATGACCGCCGTCCGGTCCGGGGAACCGTCGGGCTCGACCTGCCCGTCACTGCCACGCGCGGCGCGCCCGGCGGCGGCCAGCTCGGCGACGCTGAGCGGTCTCGTCTCGTCGGCCTCCGGGTCGGCGCCGGGCACCGGCTGCTCGCCGCCACCCTCGCGCTGCTGCAGAGGTTGGGTGCGCGTCGCGACGTCGCGGTCGGCGTCCGCCCACAGCTCCCGCTCGGTCTCCTCGGCGAGCGCGGCGGCGAGCTCGCGGGCGGCCTCCTCCTCACGCGCACGAGCTGCTTCGGCGTCGGCCTCGGCCCGCCGGACGGCCTCCGCCTCCTCGGCGGCAGCCGCTGCTGCCGCCGCCTCCCGTGCCTCAGCCTCCGCGAGGACCGCCGCCACGAGCTCACGCGCACGCAACCGCGAGGTGGACTCCGGGCTGGCCTCGGCGGCGGGCTCGTCGTCGGCGGGCTCGTCGTCGGCGGGCTCGCCGTCGAAGGGCTCGCCGTCGGCGGGCTCCTCGTCGGTGGCCGCGGGTGAGACCTCGGCGACCGGTGCGCCTTCGATCTCGCCGTCCGCGTCGTCCGCGTCGTCCCCGGCCGTCCCGACCTCGACGGCCGAAGGGGGTGTGGGCTCGGGGTCGACCGCGCGGGCCGCCTCAGCGGTCCGCGCCTCGTGGTCGGCGAGCACCTCGGCGACCAGCGCGCGGGCTCGAGCCCGGGCCTCGGACACGGCCTCGGGCACGTCCGCGGCCGGATCCGCGACGAGGTCCTCCACGGCGTCGTCCACCAGCACCTCGAGGCGGGGAGCGTCCTCGACCTCGTCCGTCTCCCGCGCGGGGCTCACCCCGTTCGCGCCGGCCGAGTGATCGGCCAGGACCTGCTCGACGATGCGACGCGCGGCTGCGCGCGCATCCTCATCGCTCGCCACGACGTGACCTCCTCGGGGGGACCTCGGGCCGCATCCGTGCGACCCCTAGCAGGGGAAGGTAGAGGGTCGCACGGTCCGTCACGACGACCGTGCACGACCCCCGGCGTGCGGCCACCCGTCCGGAAGGCAGCGACCGAGCGGGAACCCGCGGCTGTCGGCGCAGGCTGCGGGGGACCTCGGGAGCCCGCTCGCCTGCGGAGGCTAGCCTCAGCAACGTGTGTGGCCGCTTCCTGTCCGTGAGCGACCCCGAGCTGCTCGCCGAGCGGTTCGAGGTCGACGAGGTGCGCACCGAGCCGCTCCCCCCGCGCTGGAACGTCGCGCCCTCGCTGGACGTCTACGCCGTGATCGAGCGCGAGGACACCCGACGCCTCGGGACGCTGCGCTGGGGGTTCGTCCCGCACTGGACCAAGCGGCTGCGCGGTGCCCGTACACCGATCAACGCCCGCCTCGAGTCGGTCGCGACCACCTCCATGTTCGCCACGTCCTTCGCCAAGCGGCGCTGCCTCGTGCCCGCGGACGGCTTCTACGAGTGGCAGGTCCGCGAGGACGGCAGCAAGCAGCCCTACCACCTGCACGCACCCGACGGTGCGCCGCTCGCCCTCGGCGGGGTGTGGACCGTCTGGCGCGACCCCGCCGAGGAGGCTGACGAGCCGGTGTTCTCGACGGCCATCGTCACGACGGTGGCGAGCGGTGCCCTCGCCGACATCCACGAGCGGGTCCCGCTGATCGTCCCCCGACAGCTGTGGTCGGACTGGCTCACGGCCACTCCCGAGGAGGCGCCCCACCTCGAGGAGGCCGTCCGCGCGCTCGCGCCGCCCACGCTCGTCGCCGAGCCGATCTCGACGCGCGTCAACGACGTGCGCAACGAGGGCCCCGAACTGCTCGAGCCCGCGACCGACGGGTGAGCCTGCACCCGTCGGGTGTGCAGCGAGCGAACGGATGGACCTTCGGGAGCAGGACCCGGCGGGACCGACGGGGAAGGGAGCCGGTCTGGGCCGGAGACGCCGGCCGGTCGGAGGGTCCCCGTGAGGAAGCTCGTCGTCCTGGCGTCCATCGCCGCCGTCGGCCTGCTGTCGGCAGCGACGCCGGCGGTGGAGTCCGCGCTGCGGACCATCGTCGACCGCACCGAGGTGACCGCCGAGGAGGCGGTGACCCGTGAGCTCGCCGGGGTCAAGGGGCCCATCGGCCACGACCACGGCGCCCACGACCACGGCCCGGTCGAGGACCCCGCGAGGGCGGGGACGGCGGACATGGTCGCCACCGACGCGAGCGACGGCGTCACGCTCGTCGCGCACTTCCCCTTCGACGGCATCGACGACCTCTTCAGCGGCGGGACCGACCTCGCCTTCGACGGCAGGTACGTCTACGCCGCCCAGTTCGGCGACGCCGGCGGGGTCCACATCTTCAACGCCACCGGGCCCCGGCCGCAGAAGGTCGGCTTCTTCGACTGCCCCGGCACGCAGAACGACGTGGCGGTCCTCGGTGACGGGCTCATCGTCCTCGGCTTCCACGAGGGCGGGCAGGAGGGGTCCGACTGCGAGGAGCAGGGTGGCGGCGTGCGCATCATCGACGTGTCCGACGCCGCGAACCCGGTCGAGCGCGGCAACGTGCTCGACATCCCCGGCGGCACCCACACCATCAAGGTGCACCCCGAGCTGCCCATCATCTACGCCTCCCCCGGTGGCTTCCCGACCAACGGCGGGGGGCCGCTGAGCGACGGTGGCGTCCAGCAGATCATCGACGCCTCCGACCCCGACGCCCCGTTCGTGCGCGGCCAGTTCCAGCCGAACCCGAACGGCTGCCACGACGTCTACGTCTCGATCACCGAGGAACGGGACCGCGACCTGATCGCCTGCGTCGGCCTCGGCGAGAGCCAGCTGTGGGACATCACCGACGACCCGTTCGCGCCGCGCACCATCGCCCGGATCCACAACCCGCTGATCTTCTTCGACCACTCGGCGGCCATCAGCGACGACGGCGACCTGCTGGTCATCGGGGACGAGAACTTCGGTGCCCACGAGTGCGAGGGCGGACCGACGGGCGCGATGTTCGCCTACGACATCAGCATCCCCGAGCTGCCGGTCCTCCAGGGGTACTTCGGCATCGACCGTCACCCCGGCGACGACCCGCACGTCAGCTCGTCCACCATCGAGCGTGAGACCTGGTGCACCGCCCACCAGTACGACTTCATCCCCGGCACCCGCACGATGGTGGCCTCCTGGTACACCGGCGGCATGAACGTCATCGACTGGTCGGACCCGACCTCGCCGCAGGAGCTCGCGCACTACCGCCTGGACGGGCCCGCGTTCGAGAACAGCAACTACTGGTCGGCCTACTGGCACGACGGGTACGTCTACGCCAACGACCGTGGCCGCGGCATGGACATCCTCCACGTCGAGGGGTTGCCCGGTGCCGACGACCCGAAGCGCGCGCCGCGACCGCGGGGCGGCTCGGAGTCCTGAGGCGTCAGCGGACGCCCGCCCTGCGGATCGTGCCGGCGATGTGCTCGGCCTCGCGGGCCCGGGCGGCGACCCCGACCCCATCGAGCGCGGCGCCGCCGACGAACAGGCCGTCGCCGGCCACCAGGAGCGCGTGCCGGATCCGGTCGACCCGAGCGAGGTGGCCGACGTCGTACTGCGGCAGCGCGTCCGGCCACCGCTGGACCAGACGTGCCACGGCGGGACGGGGCAGGCCGGTCGCCCAGCGCACCTCGGCGTCGACCCGCTCGGCCAGTGTGTCGTCGTCGAGCACGAGGTTCGGATCGGGCGCACCGTCGCTCGCCCGTCCGACCGACGCCCGCAGCAGCAGCACGTCACGGTCGGCGTGGTGCGGCCACTTCCGGGACGCGAACGTGATGGCCTTCAGCGTCCGGCCCTCCCCCGGCGGGACCAGCACGCCGCTGCCGGCCGGCAGGTCGACGCCGGGCTCGCGGGCGTAGGCGAGGGCGATGGTCGCGACGGACGCGGTGCGGATCGCCGCCAGCTCCCGGGCGGCGTCGGGCGCGACGTGGACCAGCAGCCGTGCTGCCGCGGTCGCCGGGACGGCCAGGACCACCGCGTCCGCCGACAGGGTCACCCCGCCGGTGGTGCGGACACGCCACGGTGGTCCGGCCGCGTCGTCCTCGGTGCGATCCAGGACGAGCGCCTCGGTGCCGGGACGGACCCGGTCACCGAGCCCGTCGGCGAGCGCCCGCGTCAGCCGCTCCATCCCGCCGCGGACGGTCCGGAAGACCGGCCCGGTCACCGCAGCGGCCTGGTCACGGTGTTCGCGGACCCCCGCCAGCAGCGACCTCGAGCGCCGTGCGGCCGCCCACACCGGCGGGACCGCGGCCGCGGCCGAGAGGCGGTCGGTGCTGCCGGCGTAGACGCCACCGAGCAGCGGCTCGACCAGGGTGTCGACCACCTCACGACCGAACCGCTCCCCCACCAGGTCGGCCACGCTGCGATCGCCCACCACCCGGCGGCGAGGCAGCAGCGGCTCCAGCGCCGCGCGGGCCAACCCGCCGGGGGTCAGCACCCCGGACCGCGCCACCGCCCCGAGGTCGGTCGGGACGCCGAGGACCGTGCCGGCCGGTAGCGGGCGGAGCCGGCCGCGGACCCAGAGGTGGACCTGGCCCGTGGCGGCGGCCACGAGGTCGTCGTCGCCGAGGCCGACCGCACGGGCGAGGCGGTGGGCCTCCGGCTGCCGTGCCAGGTACGCGTCGGCACCGACGTCGAGGGGCGCACCGGCCAGGTCGACGGTCCGCAGCTGTCCCCCCGTGCGCTCGGCGGCCTCGAGGACGGTCACGTCGACCGCATCACGCAGCCGCCAGGCCGTCGCGAGGCCCGTGATGCCGCCACCGATCACCACGACCTTCACGGCGTCACCTCGTCGTCGATCGGTCCGGGGGTCACCCCGTCGGCCAGCTCCACCTGTGCGACCGTCGTGACGACGGCCGTCAGCGCCTCGAGCACGAAGGACGCGGCGAGGTCGATCGTGGTCAGCCGGCCGCCGTGGGCCTCGGCCGCGGCCAGCATCTGTGGATCGGCCGGCGTCCCGGGCGCGACGGGCACCTCGACCACGTCCCGGACGCCGTGGACGGTGAGCACCGACGTCAGGGCGTCCACGGCCGTCGGGGTCCGCGTGGTCCCTCGCCAGGCGATCGAGCGTCCCGTCGCGCCCGTCCGCTCGGCGACCTGCTCGGCCACCTCACGCAGGAACGTGACCTCCTCCGGCGTGGCGTCCGGCCCCGGATCCGGTGCGGTCACCAGCAGGTGCGCCCCGGCCTGGACCCCGTTCACCGCGGCCTGCGCGAGGGCCTCCGACAGCAGCGGGAGGCCGTGCCAGGCCACCACACCCCGGTAGGCGGCGACGGCCGCCGCGGTCGAGCTGTGCAGCTCGGTGTGCTGCGGCCAGGGCGTGCGCGCCACGCCGACCACGAGATCGGCGCCCTCCGAGACGAGCCGACGGACCACGTCGCCGTGATCGTCCGGGGTCGTGGCGGCGACCTGGTGGCCGGACCGCGCCGCGAGCGGCTCGGCCATCCGGTCGCCGTCGAGGACGGCGACGGCCAACCGGGGCGTACCGGGGGCCTCAGCCACCGGCGTGCAGCCCGGAGGCCGGAGTCGCTCGCTCGACCTCGACGCGTCCCTCGGCGTGGACGAGTTCGACGACGCGGCGCAGCTGGTCGGGGTCGGTCGGCGGCAGCACACCGTGGCCGAGGTTGAACACGTACCGCGCACGGTCGCCCGAGGCACGGAGCACGTCGCGCACCCGCTCCTCCAGCACGTCAGTGGGCCCGAGGGCCAGGGCGGGTTCGAGGTTGCCCTGGAGCGCGACGTCGGCCGGCACACGGCCCCACGCGTCCTCGAGCGGGACCCGCCAGTCGACGCCGACCACGTCCGCACCGGCCTCGGCCATGGCACCGAGCAGCTCGCCGGTCCCCACCCCGAAGTGCACCCGCGGCACGCCCAGGTCGGCCAGCCCCTCGAGGACCCGGCGGCTGTGCGGCAGCACGAAACGGCGGTAGTCGGCCGGGTGCAGCGCGCCGGCCCACGAGTCGAACAGCTGCACCGCGGACGCGCCGCGGCTGACCTGCGCGCGCAGGGAGGCCAGCGTGATGTCGGCGAGCTGGTCCATCAGACGGCGCCAGGTCGGCTCGTCGGAGAACATCAGGGCCTTGGTGCGCGTGTAGCTCTTGGACGGCCCGCCCTCGACCAGGTAGCTGGCCAGGGTGAACGGGGCGCCGCCGAAGCCGATCAGCGGCACGTCGAGCTCGGCGACGAGCTGCGACACCGTCTCCAGCACGTAGGGCACGTCGGTCTCGGGTTCGAGGTCGCGCAGCCGGTCGAGGTCGGCCGGGGTCCGGAACGGCTGCTCGACGACGGGGCCGACGCCGGGCTCGATCGTCAGCCCGATCCCGAGCGCCTGCACCGGCGTCACGATGTCGGAGAAGAGGATGGCCGCGTCGACGCCGTAGCGCCGCACGGGCTGCAGGGTGACCTCGGTGGCCAGATCCGGGGTGTGGACGACCGCCTCGAAGGCGTGGTCCTCGCGGATGGCGCGGTACTCCGGCAGGGCTCGGCCAGCCTGGCGCATGAACCACACGGGGACGTGGTCGTGCGCCTGACCGCGACACGCCCGGATGAACGCGCTGTCGGCGTGGCGGGAGCGATCGGACACGCGAGGACCTCGGGCCGGGGCGGCGGACGGCTGCACCGTACCCGTGCCGGGTGCACGGCTCGCCCACGGTCCCATCGGCCCCTACGCCACCTGTCGCGCGCGTGGCATGGCACCGCGGTGCGCCCCACGTGGCACCGCAGGACCGTTGGTGTACTCGGAACGAGATAGCTTGTAGAAACAATTCAGTGAAAGGATTCTGCAGATGAATCTGGAGCACCGGGTCGCACGACTGGCCGATGTCGCCAAGCGCGCCGGCGTGTCCAACACGACCGCGTCCGTGGTGCTCAACGGGAAGGGTGAGCGGATCCCGGTGGCGACGCAGCGGCGCGTCGAGGACGCCGCTGCCGAGCTGGGCTACAAGGCGAACGGCCTGGCGCGCAGCCTGCGGCTCCAGCGTTCGCTGACGCTCGGTCTGATCTCGGACCAGATCGCGTCGCTGCCGTTCGCCGGCGCTCTGATCCGGGGGGCCCAGGAGGCGGCCTGGGAGGCCGGTTTCATGCTCGTCGTCGTCGACACCGATGCGGACGAGGAACGCGAACGCCGGGCGATCGAGGACATGCGGCAGCGGCAGGTCGACGGGTACCTCTACGCGACCGTCTACCACCAGGTCCTGGCGCCCCCAGCCGGCCTCGTCGACACGCCGTGCGTGCTGGTCGACGCGCGGGATGCGGGGGGTCGGTTCACATCCGTGGTGCCGGACGACGCCGGCGGCGCCTACGACGCCGTGATGCACCTGGCGGCCGCCGGCCACCAGCGGATCGGCTACCTCCAGAACATCGCCGACATCCCCGCCACGTCGCTGCGGCTCGAGGGCTACCACCGGGCGCTCGCGGACGCCGGCCTCGATCGCGACGACACGCTGATCGAGATCGCGGTGCCCGAGGACCGGGCGCAGTCGGCCGAGGCAGCCCGTCGCCTGCTGGATCGGCCGGACCGGCCGACGGCGCTGTTCTGCTTCAGCGACCGCGCGGCCGCCGGCGCGCTCGTCGCCGCCCGTCGGCTCGAGCTCCGGGTGCCGGAGGACGTGTCGCTCGTCGGCTTCGACAACCTCGAACTCATCGCCGACTGGGTCGACCCCGGCCTGACGACGATGCAGCTGCCCCACGAGGAGATGGGGCGGTGGGCGGTCGAGCAGCTCGTCCGCCTGATCGACGGGGAGGACGGTCCGCCCGTCCAGCACCTCATGCCGTGCCCGATCGTCGAACGCGGCTCGGTGGCACCACCGCCCCGCTCGAGCTGAAGAGGGCGCACACGCAAGGCGGCCCCGAGCACCGGTTCGAGGCACGTTCAAAAGGGAGAGGAACACCGATGATGAGCACGACCAGCGCCTGGAAGGCGGTCGCGGCAGCGACGCTCCTGGCCGTCACCGCGACGGCCTGCGCGAGCGGCACCGTCGACGAGCCCACGGGCACGACCGATGACGCCGAAGCCTCCACGAACGGAGGCGACGACCCGGTCGAGGTCGCCGCAGGCAAGCAGGCCGTCTCGCTCTGGACGCACTCGGCCGGGAACCCCGCCGAGATGGAGAAGCTCGACGCCTGGCTGGAGGAGTTCAACGCCATCCAGGACGGCCACCAGCTCGTCGTCGAGTCGTTCCCCCAAGGCGCCTACAACGACGCCGTGGTCGCCGCTGCGCTGTCCGACGGTCTCCCCTGCCTGCTGGACATCGACGGTCCGAACGTGCCGAACTGGGCCTACGCCGGTTACCTGGCACCCCTGGACCTGCCGCAGGAGACCGTGGACGCGTTCCTGCCCACGGCCGTCGGGCAGTGGGACGGGCAGGTCTACGCCATCGGGCAGTTCGAGGCCGCCGTCGCGCTCCTCGCCCGCGCGTCGGATCTGGACGAACTCGGCCTGCGGGTCCCGACGATCGACGATCCCTGGAGCGGCGAGGAGTTCCAGGCGGCCCTGGACGCCTACATGGACAGCGGCGAGTTCGAGTTCGCGTTCGACCCCGGCATGGCGTGGACGGGCGAGTGGTACCCCTACGCCTTCTCCCCGCTCCTCCAGAGCTTCGGCGGCGACCTGGTCGACCGCGACACCTTCCTGACCGCCGAAGGCGTCCTCAACGGCGACGCAGCGCTCGCCTGGGGCGAGTGGTGGAGCTCGTTGTTCGCCGACGGCTACGCCCCCGGCACGAGCCAGGACGCGACCAACCGGGAGACCGGCTTCATCGACGGTCGCTACGGCCTGCAGTGGAACGGCATCTGGGCCGCCAACGCCGCGATCGAGGAACTCGGTGACGACGTGGTCTTCCTGCCGGCGCCCGACTGGGGCGGCGGCTCGACCATCGGTGCCGGGTCCTGGCAGTGGGGCATCTCCGCCGGCTGCGAGCACGCCGACGTCGCCCAGGCCTTCATCGAGTTCATCCTCGAGCCCGAACGGGTCGCCGCCATCGCGGATGCCCAGAACGTGATCCCGGGTCGAGCAGACGCCCGCGAGCTGACCGAGAAGTTCAGCGACGGCGGCGACCTGGCCGTGTTCTACGACCTGTCCGCCGCCCAGGCGTTGATCCGTCCGCCGAGCCCGGCCTACACGGCGATGGCGCTCATCTTCGAGAAGGCGGCCGCCGACATCGCCGACGGTGCCGACGTCGCGACCGCGCTCGACACCGCCGTCGACGAGATCGAACGGGACATCGCCGCGAACGGCGGCTACGGCCACACCTAGCCGACGCGCTCTGGCCGGCCCCGCTGCTCGCGAGCGGGGCCGACCAGCCAGGTAGCAGCACACGGTTCGGCAGCGTGCGAGGGAGGAAGCACCATGTCCACGATCACCCCGGCCCGATCGGTCGATCGCCCCGTCCCCACCGCTGCACCGCGGTCGCGGACATCCCAAGGGCGGACCGGCTGGTTCATGCTCACGCCCGCCCTCGTGCTGCTCGTGCTCTTCCTCGTGGTCCCGTTCGTCTCGGCCTTCGCGCTGAGCTTCACCAACCAGCGCCTGATCTCACCGAATCCGACCGAGTATGTCGGCACCGCACAGTTCACCCGGCTGTTGACGGTCCGACCGGTCACCCTCAGCCCGGAGACCGACCCCGCCACGGGCGGATCCCTGCGCGACGACGCCGGCGCGCTGGTGTACCCGAGCCTGCGCGAGCTGACCCGAGACAACCCCGATCGACCCGAGCTCGCTGGCCTGCAGGAGTGGACGAGCTTCTCGCTCGGCGAGCGGCGGATCGTGTTCCTCGCGGGCGACGCCGTCTTCATGCGCTCGCTCGTGAACACGCTGATCTTCGCGGTGGTGATCGTGCCGCTGCAGGGCGGCCTCGGGCTGCTCCTCGCCCTCCTGGTCAACAAGCGGACACGTGGCGTCAACGTCTTCCGAGCCATCTACTTCGTCCCCGTCGTCATGTCGATGGTGGTGGTGTCCATCCTGTGGTCGTTCCTGTACGACCCCAGCAACGGGCTGATCAACAACTCCCTCGGCTTCCTGACGCGAGGGGCGCTCGGACCCATCGATTTCCTGGGCGATACCAGAACGGCGCTCCCGTCGGTGATGCTGATGTCGGTCTGGCAGGCCGTCGGCTTCCACATGGTGATCTGGCTGTCCGGCCTCCAGAGCATCCCGGGGACGCTCTACGAGGCGGCCAGTATCGACGGTGCGACCCGGTGGCAGGAGTTCCGGTTCGTCACGTGGCCAGGGCTGCGTAACACCATGGTCTTCGTCATGATCACGATCACGATCGCGGCGTTCGGCCTGTTCACCCAGATCGACGTCATGACGCGGGGTGGGCCGCTCGACTCGACCTCGACGGTGGTCTTCCACGCCGTCCAGCAGGGCTACCGCCAGCAGAACATCGCCTACGGGTCGGCGATCTCGGTGGTGTTCTTCCTGATGGTGCTCGTCGTAGCGCTCGTCCAGCGCGTCCTGACACGTGACAAGGACTGACCGTGACCTCCACCGCTCCGACCCTGCCAGGTAGCGCCGCGTCGACCACGAGCCATCGGCGTGTGCGTCGCGGGTCCCTGCCCGACTGGGACCTGCGACGCGCGTTGTTCATGTCGCTGCTGGCCGTCTTCTTCGTGTTCCCCATCGTCTTCATGGTCGTCGCGTCGTTCAAACCCGACGGTCAGCTGCTGCGGGACGTCTCGTCGTTCCGGGCGTTCGTGCCGTACGGCGACCTGTCGCTGGACAACTACACCGGCGTCTTCGCGCGCGTGCCTGCCGGACGGTTCATCTTCAACTCGTTGCTCGTGTCGACGGTCACCGTCGCGCTCGGACTGTTCGTCAACAGCCTGGCGGGGTTCGCCCTGTCCCGACTGACCTTCCGGGGCTCGAAGGTCGTCCTGACCGCGCTGATCGCGACCTTGATCATCCCGTTCGAGACCATCGCGGTCCCGTTGCTCCTGGTCGTGAGCAAGCTGCCATGGTTGGCACTCGAAGGTGGCGTCCCCGTCCTCACCCGTGGTTGGCTCAACACCTACCACGTCCAGATCCTGCCGTTCGTGGCCAACGCCTTCGCCGTCTTCCTCTTCGCGCAGAGCTTCAAGTCGATCCCCAAGGATCTCGACGAAGCCGCACGCGTCGATGGTGCCAGCTCCTTCCAGATCTACCGTCGCATCATCGTGCCACTGTCCGGACCGACCTTCGCGACCGTCGCCATCCTGACCTTCCTGCCCATCTGGAACGCCTACCTGTGGCCGCTGATGGTGACGCAGAGCTCCGAGATCCGGCCGGTCATGGTCGGCCTCCAGTACTTCTTCCAACTCGACGTGGCGTGGGGCGAGATCATGGCCTACCTGTCGATGATCACGGTCCCCGTCCTCGTGATCTTCCTCGCCTTCCAGCGCGCGTTCATCGAGAGCATCGCCGCCAGCGGCGTGAAGGGATAGACGTGACCCGATCCGCGGCCGTGACCCGCCCGACGGTCCACTTCACCCCACCAGCGGCGTGGCTCAACGATCCCAACGGTCTCGTGCACGTCGACGACGAGTACCACGTCTTCTACCAGCACCATCCGGCATCGGACGTCTGGGGCCCGATGCACTGGGGCCACGCGGTCAGCACCGACCTGCTGCGCTGGCAGCACCTGCCGATCGCACTCGAACCGGACGAGAAGGGCACCATCTTCTCCGGGACGGCGGTCGTGGACGATGACGACACTGCCGGCTTCGGTGCAGGAGCGCTGCTCGCGTTCTTCACCCACCACACCGACCGACAGCAGTTCCAGAGCGTGGCCTACAGCCACGACCGGGGACGCACCTTCACGAAGTACGAGGGCAACCCCATTCTCGAGGAGCCATCGGCCGGGCCGGACTTCCGTGACCCGAAGGTGTTCCGCTTCCACGGCGACGAAGGGGAGGCGCACTGGATCATGGTCGTGGCGGCGGGTCACTGTCTCCGGCTGTACCGGTCGGACGACCTGCTGAACTGGAAGCCCACGAGCACCTTCGGCGAAGGCCAGGCGGACCACCTCGGCGTGTTCGAGACGCCTGACCTCTTCCCCGTCGCCGTCGACGACGGCGACTCGCGCAGGTGGATCCTGTCGGTCGGCCACCTCAGCGGCGGGCCGGCCGACGGTTCCGGGACCCGGTACTTCATCGGCGCCTTCGATGGCGAGGTCTTCGTGCCGGACCAGGACGCATCCGTCGTGCGGTGGGCGGATCACGGCGCCGACTTCTACGCGGCACAGACGTGGTCGGATGCTCCCGACGGACGCCGCATCTGGGCCGGATGGCTCAACAACTGGCGCTACGCCGACACCATCCCGTCCGGCGGCTGGCGCGGCACGCTGTCGGTGCCGCGACAGCTCGGGCTCGTCACGACACCGTCCGGCCTGACGCTCGTCCAACAGCCGATCGCGGAGCTTCGGGGCGCCGGACTCGAGGTGGTCTCCCTCCGCGACGTCGATCCCACGGACGCGGCAACGGCGCTGACCGGCGTCGAGGGCACCCATCTCGACATCGAACTGACGCTCGACCTGAGCGCACCCGGGGTGACCGGCTCGGTGGAACTCGCCGTGGCCATGGGCGCCGATGAACGCACCGTCGTCAGGTACGACACGGGGACCGGGTCGATCTCCGTCGACCGGCGTGCATCCGGGCTCGCTGACTTCGCCGAGGGGTTCGCGGCGGAGCACAGCGCCACGCTCGGCACGGTCGATGGCGTGCTGGCGCTGCGTGTGATCCTGGATGGCACGTCGGTCGAGGTCTTCGCCGGCGGCGGTCGGGTGGTGATCTCCGATCTGATCTTCCCGAGCGGTGACAGCCGGGCGGTCTCGCTGGTCGCCCCCGCTGGATCGCGTGTCGTGGCACTGGACGTCCGGGATCTCGACACCGCCACCGGCTGATCCGAGGCGTCCTCCCTCGCGGCCCTGGAGGGAGCTGACGACCCCGTACCCATGATGGGTGCGCCGACCCGTCCCGGTGTGGTCGACTCGCGCAGCCGACCACCGGCATCCACCTGGGGAGGAGCCCGACCGTGGCCATCGCAGCCGTCGACCCGTCCACCGGCGAGACCATCGCCACCTACGAGGCCCATGACGGCGACGCCGTCGAGCAACGGCTCGCCCGGGCGTGGGAGGGGTTCCTCGGCTGGCGGGGCACGACCTTCGACGAACGCGGCGACCTGCTGCGTGCCGCGGCCGGCGAGCTCGAGTCGCGACGCAGCGACCTCGCCGAGCTGATGGTGCGCGAGATGGGCAAGACCATCACCGCGGCCGAGGCCGAGGTCGACAAGTGCGTGAAGGTGTGCCACTACGAGGCCGACCACGGCGAGGCCAACCTCGCCCACGACGTCATCGAGACCGAGGCTGCCCGCAGCTACGTGCGCTTCGACCCGCTCGGCCCCCTCCTGGCCGTGATGCCGTGGAACTTCCCGCTGTGGCAGGTCTTCCGGGCGCTCGCGCCGGCGACGATGGCCGGCAACACCGTGCTGCTCAAGCACGCGTCCAACGTGCCGGGGACCGCGCTGGTGATCGAGGAGATCATGCGGGCCGCCGGCGCGCCCGAGGGGGTGTTCACCACCCTGCTGGTCGGCTCGGACGCGGTCGAGGGCATCATCGCCGACCCTCGGGTCCGCTCGGTCACGATCACCGGTTCGGTGGGTGCGGGGCGCAAGGTCGGCGCCGCCGCCGGTGAGCACCTCAAGCCCTCCGTCCTCGAGCTCGGCGGGTCGGATCCGTTCATCGTGCTCGACGACGCGGACGTGGTCACCGCCGCGAGGGTCGCGCGCGACTCGCGCCTGCTCAACAACGGCCAGTCGTGCATCTCCGCCAAGCGGTTCGTGGTCGTGGACGCCGTCGCCGACGACTTCGTCGAGGCCTTCGTTGCCGCCGTCGGGGAGTCGGTCATCGGTGACCCGATGGATCGGGACACCACGCTCGGCCCTCTCGCACGCGAGGACCTGCGCGACGACCTGCACGGCCAGGTGCGCGCCACCGTCGACAGCGGCGCAGAGCTGCTGACCGGCGGCGAGGCGATCGACCGGCCGGGCTTTTACTACGCGCCGACGGTGCTCGACCGCGTCGACCCGGGGATGACGGCCGCCCGGGAGGAGACGTTCGGGCCCGCCGCCACGGTGCTCCGCGTCCCCGACGAGGACCACGCGATCACGGTGGCCAACGACACCGATTTCGGCCTCGGTGCCAGCATCTGGACCGAGGACCTCGAGCGGGGCGAGCGCATCGCGGCGCGCATCGAGGCCGGCTGCGTGTTCGTCAACGAGCTGGTCAAGTCCGACCCGCGGGTGCCCTTCGGTGGCGTCAAGGATGCTGGGTACGGCCGCGAGCTCGGCGCCTACGGCATCAAGAGCTTCGTCAACGCCAAGACGGTGTGGGTCGAGGGCCGGGCCGCCGACCGCGACTGAGTGCGAGCCTCAACCCCCGATCGGAGGCTCTCGGAGGCTGAACGGCGGACCCTCGAGACGGACCTCGTCGTCGCCCTCCGCACCCTGGGTGATGCGGTAGGTGCCGCCGGGGAGCTCGTCGGGGAGGACGAGGAGGTCGGGCCCTGGACCGTCCCGGGCCACTTCCATGAGGCCTACACCGGGAGCCTCTTCGAGCCAGGTCGGCCCCCGTTCGGCTGTTCCGGTGGCGAGGATGTGCGTGATCTCCCAACCCCCGTCGAGCTGACGTTCGAGGTTCCAGACGAGGAGGCGAGAGGGGCTGTCCGCGAAGCTCACGGTGAACTCCTCACCTGGTGCAGGAGACGCCGGCGAGAGGACGATGGCCGGTTCCTCGGCGACCTGTGCTGCCGGTTCGGGTGGCCGGTCCACGGCGGCACGCTCCGAGCTTCCCTCGTCGGAGAGCCCTGGTCCGCATCCCACCAGCGTCGCCAGGAGCGCGAGCGTGACGAGGTTCCGGCAGCGTCGCATCGGCGTGACCTCCGTGGTGGCGTGCACGGTTGGACGAGCAGCGAGCCCTGGGGTTCCCGCCGCCGGGCGCCGCTCGCGAGCGCTAGTCTTCCTATACTTCCTCGCCTCCCCTCGCTACAGTCGCTGACCTCACCGGCGAGGAGCATCCGATCCCGAACCCGTTCGAGGTCGACGACGAGCATCCCGGCGCGCTCGATCCGGGTGCCAACCCGTTCCGGCCGGGCATGGGTCTCGTGCCGCCGGACTTCGGGGGGCGCGACGAGCCGTTGCGGCGGGCCAAGACGGTCGTCGACCGGCTCGCCCGCGGGACACCGGCACCGTTCGTGCTGTACCGAGGGGTGCGGGGGGTCGGCAAGACGGCGCTGCTCGCTTACGTGCGCCAACAGGCGGGCCGCCGGGGGATCCTGACCGCCCACCTCGAGGCCGACCGGGACGACGCTGAGCTGGTCGGAGTGCGTCGTGGACTGCTGCACGAGGCCGCACCGCTGCTCGAGGGGGTGGACCGGGACCTGGCCCGCCGGCTCGCGGCCATCAGCGTCTCCCCCGCGGCGGACCCGACGACGCCCGCCGGGGCGGCGACGCTCAAGCCCGCACCGAACGCCGCGGCCGGCGTCGAGGCGCTGGTCTCGGACGTGGCGTTGCTGGCCGGGGCGACCGGACGCAGCGTGCTGCTGACCGTCGACGAGGTGCACGAGGCCGAGGACCGGCTGCTGCGGCCGCTGCTGCGTGCTGCGCACCGGGCGGCGCAGGACGCCCTGCCGCTCGGGATGCTGCTGTCGGGGCTGCCGTCGGCGGCCGAGCACGTCTTCCGCGAGGGCCAGACCTACACCGAACGGCTCGAGCGGATCGATCTCGGGCTGCTCGACCGCGTCGGGACCGCCATCGCGATCCGCGGGCCGTTCCAGCGCGACGCGTCGGCCGAGGTCGACGACCTCGTCGTGGACGCGATCCACGACGGCTCCGGCGGCTACCCGTGGTTCGTCCAGCTCTGGGGGGCGGCGCTGTGGGATGCGGCCAGCTCGCCCCACCGGATCGAGCTGCCGGACGCACGGCAGGCCGGTGTGGAGGTGCACGACCGGGTGACCGCCTTCTTCGCCGACCGCTGGTCCCGGGTCCCGTCGGGGCGGGCGACCAACCTGGTCGTCGCGTTGGCGGAGGCGGGTGGGGACGTCGAGGTGGGCACGCTGCTGGAGACCCTCGACCTGACCCACCAGGCCATCTCGCCGGCCCGGCGCGACCTGCTGGACCTGGGTTTGTGCTGGTCGCCGTCACGCGGCCGGCTGGCGTTCACGGTGCCGGGCTTCGCGAGTTGGATCGCGCGCACGCGGCCCCAGGACGGGTGAGGCTGTCTCAACCGAGGTCGGGCCGCCGCGTGTGCCAGGGCGCCGCCGCCTCGAGCTGGGCCGCGATCCTCAGGAGACCAGCGTCGCCCCAGGGCCGTCCGACCAGCTGCACCCCGACGGGGCCGACCTCGTCGTCGTGGTGCAACGGGAGGCTGATGGCGGGCTGACCGGTGAGGTTGGCGAAGGGGGTGATGCCGACGAAGGCGGTCTGGTCGGCGAACACGTCGGCGCCGTCCCAGCCCTCGTAGTGCCCGTTCGGACGCGACGGACCGGTCAGCACGGGTGCGAGCACGGCATCGACGTGGGCTGTGCTCGCGATCGCCTGCCGGCACCACAGCTGCAGCTGGAACTGCGCGGCGGCGAGGTCAGCCGCGCTGCGTTCCCGTCCGACCTCGCCGAGGTAGCAGTTGACCGGTTCGAAGGTCGCCGGGTCGAACGGCTGAGCGGCGAGGGACGCGGCCCAGACCGTCAGCACCAGATCGGCGAGGTGCTCGGGCACCACGATGTCGACCTGTTCGACCTCGTGGCCGAGCTCCTCGAGCAACGCCACGGTCCGATCGAGGGCGGCGTGCACGGTCGGGTGCAGCCCGTCCGGGGTGAACGGGGCCCGGCGGGTCACCCCGATCCGCAGTCGACCGACCTCGGCGCCGACCTCCTGGAGGAACGGCCTCGCCGGTTCGGGCGCCCGGCCGGGGTCACCGACCTCGTACCCGGACATCACGTCGAGCAGCAGCGCGGCGTCGGCCACCGTCCGGGTCAACGCACCGCTGGTCGCCAGACCGAAGGCCAGCTCACCGAGCACCGGACCGTTGGAGATCCGGTCGCGCGAGGGCTTGAGCCCGACCAGGCCGTTGATGGCAGCCGGGATGCGGATCGAGCCGCCACCGTCGGACCCCTGCGCCACGATGCACAGCCCAGCTGCGAGCGCCGCCCCGGCGCCGCCGGACGAACCGCCGGCGTTGCGGGTGGTGTCCCACGGGGTCGCGCAACGCCCGTACGTGGCGGTGTCGGTGTGCCCGATCGTGCCGAACTCGGGCACGTTGGTCTTGCCGAGCGGGACGATGCCGGCGCCGAGCAGCCGTGCGACCGACGCCTCGTCCAGCGGCGACTCGAACTCCGACCACGACCTGGTGCCCATCGTGACCCGAGCTCCTGGTCGACGCTCTACGGACGCTAACCCGCGGAGGTCCCCGGTACCTCGGCCGGAGGGCTACTCGACCTCAGCGATCGCGCGCAGCCGGAACGCCACGCTCGCGTCACCACCGAGCCGGAGCGGATCGGCGGGTCCCCGGCCCCAGAGCCACCGGTCGAGGTCCCAGGCGGCCCCGCTGATCGTGGTGCCGACCACGACGTCCTCGGCGTCCTCCAGGACCCGCGCGACATCCTGGTCGTAGCGCTCGCCGGTCGCCGGCGAGGTCCCCGTGAACCGTCCGAAGCCGAGGACCCAGCTGTCGCCGGTGTCGGTGGCATCGACCCGTACCGCGGTCCCGTCCGGGTGGAAGCTCGCCCAGCTCGGGGTGGCGATCATGTCGCGCAGCAGCTCGTCGATGCCGTCGGCCGCGACCGCGGGCGCGACGTCGCTGACGGGTGCGCCGGCCACGAGCTCGGCGTCGACGCGGTGGATGATGGCCTCGTGGGCCTGGCGCCGCGCCACCCAGCCGACGTGCCCACCGCCCTCGAACCAGGACCAGCACGCCTCGCTGCCGTCGCGGCGTTCGAGCGCCGTCACGAGGTCGGCGCTGCGCCGGGCGACCGTGGCCAGCAGCTCGCGGTCCGACGTGGGGCGTTCGGGCTCCACGAGCGGTTCCACGTCGTCGAGGAGGTCGGCCACGACGGCGCCCCAGAACCACTGGACCTCCGCGAGGTGCCACGCCAGGTCGGCGGCGCTCCAGCCCGGGGTGGACGGCACGACCCGCTCGAGGTCGGTGCGCCGCAACGCTCGGAGGAAACGCGCGCTCTCCTCGGCGACGATGGCGGTGGCGGTTGCGGTGTCCATCGATGGTCCCCCGGTCGGCGGGCCGGCATCCCGGCACCGCGGTGCTTACCGCCGGGACGGGCGGGCCGCCCCGAACCTGACGCGGTGCGGCGCTGCCCGCTCCGTGCGCCGGGAACCAGCCCACGACGACCCGCGGCGGCGTACGGTCGTGGTCGACGACCGCGAGGAGCGCGCCCGATGACCGACCACACCGGACCGGGCGCGCCCGCCGCCGAGGCCGCCCCGCAACAGCTGTCGATCAGCGGCGGTGAACGTCGGGCGCTCGCCGAGCGGCTCGACGGGATGGAGTCACGGATCGACGACGTCCTCGACGTGCTGCGGCACATGGCCGTCATGACAGCGTTGGAGCGTGAGGTGACCTCGCTGCACGCCGCGATCGAGGAGAACGGTCGGATCACGCAGCGACTGCTCGAGACGGTCGCCGCGGTCCGCGCCGAGGTCGCCGAGGTCCGGGGGTCGCTCGAGGGGTCCGGCCCCGACTGATGGGGCCGGCGGCCCTCGAACGCGTGGTGGTGCGGGAGGAGTCGGCGGGTAAGCCGGATCCTGTCCCCGCCGCTGGTTACCCGTGCGGCGGGTGGCGACCATCTATCTGGGGCGTCGGTCTCCCGACGCCTCGAGCGGCCCACCTGGGACTGCGTCGAGCAGCTCGGTACGAGACCTCGCCGCTCGTGTTTCGGGCGGAGCCACCCTGTCCCTGCTCGGCCTTGCTCCGGGTGGGGCTTGCCTAGCCGCGACGGTCACCCGCCGCGCTGGTGAGCTCTTACCTCACCGTTTCACCCTCACCTGGTCCGCGCGTCCCGCCGGAGCGTGACCTGCGGACCGGGCGGTCTGCTCTCTGTTGCGCTTTCCGCGTGTCACCACGCCTGGGAGTTACCCAGCACCCTGCCCTGTGGAGTCCGGACTTTCCTCACCCGATCCCGTGACCGGGATCGGACGCGGCCGCCTCGCCGGCTCCTCCCACGGCGACCAGGGTACCCACCCACGCGTGGTCGACCAGGGACGAGCTCGAACCATCTCGCTAGGCCAGGGCCACGCCAGCACCGACGACGTAGAGGATGAGGGCGACCGAGAACACCAGGACCGGCAGGTGGTAGGTGTAGCGGTGCCACACCACGACGGAGCTGAGCAGGAACCCGACACCCACGAGGATGAGGAACACGGACCCCTGCAGCACCGGGAACCGGCCGATGGCGAGGTAGCCGTACAGCAGACCGAAGAGCATCAGGCCGAGGCTCAGGAGCGCGTTGAAACCGATCCAGACGTCCCACATCGTCGCCTGGCTCGTGACGTTCGGCGAACTCGCTTCCATCCGGTCCCGCAGCCCCGGATCCTCCGGCCGCAGATCCGCACCGAAGAACGTGCCGTGCAGGTGCAGCGTGCCGGCGAACAGCACGATCCCCGCGCTCGCCGCGAGCAGGATCTGCGCAACCATGGGGCTCTCCTCCTGTGGGCCTGCCGTCGTGACGCCGGGGGACCACCCCGCGCGTTGTACGTTAGCGTATAACCCGCACCCTGCGACCCGCGGATGTCCACGCCAGGGAGAAGGTCCGGCTGGCGGGGACGCTCACCTTCCCCGACGGACGCCTGCTCCAGGTCGCTGGCGGCCGAGGACGGTGGCCCGGTGTCCGGTGCGACCGGACGAGGTCGTACCCGTCCGGCCGAGTCCGGCGGACGGGGCTCCGGGCCGCCCGCCTACGCTGCAGGAAAGACCAGGAGGACCGTGTGATCCAGGACGACGCTCGCCGACCGGGGACGCGGTCCCCGTGACCCGGCCGCTGGTGGTCGTGGCCAACCGGCTGCCCGTCTCCCGGGCGACCGATCCGGCCGACGGCCGGTTGACCTGGCAGGCCTCCGCGGGTGGCCTCGTGACCGCGCTGCGACCCGTGGTCGACGAGGTCGGCGGAGCCTGGATCGGCTACGACGACGATGCAGCGGGCGTCCCGGATCGGGTCGACGGGCTGAACGTCGACCTGCACGCCGTCGGGCTCAGCCGGGCCCAGGTCCGCGGGTACTACCACGGGTTCTCCAACCGCACGGTCTGGCCCCTGTTCCACGACCTGGTCGCCGACCCAGTCGTCGACCGACGCTGGTGGCACACCTACCAGGACGTCAACCGCGCCTTCGCCGAGGTCACCGCCGGTGCCCTCGAGCGCGCGCGTCAGAGCGAGGACCACGACGAGCAACCCCTGGTGTGGATCCAGGACTACCACCTGATGCTCGTCCCCGAGATGCTGCGCAACATGGCGTCGACGGCGGACACCCCCGTCGGGTTCTTCCTCCACATCCCCTTCCCGCCGCCCGAGCTGGTGGCTCGGCTCCCCTGGCGGGACCAGCTGCTCCAGGGGATGCTCGCTGCCGACGCCGTGGGCTTCCACACCGTCCGCTACCGCGACAACTTCGTGCGGGCGGTCCAACAGCTCTTCCCGGGCGTGACCACCCTCGGGGACTCGATCGCGCTGCCCGACGGCCGCCACGTGCGGTGCGTGGCCCACCCGATCTCGATCGACGCCGATGCGTTCGCCGAGCTCGCCACCTCCGCGGCCACCGAGGCCGAGCTCGCCGACCTGCGCGAACAGTTCGCCGGCCGGCGGGTGCTGCTCGGCGTCGACCGCCTCGACTACACCAAGGGCATCCGCCACCGGCTCCAGGCCATCGAGCTGCTGCTCGAACGCGAACCGGACCTGCGCGGCAAGGTCGCCTTCGTCCAGATCGCGGTGCCGTCACGCGACGACGTCAAGGAGTACCGGGACCTGCGGACCGAGGTCGAGACCGAGGTCGGACGCATCAACGGCCGGTTCACCGAGCCAGGCCACGACGTGCCGGTCCACTACTTCTACCGTGGGGTGTCGCGCGAGCAGCTCGCGGCCTACTACCGGCTCGCCGACGTGATGTGCGTCACCCCGCTCAAGGACGGCATGAACCTCGTCGCCAAGGAGTTCGTCACCTGCCAGGCCGCCGGCGACGAGGCCGGTGCACTGCTGCTGAGCGAGTTCGCGGGCGCGATCCTGGAGTTCGGGGAGCAGGCGGTGCGCTGCAACCCGTTCGACGTCGAGGGCCTCAGCTACCTGCTCGCCTCCGCGCTCGAGCTCCCGGAAACCGAACGTCGCCGGCGGATCCAGGCGATGGCCGAGGCGGTCCGCGAGCGGGACGTCTACCGCTGGGTGGCCGACGAGCTCGCGGCCATCGAACGCGGGCACGGAGGCATCTGACGTGACCGCGGCGGCACCGGAGGACGACGACCTGGAGGCGCTGCGTCGCAGCATCGGCGACCCACGCCGGTGGACCGTGGTCATCGACTTCGACGGGACCCTGGCACCCATCGTGGACCACCCTGACCGCGCGGCACCGGCACCCGGAGCGATCGAGGCGATCGAGGACCTCGCCCGGGTCTGCGAGGTCGCGTTGCTGTCGGGTCGCGCGCTCGACGACCTGGTCGCGAGGCTCGGCCGCACCCCGCCCGGGGTGCTGCTGGTCGGCGGTCACGGCAGCGAGGCACGGCACCCGGACGGCACCCGCACCGCACTGACCGACCTGGATGCCGCGACGGCAGCGCTGGACGAGGTCGAAGCCACGATCCGTCCCCTCGTCGACGAGACCGCGGGGTGGATCGTGGAGCGCAAGGCGACCTCCGTCGCGGTCCACCACCGACGGGTCACCCCGACGGAGGTCGACCGGATCCTCCCCGAGGTCCGACGCGCGCTGGAGGGTGCCACCAGTTCTGCGCCCGGCTTCGTGGTGCTCGACGGCAAGGCGGTCGTCGAACTGCGGGTGCGCGGGACCGACAAGGGCGTCGCCCTCCGGTGGATCCTCGACCGGGCCGCCGCTCGGGCTGACCTCCTCCCCGGCCGTCCGGACATCAAGCCGCTGGTCTTCGGTGACGATACTACGGACGAGGACGCGTTCGAGGTCGCGCTCGAACTCGGAGGCCAAGCGGTGAGGATCGACGAGCTACCGTCGGCGACCAGCGCGCGCTTCCGATTGCGGGACCCCGGCCGGGTCGTCACGCTCCTGCGTGACGTGCGCGATGCTCTCGGCCCCGACCCGTCGGTGGGGACCCCGCGCGCCGCCTGGGATGCTTCGGACGCCGGGGGAACCCAGGCAAGATGAGGACCGTCCAGCCACCGTGCCGGACGACGAGCACCGCTCACGAGCGGTGAGGACGAGGTGAGACGTGGGACGCCCGACGGCAGTCACGCGCACGCGTGCAGGCCTGGAGCGCATGGTCGTGCAGCTCGAGGACCGCACCACCCGAGCGCTCGTGCTCGGCGGTGGGTTGGCGCTGTCCTTCGCCGCTCACGCCGTCGTCGATCCCGGCGCGGCGTGGCTCGCGGCGCCGGTCGCCTTCGTGGCCGGCATCGCCGTCGGGACCCGGCTGGCGCTCACCATCGCGGGGGTCGCGGTGTTCGGCCACCTCGGCATCGACGTGGCGGACGGGCTGCGGGGCGACGAGGTGCTCGGGCTGCTCGTGCGCAGCACCGTGCTGCCGTTCCTCGCCCTGGCTGGCGCGGCGGGGGCCCAGCTCGAGCGGCAGCGCGACCGTGCGCTGCACCAGGCGATCAGCCAGGATCCGGTCACCGGGTTGCTCAACGTGCGCGTGTTCTACGACGAGGTCGACCGCCTCCGGGCCGACGGGACCCCGTTCTCGATCCTCCTGGCCGACATCCGTGGGATGCGTCGCCTCAACGATACCTACGGCCACCCGACCGGGACCGAGGCCGTCCGTGTCCTCGCCCACGTCCTGCGCCGCGCGACGGGCAACGACGCGGCGGCCTCGCGTCTCGGCAGCGACGAGATCGGTGTGTTGCTCGTCGGTGAGGACCGCGAGCGCTGCCGGGCGGTCGTCAAGGACGTGATCGCCAGGCTCGGCCACGAGAACGTCACGCTGCCCGACGGCGAGGCGTTCGAGGTGCACGCCGCCTACGGCATCGCCCGGTGGCCGGAGGACGCCGACGACGCCGTGGCGCTGCTGCGCGCCGCCGATCGTGCCAAGGACCGCGCCAAGGCCGCCGGGCTCGACGAGGTCGGTCAGGCGTGACCGGCCGGGTAGCGGTCAGCGCACCACGAGCAGACGCCGGCACTGCGGACAGGTCGTGAGCGTGCCGCCCTTGTAGAGCTCGTCGACGTCCGCGCGCGACATCTCGATGCGGCACGCCGAGCAGGCCAGTCCGTCGAGCTGGCCGACGCCGGTCCCGCCGCCTCGCGCCGCGGCGGCCTCGTAGCGTCCGAGCAGGTCGTCGGGCAGCTCGGCAGCCTCGCGGTCGCGGTCGGCCTTCGCCTCGCCGAGCTCAGCGAGCAGGGCCTTGGCGACCTCGTCGCGCGCCTCCTCGGCGCCACGGGCACGGGCCCGGGCCGCGACCAGATCGGTGTCGACGGTGCTCCACCTGCGCTCGAGGTCCTCGACGGTCTGCATCACCACCAGGAGGTCCTCCTCGTGCTCCTCGAGGCGTCGCTCGGTCGATTCGATCTCGGCCTCGACCGAGGACATCTCACGTTGGTTCGTGACCGTGCCGTCGTACAGACGGACCCGCTCGGCATCACGACGGTTGCCGAGCGTCTCGATGTCGCGTTCGAGGGTGCGCTGTTCGGTGTTGGCGCGCTCGAGCTTGCTCGACAGCTCCTCGAGCTGCCGCTCGAGGTCGGCGACGCGGGCGACGGCCTCGTCGAGCTGCTGCTGCTCGGGCAGCGCGTCAAGACGGTGCTCCACCTTGCGGACGTGGTGGTCGGCCGCCTGCAGGGCGAGGAGCCGGTCCAGCACGGCATCGCTCGGGGACTCCGGCACCTTCACCTCCACGGGACGGTCGGGGTGTTCGACGCTACCACCGGGGCAGCGAGGCCCCGTCGCGACGCCGCGTCGGTCAGCGCTGCAATCCAGTGGGGCAGCGCCGCCACCTCCGTGGCGTGGTGTCCGGCGTCGATCAGGGCCAGCCCCTGCTCGACCGCGTCGAGGGTGACGTGGTGGCGCAGGTCGCCGGTGACGTACACGTCGACGCCGGCAGCGAGCGCGGCACCGATCAGGCCATCGCCGGCTCCACCCACCGCGGCGACGGTCCGCACGACCCGGTCCGGGTCCCCCGCGACGCGCAGATGGGGTGCCGGCAGGCGATCGCGCAGGGCTGCGGCCACCTCCGACAGGGCCAGCGGCCCCGGCAGTGAGCCGACGACACCGAACCCGACCGTCGCGCCCGTCAACATCGGCAGCAGGTCGTAGGCGACCTCCTCGTAGGGGTGCGCCGCCAGCAGCGCCCGCACCGCCGCTCCGACCCCTCGCCGGGGCACCTCCATCTCGAGGCGTACCTCGTCCTCGAGCGCGACCTGCCCCACCTCCCCGCTGAACGGCGTCGCGGCCGGGCCCGGCCGGAAGGTGCCCTGGCCGGCCACACGGAAGGCGCACCGCTCGTAGTCGCCGATCGTGCCGGCGCCGGCCGCCGCCAGGGCGTCGAGCACCGGATCGACGTGCGATTCCGGGACGAAGGTGACCAGCTTGCAGCGCTCGCTGTCGCGCAGCTCGGTGGTGAGGGGGCGACGATCGGTCAGCGACAGCGCCTCGGCCACCGGATCGGACGTCCCCGCACCGTCCCGGGCGACGTCGAGGTTGGTGTGTGCGGCGACGACGGGTACGCGCTCGGTCGCGGCCAGCAGCGCCGTCCGCCCCGACGCGGTGCCCGGGGTGAGGCTGGCCAGCGGCCGGAACAGGAGCGGGTGGTGGGCGAGCACGAGCGTGCCCGCGACCTGCGCGGCCTCGCGGATCACGTCCCCCGTGACGTCGAGGCACACCAGCACCCGCGTGACGTCCCAGGCCGGGTCGCCCACCTGGAGCCCGACGTGGTCCCACGACGCGGCCTCCGCGGGCGGGTAGCGCTCGTGGATCAGCGTCAACCAGTCACCGACGGTCTCAGGCACAGGTGCGGTCCTTCGCTCGCGGGTCCGGCAGCCTACGCGGCTAGGTTGCGCGCCCCGGGCGGTTAGCTCAGCTGGCCAGAGCGCCTCGTTTACACCGAGGAGGTCGGGGGTTCGAGCCCCTCACCGCCCACCGGTCCGGCCCCTTCGGCGCGTCAGCTGAGGTCGCGCACCTGGGCCGGCGAGAGGCGGGCCACCCGCCGACCGGCCGCGCGTAGCGCCTGGATGTCGCCGGCGGCCTGGGCGCGCTTGAGCTGCGAGAACGAGTAGGTCGCGCCGGGGACCTCGGCGTCCTCCGGATCGTCCCCGACGACCACGAGGAAGCCGGCTGCGTTCGGTCCGCCCTTGTGGAGCTGCCCCGTCGAGTGCAGGTAACGCGGACCGGTACCCACCGTGACCGGCACCTTCAGGCGTGTGGCCAGCCGCTGCGCCGCGGCTCGCACGCGATCCTCGTCCTCGCCACCGGGGGTGACGAACGCGAGCAGACCGAGGTAGCCGCCCGGCTCGACCGCCCCGAGGACCTCGGCCGCCTCGCCGGTCTCCGGCAACGACACGTCACCGCCACCCGCGGCGGCGAGGACCGCCGACGTGGCCGCCTTCGCCGACTGCACGTCCGGCTGGTCGAAGGGGTTGAGCCCGAGCAGCGCGCCGGCGATGGCCGTGGCCACCTCCCAGCGCACGACCTCGGCGCCGAGCTGACCCGGACCGTCCCACGGCAGCTGCACCACCGGTGCGCCGGCGGCCGCGAGGCCGTCGCTGTGCTTGCGATCACCCAGCGCGACCACCAGACGGTCGTCGCCCAGCCGATCGACCAGGGTGGCGGCGTCCTCGTCGAGCACCGGCACGATGCCCATGCCGTGCTTGCCGGTGGACTCCGCCACCAGCTGCTCGACCCAGCCGCCGAAGGCCGCCACCTCGTCGGGCAGCAGCAGGGTCAGCTTGTCGCGTCCGCGGCGGGCCGCAGCGGCGAGCACCGCACCGAGCACCACGGGGGTGTTGCGGTCCGGATCGGTCGAGCTCACCGCCTCCAGCAGCTCAGCCGCCGGTGCGAGGTGGGCCTCCAGGTCGAGGCCGAGGATGGCGGCCGGGAGCAGACCGAACGGGGTCAGGGCGCTGAAGCGGCCACCGACGTCCGGCTGACCGTGCACGACGGCACGGAAGCCCGCGTCCACCGCCTCGGCGTCGAGGTCGCTGCCCGGATCGGTGATCGCGATCAGGTACCGGGGTGCCGCGTCGCCGTGGGTGTCACGCAGACGCGCCCGGAACCGAGCCAGGTGGGACCTGGTCTCGACCGTCGTCCCGGACTTCGACGCCGCGACCACGACGGTGGCCGACCACGGGACCTGGCGCTCGAGCGCCAGCACCGCACCAGGATCGGTCGAGTCGAGCACGTGGAGCCGCGGGTGGTCCGGCGCCGCGCCGAACGTGGTCGCGAGCACCTCGGGGTACAGCGACGAGCCGCCCATCCCGGTCAGGACCACGTCGGTGATCCCGTCGGCGACCAGTCCCGCGGCCACCTCACGGAGGTGGTCGAGGTCCCTTGCCGCCCGTTGCGGGGCGTCCAGCCAGCCGAGCCGGTCGGCGACCTCCGTCGGGTCCTGCTGCCACACGGTGTGATCCCGGGCCGTGAGGCGGGGGATCAACGCGAGGGCATCGGCGATCGCCGCGTCGACGTCGGTGGCGAGGGAACCGAGGGCGGAACGCATCAGGGACGACTCACGGGTCGGGGCTGGTACTGGCAGGTGGCAGCGAACCTAGCGGCGGCGTGCGTGCCCCGAGCGGGACGGACACCGGTCGCTAGCCTCCATGCGACCCCTCCCCGACGTCACGGAGCTGCGCGTGAGCGACCAGCCGACGCCCGAACCCGCCCGTCAGCAGCCGCAGGTCCAGGTGGTGGTGCCCGACGAGGCCAAGCACGGCGAGTACGCCAACTTCCTGGTCGTCTCGCACTCCCCGCACGAGTTCACGCTCGACTTCTGCCAGCTCCTGCCGGCCAAGGAGGCCGGCAAGGTCAACGCCGAGGTGGTGTCGCGGGTGCGCATCGCCCCGACCATGGTCGGGCGCGTCCTCAACGCCCTGAACACCAACCTGTCCGGGTACGAGGACCGCTTCGGCTCGGTCAAGGCCCTCGGATGACCGACGGTGTCACGGCGCCACCGGCGACGGTGAGCCTCCCCGAGGGCATCGAGCCGGGCGGGCGCTTCGGTGACTGGCGGCCCCCGTCACCGGCCTTCGTGGTGTGCGACGTGGACGGCACGCTCGTCGGTCCGAGCGCCGACGCCAGCGACGAGGTCGTCGCCGCCGTCGACCGGGCCCAGTCGGCCGGGTTGCGGGTCGGTTTCGCGACGGGCCGGATGCGCGGGGCCGTCGACGCGCTCCAGGCGCAGCTCCACGCGCGCGGCCCCCACGTGCTGCACAACGGCGCGGAGGTCCGGGCCGACGGGCGGACCGTCGCGGCCTGGACCCTCGAACCGGCGCAGATCGACGCGCTGTTGGCGATCGCGGCGGGTCGTGACGACCTGTACGTCGAGATCTACCCCGAGGACGGCTTCCTGGCCTCACGCTGGGACGAACGCGCACGCCCGCACTGGGGCATCCTCGGGCGGGAACCGAGCGGCGTGATCCGGTCCTCGGCGGACCTCGACGGCGCCCCGGTGCTGAAGGCCACCTTCGCCGTCTTCGACCGCGACGCGGTCCCCACCCTGCTCGAGGCGATCTCGGACGCCGGGTTGCTCGCCGGCGCGGCCGGATCGCCACGCACCCCGGAGCTGCTCTACGTCAACGCCACCCACCCCGAGGCCGACAAGGGGCGGGCCCTGGTCCGTGCTGCCGCGCACCTCGGGGTCGCGATGAGCGACGTGGTCGCCATCGGCGACGAGGCCAACGACCTGTCGATGCTCGCGGTGGCGGGCACCGCGATCGCCATGGGGCAGGCCGCCGACGAGATCCGCGATGCTGCCCACCTGGTGGTGCCGGCGGTCGACGCCCACGGTGTGGCGGTCGCGCTCGATGCGTGCCTCGCCTGGCGCTGACGTGGACCCGGTGCCGCGGGGCCGCCGGGTCCCGCTGACCGAGCGGCTCGACCCCCGCCGGACGGACCACGCGGCCATCGTCGCGGCGCACGAGGCAGCCATCCAGCGCGACGACGACGGGTACATCGACCCCTCGACGGGCTACTTCGTCTTCACCGCCCAGACGCTCTGGGACCGGGGCGACTGCTGCCACTCGGGCTGCCGCCACTGCCCGTTCGAGGACGGTGAGCGGGCCGGGCTGGACGGCCGGCCCGTGCCCGGTCAGCCCGAGCGCGGGACCGAGTAGTTCGGCGCCTCGTGGACCACGTCCACGTCGTGGACGTGGCTCTCGCGCGTACCCGCACCGGTCTGGCGCACGAACCGGGCACGGGAGACCAGGTCCGGGAGCGTCGCCGCGCCGACGTACCCCATGCCCGAGCGCAGGCCGCCCTCGAGCTGGGCGACCACCTCGCTGACCGCACCCCGGTAGGGCAGCAGACCCGAGACGCCCTCGGGAACGAGCTTGGAGGGCTGGCGGGCTTCCTCGCCGCTGCCGGCGAGCTTCTCGTTCTGGAAGTAGCGGTCGGCCGACCCGGCGCGCATCGCGTCGAGCGAGCCCATCCCCCGGTACTCCTTGTAGCGCCGCCCACCGACCAGCACGGGCTCGCCCGGCGACTCGTCGGTCCCGGCCAGGATGTTGCCCACCATGACGGCGGTCGCCCCGGCCGCCAGGGCCTTGACGATGTCGCCGGAGAACCGGATGCCACCATCGGCGATGGTGGCGACGCCGACCTCCTGCCCGGCGCGGGCACAGTCGGCCACGGCGCTGAACTGCGGCATCCCGACACCGGTCACCACACGGGTGGTGCAGATCGATCCGGGTCCGACCCCGACCTTGACCACGTCGGCGCCGTGGTCGGCGCACGCGCGGACCGCCTCGGCGGTGACCACGTTGCCGAGCATCAGCGGGGTGTCCGGGTGGCGGTCCTTGAGCTTGGCGGCGAACTCGAGGATGCCCGCCGAGTGGCCGTGCGCGGAGTCGATCGCCAGCAGGTCGACACCGGCCTCGACCAGGGCCTCGGCCCGATCCTCGCCCTCGGGTCCGACACCCACCGCCGCGGCGCACAGCAGCCGGCCTCGGGCGTCCTTGGCAGCGTTCGGGTAGGTGCGGACCTTCTCGATGTCCTTGAAGGTGAACATGCCGGTGAGCCGGCCCTCGGCATCGACGATCGGCAGCTTCTCCTTGCGGTGCTGCTGCATCAGGTCGCGGGCGCTGTCGAGGGTGGTGCCCGGCGCGGCGGTGATCAGCCCCTCGGAGGTCATGTAGTCGCTGACCGGCCGGTCGGGGTCGGCGCCGATGCGCAGATCGCGGTTGGTGACGATCCCCACGAGCCGACAATCACCGTCGACGACGGGGAAGCCCGAGACCCGGTAGGTGGACATCAGCTCGAACGCCCGGGCGACCGGGTCGTCGCGGCGGAGGGTGACCGGGTCCAGGATGAACCCGGACTCGGACCGCTTGACCGCCTCGACCATCGCCGCCTGTTCGGCCACGGACGCGTTCTTGTGGACGACCCCGAGGCCGCCCTGGCGAGCCATGGCGATCGCCATCTCCGCCTCGGTGACCTTGTCCATCGCGGCCGACAGCAGCGGCAGGCGCAGCCGCAGGGACGGGTGCAGCGTCGTGGACACCGACACGTCACGCGGCAGCACGGCCGACGCCTGGGGCACGAGCAGCACGTCGTCGTAGCTGAGCGCTTCTGCGATCTGCTCGGTACCGGACACGGGCACCCTCCGGGTGGGTCGACGGGACCCCACGGTACCGCCGCGACGGGCGGGGACGGTGGTCGCTCACCTCGTCACGGCGGCGAGCGCTCAGGCGACCGCTCGGGCGCCTGGTCAGGCGACGCCGATCTCGGCGAGGGCCATCTTCCACTTCTCCTGGTCGCGGGCCTCGGGGATGGGGTTACGGTCGGTGTAGACCACCTTCCCCTCGCGGTCGATGACGAAGGTCGCGCGCGCGGCGATCCCGAGCATCTCCTCGAAGACCCCGTAGGTCGCGGCGACCTCGCCGTGCGGCCAGAAGTCCGACAGCAGCGGGAAGTCGAAGCCCTGCTCGGTGGCCCACCGCTGGTGGGCGGGCGGCGAGTCGACCGAGATGGCCAACGTCTCGACCTCGTCGTTGCGGAACGCCTCGATGCTGTCGCGGATGCCGCACATCTCGGACTCGCACGTCCCGGTGAAGGTGAGCGGGTAGAAGACGAGCACGACGGCCTTCTTGCCGCGGTAGTCCGACAGCCGGACGGGCTGTCCGGTCTGGTCCTTCAGTTCGAAGTCCGGGGCGACATCGCCGATCTCGACACTCACGGGTGGTCCTCGCGGTCGGGGGCCCGGTCAGGTGACGGGCCGCGGGCGGGGCTGGAAGGTAGACGGTCGGCGGCGAGCCGCGCGAGCAGGGGGATGGCGGCGATCTTCTCGGCGGTCAGCTCCTGCCACCGGATGCGGCCGACGGGCCGCGGGCGGCCGCGTGCGACCTCGATGACCCGGTCGGGGGTCACGATGAGATCGACACGGACGTCGTGGGCGGCCACCGGGACCGCTCCCGCGGGCAGCACCTGGAGCTCGTGCACCGTGGTCGCCACGATCGTGCGGTCGTCGATCATCCCGGCCTCGGAGGCGAGCGCGAACTCGAGGTCCGCGAACCCGCCGCCCTTCCCGAGGCGCACGCCGTCCTCGGTCACCGCCACGCAGCCCGTCACGACCAGATCCACCGGTTCGAGGTCGTCGACGGCGACGGTCCGTGCGGAGCCCGACGCACCCTTGATCGACGACGACCGGCGCGGCGTGTCCGCGAGGTGATCCGGATCGAGCAGGAAGAACGGATCGTCGTCGGCCAGGCGAGGAACGGCCATGTAGACCGTCTTGCCGTCCTCCAACGCACGCTGACGCACCGGCCACTGCGGGCTGTCCGGGTTGGCCTTGACCGTCCGTGCCGCCCGCCAGGCAGCCGTGTCGCGCAGAGCTTCGGCCGCGGCCTCGGCGCCGACGAAGTTGGGGATGCGGTGCCGAGGTCCGGGGAAGCGCGCCACCCCGGGCACCTCGAGTCGGTCCCAGACCTCGGTCCGCAGCGTGGCCTTGCGCGCCAGCAGCTCGGCGTCCCCGCCGGCGTCCGCGTCGTGCCTCCGGTGGCCGCGGCCGCCGCGCCCACCCCTCACCGGTGGCCCGCCAGCCATCAACCGGACGACACGGCGGGCAGCACGTCCGGACCGTCGTCGTCACCGTCGGCCCCTGACCGCAGCTGCAGCAGCCGTGGGCGCTCCTCACCGACGATCACCGACTCGACCCCGCGGCGTTCGCGGACGACCTCGACCTGGTCGAGCTGCTTCTCGAGCTGCCGTCGCCGGGTGCCGTTGACGTTCTCGAAGGTGCGGCTGACCGTCTCGAGCTGGCGGCCGAGCTTGTCGACCTCCTCGGTGTAGCGACCCCACTGGTCACCGAACCCGGCCAGCAACCCGAGGATCTCGTCCGAGGTGCGCTGCAGCGACACCGTGTCGCACGACTGGCGGATGACGGCGAGCACGGCGAACAGCGTGCTCGGCGAGCACAGCACCACGTCCTGGCGCAGCGCCTCGTCGAGCAGCCCGGCGTCCTGCTCGTGCACGTAGCCGTAGACCTGCTCGTTGGGCAGGAACAGCAGGACGCAGTCGACCGTCCCGGCCGCGCGGTCCACGTACCCGCGGGTGGCCAGCTCCTTGACGCGCGCCCGGACGTCGCGCAGGAACGCCTTGCGGCACGCCTCGCGGTCCGCGTCGCCGGTGCACTCGAGCATCGCGAGGTAGTTAGCGAGCGGGAACTTCACGTCCATGTGGAGCTCGAGGTCACCCGGCAGCAGGAAGCTGACGTCGGGCCGGGCGCCGCTCGGCAGGGTGCGCTGTGTGACGTAGTTCACCCCGTGCTTGAAGCCCGCCGCCCGGAGCACGTCCTCGGCCATGCGCTCGCCCCACTGGCCGCGAGCCTGCGACGAGGTCAGCGCCTCACGGAGCGCCGCCGTCGTCGAGTGCAGCTGCGCGTGGGTCTGGGTCACGCCGGCGAGCTGCTCGCGCACCTGGCCGAGCTGCTGCGAACGTTCCGCCTCGAGCTTCTGCACCAGCTCGGTGACGTGGCCGAGGGTGCCGGTCATCCGCTGCAGCTCGGCGTCGATGAGCGCCTTCTTGCCGTCGAGGTCCGCGGCGCTGGACGCCGTCCGCGCCTCGAGCCGCTCCCCCGCGACCGTCACGAGCGTGTCGATCGCGTGCTGGAGGTCGACCTGGTGGCGCTGGGCCGCCCGTTCCGCGGCCAGGTGCTGCTGGTCCGCGGTGAGCTGCTGCTGGACGGCGAGCTCGTCACGCAGGGTCGCGGCAAGCGCCGCCGACTGCTCACGCTGCGATCGGGCCGCCCAGAGCGCAGACACGAGACCGACGACCGCGGCGGCCAGGACGGCCAGGACGATCGCGAGCAGGGTCGTCACGGTGGGTCTCCTCGGTGGGTGCGTCACGCACCGTAGGAGCGGCGTGTGACACGTCCGAGGAGGCGACCCCGCGCATCCTCAGCGGCCGAGCAGCGACCGGGTCCGCGCCGCGACGTCCGCGCTGACCTCGGGGGTCCAGCTCGGGGGGGCGCCGCCCGACGCGAACGCGACATCGACCTCCGCGATGGCAGCGACAGCGCGCCGCCGCACCTCGGTGGGGGCGCGCGTCCCGACGCGTTCGAGGAAGCGCAGCACCATCCCGCCCCCGTCCGCCACGTCGCGGAGGTCCGCGTGGGGACCGTCGAGGCGGCACAGGGCCGTGAGCAGCTCCGCCGCACCGTCGAGCAACGCCTCGTCGTCCTCACCCTCGAGCGCACCAGCGAGGTCAGCCACATCGACGACGTGAGCGGCCGTCTCCGCGATGTCGACGGTGTTGTGGTACCCGTCCCGCAGCAGCCACGCCGCGATGACCGGATCCATCGAGGGGCTGAGTTGCTCGACGGCCCAGATCCGCCCCCACCCTCGCGTGTCGCGAGCCAGTGCCCAGAGATGATCGTCGGCATCGGCGAAACCGCGGGAGAACGCCAGCGCCACGTACAGGGTCAGCTCCTCGTGGCTCCCGAGGACGTGGAGGTGGTCCGCCTCGGTGCCGACGGCCGTCAGCCCCAGCAACGCGATACCGAGCTTGACGGCCTCCCGACGGCTCCCTCGGGTCGCGAGCCACCAGCCGAGCTCCCACACGGTGGCCGCAGGGACGTGCTGCCCCGTGGTGAGCGTTGCGAGCGTGGCGTCGACGTGGTCGAGGGTCGCCGTGTCACCGGCGAGGTCGTGTAGGGCCCACCAGGTGTCGGGCGATGACGAGCGCCCCGCCGCGACCAGCGCGGCGACGATCGGCGCTGCGGCGCGTTCCTGGGCGGCCGCGTCCCGACGGGTCGTACGCGACACGATGGCATCCGCCGCACCCGCGGCGAACCGCGTCCGGCGTCCGGCCCCAGGACCGTCGGTGAGCGGCTCGTCGGGGAGCGCGAGATCGCCGAACGGTGGTGTCGCGCCAGCCAACAGGCCGTACAGGGGCACGCCGGGTGGTGGCGGTACCTCCGGCACGTGATCTCCTCGCGATCGCCTGTCCGCAGCCTACGAACCGGCACCTCGCGACGCCGTCTCCATGCGGAGCGTGACCGCGCCAGCGGCGCGGGACCATCCTTCAGCGACCACGGAGCCCACTCCCGTAGGCTCCGTGCCGATCCCGGGGGGGCGACGGTGCAGCACGGCGAACGGTTGGCTGGCCCGACGCTCGGCGCGGCGACCCGCGCGTGGTGGATCCACCTGCCCCGCTGGGTCGCGATGCGGAGCGAGGGTGGAGGCGTCATCGCGGCCGACGGGCACTGGCTCGCCGCTGCCCCCTTCCTCGGGGTCGTCCTACCGCTCCTCGCGGTCGCCGCCGGTGCCACGGTCGCCATCTGGCGGCCAGGCTTCGAGACCTCGTTCACCGAGTCGCTTCCCGTGCTGCTCGCCCTCGCCGCCATCGGCCTCGTCTCGAGCAACCTCGGCGTGCTGACGGTGGCCAGCTTCGTCGTCGGGGACCTTCTGCTCGGCGGTACCCCGTGGGTGCTCGATGTCCCCGAGGGGGCAGCAGCCCAGCACGGGGCCCTCGCCGACCCGGTGATCGCCGCCCTGGTGTACGGCCGCGGCCCGAGCCTCGTCCACTGGCTGGTGCTCGCGCTCCTCGTGGTCGCCGTACCGCTGGTGGGACGCCAGCTGGCCGCCTCCGTGACCGTGCACCTGCGCGGACGGCCCACGGTCGACCTCGGTGTGGCGACCGCCCTGACCGTGTTCGCGACCGCCGTCGTCGGTGGGCTGTGGGCCGCCGCGGCCCCGCAGATCATCCGGCCTCTGTTCGTCTTCGTCCCGCCGTGGGAGCGGTCTCCGACCATCCCGGTCGACGCGATCGCCCCCCTTCAGCAGCAGACGGGCTTCATCGCGGCAGGGCTCTGCGTCAGCGTGCTCCTGCGCGCAGCGCTCGTGTGGGCGGCCGATCGCAGCGCCCGCGTCGCAGCGATCGAGCGCGAACTGCTGCGTCCACTGGCACGGACACCGCGGCGAACGATCGGACGCGATGTCGCCGGAGCAGCGGCGCTCGGGGTCGCGAGCGCCCTGCTCGTCGCCGGCCTCGTGGATGACGCCTGGGTGCTCGCGGTGGTGGCGGCGACGATGGCCGCTACGAGCCTCGCGCGGTCGGCACGTCTCGGCCTTCCGACGCACGGCTTCCGGGCCGCGCTCGACCGACTGCCCGTGCTGGCGCGCTTCGGGGTCGGCTTGCTCGTGGTGCACGGCATCGCGAACGCCGCCATCGGCCCGGTCGAGTCCCCCGAGTCGTTCCAGTTCATGGTTTGGCCGATCCTCGCCGGTGCGGTCGTCCTCGCCCTGCTGCTACCGCGTCCGGTACCCGCTCCGGGGGAGGATCCGAGGCCACACGGTCCCCTCGCCGCGGTCGGTTCGGTCCTGCTCGTGGCCACCGGCGTGCTGCTGACCACCGCGCGGCCGTCGCTCGCCCACAACTGTCAGGACTTCAGCGACTGCTTCTCGACGGTGGACGCCGCCTCGACGGCGTTGCTGGGGACGGTCGTGATGCTGGCGATCTCGCTGGCGATCGACCTGTCGTTCGTCGGACGGGCCCGAGGCGCGGTCGAGCTGGTCACCGGCCGGGACCTGCTGACCGGCGCTCGGTTGACCATGCCCGAGCGACTGGCGGGTGCCCTGCCGTTCGGGCGCGCCACCCGCGGGCCCCGTGCGGCGGGCCGATCGCCACGCCCACCTCGTGCGCAGCCGCGAGCGCCGCACGGGGGCTCCACCCGCGGCCCGGGCGATGTCGCAGGGGGTGGCGGGACGCCACCGCGACGGCCTCCCCCGCCTCCGCCACCGCCGCCTCGCCCACTCGCGCCCGGGACCGTCACGCACCTGTTCCACGGCCACGTCCGTACCACGAAGAGCGGCGTACCGAGAGCCACGGGCTTCCACCACCGTGGGTCGATCGGGAGCCAGTCACGCGCCCGCGTCCGCCGTGACGCCGACGGCACCGACCGCATCCTCCAACGCGACCCCGGGACGGGGGTGTACCGCGCGGAGGTGGAGATCTTCGACGGTCAGAGCTGGGTACCGAAGAAGGCACCATCGACGTTCTTCCCCGACCACTGGTCCCGCCAACAGGTCCTCGACGAGGTCCGAGGCGCGTCACGCAACGCCGTGTCGCACCAGGGCAACCTGCACCGAGGAGTCGGACCTGGGGGACTCACCATCGAGTTCGCGGTCGGTCCGGATGGCAGCATCCGGACCGCCTATCCCATCTTCACGGCACCCGGTTGACCCCACGACGGAGCACCAACGTGCGTCTCACGTTCAGCGAACCCGAGGTCGAACACGGCGGCACGACGTCGCGGTGGTCGCTCGTGACCGCGAGCGAGCCGAACCTCGAGCCGCTCGCCACCTTGCTCAACGGGCTCACCTCGACGTCCTACCTCGCGACCGCCCGCCGCACCGTGGCGAGCTTCCTCGACGCCGATGCCGACCGCCCCGACACGGTCGCGACCGAGACGCACGCCCTCGAGTTCGCGGTCGGCTGGGACCACGCGGCGCTACTGAGCGACTTCCCCGACGACGAGGCCACGTTCGACCGTGTCGATCTCCCCCTCGGGACCCTCGCCTCGGCGCTCGCGGGCTGGGCCAGCCACCTCGAGTCGCCGTCGCCACGGCCGGAGCGCTCGCTGGACCTACCGCCCCTGCACCGTCGGACCGACCCACACCACCACCTGCTGTGGTTGGTCGAGGTGGACGACCGCCTCGTGCTGAGGACCGAGCCGGACCTCGAGCCGCTCGCGGTGTTCGTCGATCTGGCCGCGGTGACCGCTCGCGATGCGGATCGGTGGGCCCGCTGGGCAGCGGACGGCGAGGCCGGCGACACCCTCGCCGCCGGCGACGTCACCGCACGCCTCGCGATGGAGCACGTCGTCATCGAGAGTCAGGCCGGACGGACACGGCTACCTCGCACGAACATCCAGCGGCTCGCAGCCACCTGGGCCGCCGCACTGCGCCATCCAGCCGAGCGCGAGGTGCTGCTCCACCTCGACGAACGAGACCCGACCACCGCGCCCGGACCCACGACCCTGCACGCGCCTCGACGCGCCGGCCCCGACCACGGCCCGTTCGATCCGGCGCACTGGCGAGACCTGGCCTCCGACCTCCGCGCCGAACACGACCGTGACCTGTGGAGCCGCACCACGGGCACCTCCTCGGCCAAACTGGCCGACGCCACCGAGGCGGCGACCGCGATCGCTCGTGCGCTCGAGGACGACGAGGTGGTGCTCGCCCGGTCGATCGCGCGGCAGCTGGGCGACCACACGGCACGGGCGTGGACGCACGACGCCGCGCTCACCCGACGCGTGCGGTGGTACGCCGGCCAACTGGCGCTCGCCCGACCGTGACCACCGAGCGGCGCCTCGGCTGGTGATGTCCGCCACCTGGCGGATGTTCACCGCGGCCCGCACGTGGAGAGTGGCCGGCGGGGCGCGGGGAAGCCGCCCCCGCACCTACCGAGGAGGACATCGTGCGTTCGCTGACCACCAGACGGCGCGTCATCATCGCTGCCGTCGTCGCCATCATGGCCGTCCCGGCCGTGGCGGTCGCCAACCACTTCACCGACGTCGACCCCAACGACACCCACGCCCCTGGCATCAACTACATGGAAGCGACGGGCATCACCACCGGCTGCACCGCGACCCGCTACTGCCCCGGCGACAACCTGACCCGCGCCCAGATGGGCACCTTCATCCACCGCGCCTCCGGCAACGCCCCGGGGATCGACCCGAGCGTCAACGCCGCGACCGTCGAAGGTGCCGGTATCGGCCAACTGGTCACGGGTGCGGTGCACGTGACCCGGGACGCGGGCGACGCTCCCGTCGTCAGTCGCTCGCTGAACAACGTCTCCGAAGCTACGGCGTCCATCAGCGGCAGCGGCGGGTCCTACATCGTGAACCCGGGCTTCAACGCCACGGGGTCGTTCATCAGCTGCACCATCGACAGCAACTTCGTGGACACCCGGGACGGGACCTGCACGGTCTTCGCCCTCCCGAACGGCAACATCCGGGTCCGGACCTACGACACCGGCACCCAGGCGTTCGCGCCGGCGGAGTTCCACCTGCTGATCGTCGGGATGGGCTGACCGCCGGGCCCGGCCCCCGCGACGGCTCACGGACAGCGCCGTGGACCTCATCATCGAGTTCGACGAGCACGATCCTCCCTGCGGCCGTATCCGCGGGGAGGACGGCTCGCGGACCGCGTTCGTCGGGTGGCTCGGGCTGCTGCGGGCGCTCACCGACCTCCTCGAGGCCACCGACCCGACCGTCCCTGGCTCGTGAGGCGGTCAGGTCGCTCGACGTGCGACCTGGCCGGCGAGCTCGACCCGGGACTCGATGCCGAGCTTGGCGTACACGTGCGAGAGGTGGGTCTGGACCGTCCGGCGGGAGATGTACAGCCGCTCGCCGATGTCGGGGTTCGACAGGCCGCGGGCAGCGAGCGCGGCGACCTCGGACTCGGTCGGCGTGAGGGCCTCCCAGCCGGTCGTCGGGCGCCCGCGGCGCCCGCGGGCGCCACGCCGGACGCCGAGCTGGCGGAGACCGGCGTCGGCGCGGCGACCGCTCGCGGTCATCCCGATGTCCCGGGCGACGCTCGCCCCACGCTCGAACCAGACCGCCGCTTCGGCCGCCCGGCCGGCGACCACCAGGCCGTCGGCCGCGTCCAACGCCTGTGCCACGTGCTCGGTCCGGCACGCCGTGTCGGCGGTCAGGGACGCCGCAGCGACCAGCCGGTCGGCATCGCGGCCGAGAAGCCCGCGCACGTGCTGGGCAGCCGCCGCGGCGCTGACGGTGCCCGCGAGCTCGGCCAGCTCCTCGACCGCCGCCACGACGCCGGCCGCGCTCGGCTCGTCCCCTGCGCGTAGGTGCAGGCGCACCAGCTCGGGGCCGAACAGCCGGCGCTCCGAGCGCATCCCGCGTTCGCGGTGGCCTTCCCACACCGCCGTCAGCAGCGCCCGCGCGACCTCGTGGTCCCCCTCGAGCTCGCACAGCCCGGCGCGGGCCCAGACCAGCCAGTCGATCCCGCGCACCTGCGGCCCGACCTGGGCGACGACGGCCTCACCGGCGGCGAGCGCCTGCCGGACCGCCTCCAGGTCACCGCGGTGCAGGTGCACGCGCGCGACGATCGCGTGTCCCCACACCTCGAGGAGGTGGGTGCCGACCTCGGCCGCCAGGGCCAGGCCGGTCTCGGCTTCGGTGAGGCTGTCGTCGTGGTCACCGGTGAGGTAACGGCCGCGCGCAGCGACGAGATGGACGAGGGGAAGGTCCCACACCGCTCCCAGCGACTCGCTGAGGCGACGCCCCTGGTCGAGCATCCTCCACCCCTCGTCGAAGCGGTCAGCGTCCAGCAGGACCGAGCCGAGGAAGAGCTGCGGGGGGCGCCGGACGGTCTCGCTCTCCGCGCTGTCGGCCGAGAGACGGACGGCGTCCTCGCCGACCGCGATGGCGTCCGCGAACCTGCCACGGAGCGCCAGCAGCGAGCAGCGGACCGAGCTGGCCACGCAACGGCTCTCGTCGCTGACCGGGCCGCCGTCGAACACCTGTGCCACCGCGTCCTCGGCGGCGGTGAGCTCGCCCCGCAGGAGCGAACAGAGGGCCCGCTCGGCCACGAGGGGCCCACGGGCGACCGAGGTGTCGGCGCGCGCCTCGGCTGCGACGAGGACCGTCAGCGCCTCCTCCGTGGCGCCTTCGAGGATGAGCGAGCGCGCGAGCGCGAGCGCAGCCTCGGCGTCGATCGCCGGGTCGTGGGGGCGGGAGAGCAGCTCGCGCAGGAGCTCCTCGCCCTCGGTGACCTGCCCCGCCCAGCACCGCGCGGTCGCCAGGTCGAGCTGCCGGGCGTCCGCCTCGGGACCCGGGGTCGGGTCGAGGCGGAGCGCGGCCTCCAGCAGCTCCACGGCGACACGCGGCTCGCGCGAGCAGGCGGCCGCACCCGCTTCGTGCAACCACGCGGCGGCGGCCGGGTCGGGCACGAGCGCGCCGAGGAGCAGGTGGTTGGCCACCTCGTGTGCGGGCCGTCCCGCCGCGGTGAGCCGGTCGGCCAGGTGACGGTGGAGCGCACGCCGGACCGCCTCCGGGGTGTCGTCGTTCAGTGCGTCCCGCACCAGGTCGTGGCGGAACGTCAGACGACCGCCGTCCCCGTGGATCCATCCGGCCCGGAGCGGCTCGTCGAGCCGTGCGACGACGACCGGGACCGGTTCGTCGAGCGCCAGCGCGAGGTCCTCGGGGGCGAAGCTGGTGCCGAGCAGTGCGGCCATCCGCAGGGCGTCCACCGCCGGGTCGGACAGCGCGCTCAGTCGGTGGAGCAGCGTCACCCGGAGGTTGGGCGGGAGCGAGGTGTGCCGCACCTCGACCGTGCCCGCACCCGGCGGGGCGACGAGGGACCCCTGTTCCGCGAGCGCCGCCACGAGCTCGGAGATGTACAGCGGGTTGCCGCCGGCGCGGGCCACGAGCCGCTCGAGCTCGCGGGATGGTGGCCGCCCCAGCCGATCGGTGAGCAGCGCCGTCGTCGCGTCCTCGCTCAGCGGCGCCAGCTCCAGCACCTCGACCTGCCCAGGGTGCAGCGCGGCCTCGAGCTGCCGCATGCCCTCCGGGCGTGGCGCACCTCGTCGCGTGGCGACCACGACCAGGTCGTGGCCCGGGACCGGCTCACACAGCTCCCCGAGCACGGCAGCCGTGCCGTCGTCGGCCCAGTGCAGGTCCTCGAGGACGATCACGACGCGGCCGTCGGTGGCGAGCGCGCGGAACGCGGCGACGTAGGCGTCGATCAGCTGCGAACGGAGGCCGGGGCCCACGGCAGGTGGCCGGGCCGCTCGGTCACCGAGGAGCGCGACGAGCCACGCCTCGGCACGCCCGTGGGTCGCGGCGGGGCGACCGAGCGCGCTCGCGACGGCCGCGAAGCTGCGGTGCCGGTCGAGCGCATCCGCACCACCGCGCAGCACCTTCAGGTGGGGGGTGTGGGTCAGGGCCTCGTCGAGGAGGCGCGTCTTGCCGACGCCCGCCGCTCCCTCGATCAGCACGCCTCGGGGACGTCGCGCGGCCCCGTCGGCCGACAGCACACCGGTCAGGAACGCCAACTCGCGCTCACGCCCCACGAACGCGTCACCGCCGCGGAGGCGCACGGCACCCCCGGCTGCGTCCACCCCCACCGTTGGCTGCACGTTCCCCGCCCCGGACGGTCCTCGTCAGAGGGACCCGATCGAGCGAGCGTAGTACGGACGGGCTACGCCGTCACGGGCCCGTCACGACCGCGAGGGGGCCGGTCAGGCGTCAGCCGTCCTCGCCACCGTTCGGATCGACCCAACCCTCGAGCCCGTCGTGCTCGTAGGGGCTGGCCTCGACCAGATCAGCGGCCTCGGGGTCCCACTCCGGCTCGCGGCGGACCGGCTGGACGCCGCTGGAGGGGAACTCCTTGAGCGGCCCGGACGGCTCGGCGTCCCACTTGGCGAAGGTCAGCTCGGTCTGCAGGTAGAGGGCGAGGAGCTCGGCCGTCGCCACGATCGCGTCCATGTGCGTGCGCTCGTGCCCGTGGGTCGCATCGACACCGAACCCCATCAGGGCCGCGCGGGTCTCCGCGCCGGCTTCGAGCGCCGAGGCCACGTCCGAGCGGTAGAACCGGAACACGTCGCGGTTGGCTTCGATGCCGTGCCGCGTCGCGAGCGCCTCGAGCCGACGGGTGAGGTGGTAGTCGAAGGGGCCGTGCAGGTCCTGCATCGCCAGGGTGACCCCCGTCTCGGTGGAGTGCTGCCCCGGCGCCACGACGGCGGAGTCGACCGACACCATCTCGGCGACGTCGCTGTAGAGGCCGGACGAGGCCCCGTGCCCCACCTCCTCGGCGACGGTGATCAGCAGGTGGGCACCGACCGCGAGCCGCTCGCCGTGCTCGATCACCGCTTTGAACGCGGCGAGCGCCGCCGCGACCCCGGCCTTGTCGTCGAGGTGGCGCGAGGTCACGAACCCGGACCGGGTGATGACGGGAACCGCGATCTGCGCGACGAAGTCACCGACCTGGATGCCGAGGTCGAGCAGGTCCTGCGCGGACGACACCTTCTCGTCGACCCGGACCTCGACGTGCTCCCACCCGATGGGTGCGGTGTCCACGTCGTCACCGAAGGCGTGACCCGAGGCCTTGTTCGGCAGGATCGTCCCGCTGTAGGTGTGCTCCGGGGAGTCGGTCAGGATGGTCACGCGGGTGCCCTCGGAGAACCGGGCGCTGTGCGTCCCGACCGGCACGATGGCCAGGCGCCCGTTGTCCTTGAGCCGCTGGACCATGCACCCGATCGTGTCGGTGTGCACCACGATGGCGCGGTCGAGCCCGTCCTCGTCCCCGTCGAGGCTGCCGACCATCACCCCGCGGCGGGTCACCTCGAAGGGCAGCCCGATCTCCTCGAGGCGCTCCCCGACGTGCTGCATGATGACGTCGGTGCGGCCCGATGGGCTCGGGACCCGGAGGAGCTCGAGGAGCACCTCCTTCATCCACTCGACATCGATGTCCAGCTTGACGACGCTCACGTGCTTTTCTTCCGACGGCGGCGGGCGGTGGCGCCGCTCGACCCGGCGCCGGTGGGTCGGTGGCACACGGTCCCGGGAGGACGTCCACCGAACGGTCGCCACCGTAGCGGCGAGCGCCCTACGGTCCGTGGCGGCCGCACGCCCGTCGGCACACCGGCGCGAGGGCCCGGCCAGCCCACGCCGGTGCACGCCGCACCACCCGCCGTGAGGACCCGCCGTTGAGCATCGCCGACCGCCTCCGCCTCGGCTCCAGCGTGGGGCTGTGCGTGGCGCTCGCGGTCGGGTTGGCCGGACTCGCAGCCCTCACCCTCCTCACCCGTCAGGTGTCGGCGCTGATCAACCAGGAGCAGCCGCTCGCGGAGGCGCACGTGCGCATGCTCCAGGGCATGACCGACGCCGAGACCGCGGAGCAGGGCTACCTGATCACCGGCGAGGACGTGTCCCTGGCCCCGTTCGAGGCCGGTCTCGCCACCTTCCGCGACGCGGCCGGGACCGCGCTCGACGAGGCGCCTGACGGCCGGGTCCGCCGGCTGCTCGAGACCGAGATCGTCGCAGCCGAGCGGTGGATCGACGAGTTCGCGATCCCGATCGTGCAGCTGCGTGCCGAGGACCCGGACGCTGCGATCCGACGGGCTCGTGATGCCGATGGCCGGACGCGGTTCGAGGTCTTCCGCGGCGCGCACGCGGTCACGGCGCTCGAGCTCGACGAGCGGCTGGCACGCGCAGAACGACTGGCCACGCGCACCGGGACCGTGACACGCATCGTGCTCGCCCTGCTCATCCTCGGGGGTGGGGCGTTGCTCGTCGCCGTCGCACGCCGCACCCACGCAGCGACCGTGGGCCCGTTGGCGGAGCTCGCCGCCACACTCGACCAGCTCCGGGACGACCGCGACGTGCGTGCCGACGTCCAGGGACCAGCCGAGATCCGGGCGGTCGCCACGGCGGTCAACCGGCTCGCCGAGGAGAACCAGCGGTTCGCCGACGAGCGCACCCAGATCGTCGCGCGGCTCGAGGAGCTCGACCAGCAGAAGAGCGACTTCGTCTCCACCGTCTCGCACGAGCTGCGCACCCCGCTGACCAGCATCATCGGCTACCTCGAGATGCTCGAGGACGGCGACGCCGGACCGCTCAACGACGAGCAGCTCGACCTCCTGGCGGTCGGACAGCGCAACGCCGGCCGGCTGCTGGCGCTGATCGAGGACCTGCTGACGTTGTCACGGATCGAGTCGGGGAAGCTGCGTCGTGACGTGGCACCGGTCGATCTCGCCGCCCTCGTCGGCGACGTCACCGCCGAGCTGCGTCCCCGGGTGGCCGGCCGCGACCTCGCGCTCACCGTCGATGCCGCGCCAGCGGTCGTGCACGGTGACCGCGGCCACCTCGAACGTGTGCTGTTCAACCTCGTCGGCAACGCCCTGAAGTTCACCCCCGCCGGCGGTGAGGTCACCGTCTCCTCGCGTCGCGGTGACGGCGAGGTCGTCCTCGCCGTCCGGGATTCGGGGATCGGGATCCCCGAGGACGAGATCGACCGCCTCTTCGACCGGTTCTTCCGCGCGTCGACCGCCACGGACCGTGCGATCCCGGGTACGGGCCTCGGCCTGGCCATCACCGGACTGCTCGTCGAACAGCACGGAGGTCGGATCGACGTCGACTCCGTGGCCGGCGTCGGCACCACGGTCACCGTCCGGCTCCCAACCGTCGACCAGGAGGTCGCGGCGTGACCGACGTGCTCGTCATCGAGGACGACGACGACATCCGCGGGCTGATCGTCTCCAAGCTCGAGCGGCTCGGGTGCACGGTCCGTGAGGCCGTGACCGGCGAGGCCGGGATGGGTGAGCTGCACCGCCCGCCCGATCTGCTCGTCCTCGACGTGCTCCTGCCTGGCATCGATGGGTGGGAGGTCCTACGGCGCGTCCGCGCCACCGAGGCGACCGCCCGCGTCCCCGTCCTGGTCCTGACGATCGAACGGCCGGAGAGCATCCCCGATCTGGAGCCTGGGGAGTTCCTGCCGAAACCGTTCGCCGCCCGGAGGTTCGAGGAGACCGTGCGGCGGCTCCTCGGCGGCCACCCGCCGCAGGAGGTCTGAGGTGGCACGCGTGCTCGTCGCCGACGACGACCCGGACATCCGTCGGCTGGTGGTCATGAAGCTCCGGTCGGCCGGCCACGCGGTGACCGAGGTCGGGGACGGGAACGCCGCGGTCGAGGTCGCCCGTGCCGAGGCACCCGACCTGCTCCTGCTCGACCTGATGATGCCCGGGATGAGCGGGACCGAGGTGTGCCAGACGCTCCGGGCCGAGGACCGGTTCGCCGACGTGCCGATGGTGCTGCTGACCGCCCGCGCGCAGGAACGGGACGTGACCTCGGGGCTCGCCGCCGGCGCGACGGCGTACCTCTCGAAGCCGTTCAGTCCGCGTGGCCTGATCGAGGAGCTCGCGCCGTACCTCGGTGACCCGGATCGCTGACGGTCACCGTCACCGCGGCCGACGGACCCCCGACGCGTACCCGGACACGACGGTGCGCCCCACCTCGTCGGCGGTCATGCGGAACACCTCGCCGCCGGTGAGCCCCGCCAGGCGTTCGGCGAAGGCCAGCAGCCCGGGCGCGTCCTCGAGCAGGAACACGTCCAGTTCGATGTCGGACCGTGCGAGCCGCATCGCCTCGCGGAGGGTCGCCTCGAGGGTCTCGGGCACCGGGGGCCAGTTGAAGATCGACCGGCCGTCCACCAGGTGCGCTGTCGGTTCCCCGTCGGTGACCATGACCACGCGTTTGACGGGCCGGGGGTCGTCGGCGAGGACACGCCGCGCCAGCAGGAACGCGTGGTGCATGTTGGTGCCGTAGACCCGTTCGAAACCCGCCGCGGCCAGATCGGCGGGCTGCATCCTGCGGGCGTAGTCCGAGAACCCGATCAGGTGCAGCGAGTCCTGGCGGTGGTTGCCCTCGATCAACGCGTGCAGGGCGAGCGCCATGCGCTTGGCGGGCACGAAGTGGCCCTGGAGCGGCATGCTGAAGGACAGGTCGAGCAGCAGCGCCGTCGCGGTCCGCGGCCGCACCTCGGTCTCGACCACCTCGAGGTCGTCGGGGTGCAGGCGAACCCCGCGTCCGGACGTGCCTGGGGTCCCACCGCCGGCGACGCGGCGCATGACGGCGTTGCGGACGGTCGGGCCGACCGCGATCGGTTCACGGTCCCCGAACACCCAGGGGCGGGTCTGACCGGTCGGCTCGGGGTCCGCGCCCGCGGTGCGCGTGGCCGGTTCACGGCGCACCCTGGCCATCAGACGGGCCAGCGAGCGCTGCCCGAGCTGACGGGCACCGCGCGGTGTGAGGGTGAGCTCACCACCCTCGACGCGCATCGCGCCCGAGCGTTCGAGCTCACGTTCGAGCTGCTGGAGCCGACGCAGGTCACCGACCGCCTCGTCGCCGAGGTTGCGCCGCAGGGCCTCCTCGTCGATGTCCTCGAGGCTCGCCCCCGGGTGGTCACCCTGCAGGGCCCGCTCGAGATCCTCGAGCTCGGCGACCCGCGCGTAGGCGTCGACGGCGGCGCTCAGCGGTCCCACCGCGTCGCCCGGTTCCGGCCGCTCTGGCGGCGCTCCGTCGCCATCCCCCGCACCCGGGACGCCATCGGGGAACGCGGCCGCCAGGTTGCCGCCGAGCTGTCCGAGCTGGAACTGCAGGTCCACGTCGTCGAACACCTGTCGCGCCAGGTCCTCGAGCTGCTGGCGCTGCTCGGGCGGCAGGGAGCGCAGGAACGCCGCCGCAGCGGCGGCACGCTCCGCCATCGCCGCGAGCAGCTCGTCCAGCGACGTGGGATCCCCCGGGAGCAGGTCCCCGTGGGCCGCCTTGAACGCCGCGAACCGCTCGGCCTCGTCCGGCGGGGGCTGGCCGCCGTTGGCCGCACGCGCCTCGAGCATGGCGTTGAGGTCCCCGAGCATCGCCGCGATCCGAGCCTGGTCCTCCCGCGTCACCGACTCGAGCGCCCCCGTCAGCGCACGCAGGTGGGTGTCCAGGAGGTCGCGCCGCAGCTGATCGGCCAGCTCGTCGTAGGCCTGCGCCGCGTCCGGCGAGCGGAAGTCGTAGTCGGCGAGCGCCCGGAAGCGGCCTGCGGGATCGGTCGGTTGGGTGTCGAGGTCCAGCTCGCCGAGCCGCGCGTCCGGGTCGTCGGCCTGCGCGAGCGCCTCGCGTTCGGTCGCCACGATGCGTTCGAGCTGGTCGCGGAGCGCGGCCAGTGGCCCGTCGTCGTCGAGCTCACGCTGTAGCTCCCGGCGCTGCCGGGCCAGCGCACGTCGCAGGTCGTCGAGGCCCCGCTCCCCCGGCAGTCCACGCTGCTGGAGCTCGCGGAGGGCCCGTTGTCCCCCGGTGCCCATCAGCAGGTCGTCGGCCAGGCCGTCCAGGGCGTCGGCGATGTCGACGCGTTCCCCCATCGGGTCCTGGGACCCGTCCCACGCGCCGTACCGGGACCGGACCACGTCAGCCTCCGTACCGGACGCGTCCGTCGTCGACGTCGTCGCGGTTGATCCGTCGGCCGAGGTGCAGGCCTTCGAGGACGAACTCCGCGACCGAGGCCGCGACCTCGGCGTCGTCGCCGGCGTCCCAGTCCCCGCCCTCGCCCGGGGCGGGCTCCCCCAGCCGCTCGGTCCAGCGCGCGAGGCCGTCGACGCGGTCACCGAAGGCGGCCAGCAGGGCGTCGCCCGAGGTCAGATCCCCGGTCTCGACGGTCAACTCCCCCGCGTCGAACCGCGCCACGAGGTCGCGGAGGTCCTCCCCACCGAGGTGGCGGCGCCACACGGTCAGCACCGCCCGGCGGAGCGCCAGGTCGACCACCTCGACCTCGCCACCCTCGTCGAGCAGGTCGAACTCGATACGGCCGAGCGCAGCGGGCAGGACAGCGCGCAGGTCGACGATCCGCGGCACCGCGAGGCCAGCGCCGGTCCGGGCCGCTCGACGCACCGCACCGGCCACCAACGTCTCGTGCGCGCCGATCGTGAAGCGGACCGAGACCCCCGAGCGCTGGTTGACGTCGGGGCTCGCCCGCAGGAGCACCACCAGCTCGGCCAGCACCTCGTCGAGGAAGCGCGGGACGTGCACGGGGACGTCCGCCGGCGGCGGGGTCGCCTCGGTGTGCACGATCGCGATCTCGTCGTCGACGGTCCGCGGGTAGTGGGTCCGCACCTGGGCGCCGAAACGGTCCTTGAGCGGCGAGATGATGCGGCCCCGGTTGGTGTAGTCGTCGGGGTTGGCCGTGGCGACGAGCAACACATCCAGCGGCAACCGCAGCGAGTAGCCCCGGATCTGGACGTCGCGTTCCTCGAGGACGTTGAGCAACGCCACCTGGATCCGTTCGGGGAGGTCGGGCAGCTCGTTGATGGCGACGATCCCGCGGTGGTGGCGCGGCACCAGGCCCCAGTGGATGGTCTCCTCGTCGCCGAGGGTCCTGCCCTCGGCCACCTTGATCGGATCGACGTCACCGATCAGGTCGGCGACGGCCGTGTCGGGGGTGGCGAGCTTCTCGGCGAAACGGCGCTGACGGTCGACCCACGTGATCGGCAGGTCGTCACCGAGTTCGCTGTGGCGACGGCGGCAGGCCACGCAGGTCGGGTGGTAGGGCGAGCAGTTGATCTCGCACCCGGCCACCACCGGGGCGTGCTCGTCGAGCAGGTCGGTGAGCCGGCGGACCAGACGCGTCTTGGCCTGCCCGCGCTCCCCGAGCAGGATCAGGTCCTGACCGGCGAGCAGCGCCCGCTCGAGCTCGGGCAGCACCGTGTCGTCGAACCCGATGACCCCGGTCGTCAGCGGCTCGCCGGCCCGCAGGCGCGCTACGAGGTTGGCCCGCAGCTCCTGCTTGACGGTCCGGTCCGGGTAGCCGGAGGCCCGCAGCTCCCCCAGGGTCGCGGCTCGCGTCACGGGGTCCCTCACGGTCGGCTGCGCCGAGCGTACGAGGTCCCAGGAGACGGTGCCGGGGTAGAGCCGCGGTCACGGTCGGGCCGGCCCCGGCCGGTACCGTCGCGGGTCCGAACCGAGCCTGCGTTCCCGTCGTCCCCGCCGGCCGTCGCCGTCCCGACCATCCAGGATGCCCCGTGAGCGACCCCGAGGTCAGCACCGATGCGGCGGCCTGCTACCGCCACCCGGACCGGCCGGCCCTGACGCGCTGCTCGCGCTGCGAGCGACCGATCTGCGGCGACGACCTCATCGAGGCCCCGGTCGGCTACCAGTGCCCCGAGTGCGCCAAGGGCGGTCAGCCGGTCCGGCGGCTGCGCGACCTCGAGGTGGCCCAGGTCACCCGCGTCCTCGTGGGCGCCCTGGTGGTCGCCTTCGTGGCCACGCTCGGGACGGCGCGCAGCCCGGTGGCTGAGGTGGCGTGGCTGACGACGATCCAGGTGGGGCATGGTGAGGTCTGGCGCCTCGTGACCTCGGGTTTCGTGCACAGCGGCGTGATCCACATCGGGTTCAACGGCTACCTGCTGTGGCTGCTCGGCCACCAGCTCGAGCCGCGGATGGGGCGCGCCCGGTTCATCACCCTGTACGTCGGCGGCTTGATCGGCGGTTCCCTCGGCGTGATCGCCCTCTCGGCGATGTGGGTGTTCACGGGGCTGAACGAGGTCCCGGTGATCGGCTCGATCCTGACCACCCACCCGCTCCGCCCCACGGTCGGCGCCTCAGGTGCGGTCTTCGGGCTGTTCGGGGCGGCGATGGTCGCCTACCGCCAGCGCGGTATCGACCCGTGGCGCACCGACATCGGTTCGCTCGTGCTGCTGAACCTGGTGATCACGATCGCGTTCTCGTCGTTCATCTCGGTCGGTGGCCACCTCGGCGGTCTCGCCGGCGGCGCCCTGATCGGCGCCATCCTCCTGCGCGACCGCGACCGGTCCTCCCTGCGTCTCGCCATCGGTGCGGTCGTCGCCCTCACCGCCGTGGCCATCGTCCTGGCCCGGATCACCGTCACCGCCCTCTGACCCCACCGAACCCGCGCATCCGCGCGTTCACGGTGGAGAACGAGCCGACACCCGCGGTCACCCGCCCGCGAACCCGCGCATCCGCGCGTTCGCGGGTCGGTCCGCGTCACGCGGTCCCTGGTCGCCGCTTCGGGTCGTACGTCGGCGTGGGGATGCCTCGCTCGTAGGCGCGCAGCGTCAGCTCCGTGACGATCCGAGCGACCAGGGCGGACTCGTCACGGAGGTCCCGGTCGGTGACGTTCAACACCACGACATCCGCGGCTTCGAGCAGTTCGCGTTCCCGCTGCGCGTCCGCCTGGGCGTTGGCGATCCCACCGTGGTCGACGTCGCCCTGGTACTCGAGGGCGACGCCGTGCTCGAGGAAGAGCCAGTCCGACCGCCGAGCGGGCCGCAACCAGACCTGTGCGCGCGGTGCCGGGAGGAAGCCGAGCGCGATGTCACCGAGGTGACGCTCGCCGTCGCTCTCGCAGCGGCCGAGGGCGACACCACCCATCACCTCGAGGAACCGCGCCGCATCCGGATCGACGTCCGAACGCGCCACGAGTTGGTGCAGGAAGCGGTCGCGATCGATCAGGCCTCGCCAACCCAGCCAGTGACAGCCGAGCCGCAACGCCCGATCGCCGAGCTCCGCCCGCCACCGGACGCTGTGAACGAGCGCGTCCTCCGGCCGGGTGAGCCGCACCTCGCCGCAGCGGAGAACCGCACGGTCCGGTCGCGGATCGACCCGCCAGGGGAAGCCGACGTTGCGCAGCGTGCGGCCCGGCGCGACCAGGATCTCGAACGGCGCGCCGGCCGTGAAACCGTCGACGCCGAGGTGACCGAGGACCGCCGGACCCGTGATCGTCGCCGAGGGCCGCGACCGGAGGGCGGCGGCGAACGCGGCCTGTTGCCCCACGATGGCGCCGGCGACCGCCCGGTAGATGCCCCGCTCGACCACCACGAGGTGGCCCCGCCGCACGTACCCATCGATCTGGCTGGGCCGCAACCAACGTCGCAGCTGGAACCGGGCGAGGAGACCGAGCTGGCGCTCGGCGAGGACCAGTACCGGGGCGGGGAGGGGCAGCATCCCGGCAGCCTGCCTCGCCCTCGGTCCGCCGTCCGATCACGCCGCCCAGGACCTGTGGACAACCCCATCCAGCGAGTGAACCCGCGCATCCGCGCGTTCACGGGTGCCGAATCGCCGCGACAGCCAGCCATTGGCGTGCGAACGCGCGCATCCGCGCGTTCGCAGCGGTCACCTCGCCCCGGCAGCTACCCCCGGGCGAGTGAACGCGCGCATCCGCGCGTTCGCTCGGGTGGGGTCAGGTGCCGGCGGCGTCGAGCTGTTGGATCTGGTACTCGCCGTAGAAGGCGACGTCACGGGCGCCGGACGAGCGGAAGGCCGCGGCGAGGTCGGCCAGTTCACGGTCGCGGGCGTCCTCGTCGTCGTCGGGGGTGGCGACCTCGACGCCGACCACCACCCCACCCGCCTCGAGCGCCTCGTCGAGCACGTTCAGGCGCTCGGCCTCGTCGCCGAGCACCTTCTGCGCCGCGCGGACGATGCGGGTGACGGGACCACCCTCGCTCGGATCGGGTGCGAGGTCCGCATCCCCGGCGCCACGCAGCACGGTCGTGCGGTCGGCAGAGACGTCGGCACGGCCGAGCCGGTCGAGCAGCCCGTCGAGCGCCGACGGGTCGTCGAGCACCCCGACGACCTGGTCGGTCGGGTAGGTCAGCGCGTCATCGTCGTTCACGTGTCGTCGCCCTCCTCGTCGGGACTCGTCTCGGGCACGGCGTGCACCTAGGCACCGGTGCCGGCATCGGGGAGCTCGGCAACGTGGTCGGCACCGACCACGCCGGGTTCCCACCCCCGGGGCAGCGACCGCGTGCCGGGGAACAGCAGGTCGACGAAGCGTTCGGCCGTCGGTTGCGGTTCGTGGTTGGCGAGGCCGGGCCGCTCGTTGGCCTCGATGAACACGTGGTCCTCACCGGTCACGTCGGGGACCAGCAGGTCGAGGCCGACCACCGGGATCTCCAGGGCGGAGGCCGCGGCTCGGCACGCCTCCTCGAGCGTCGGGTGCAGCCGTGCAGTCACGTCGTGGATGGTCCCGCCGGTGTGCAGGTTCGCCGTCCGGCGCACCACGAGGGCCTCCCCCTCGTCGAGGACCTCGTCCATGGCGTGGCCCTGGTCCTCGACGCAGCGGACGGTCATGTCATCGAGGGGGATGGTCGATTCCCCGTGGGTCGCTGCCTCGCGGCGTCGAGCGGTCGCGTGGACCAACTGCTCGACGGTGTGTCGTCCGGTGCCGCGCACCGTCGCCGGGCACCGCACGGCCGCCGCGACCACCTCGCCGCCGATGACCAGGACCCGCAGGTCGTCGCCGGTCACCACCTCCTCGAGCAACACCACGGTGCCGTACCGCTCGGCGAGCGCGATGGCCTCGGTGAGCTCCTCGGCGCTGCTGACCCCGACGGTGATGCCCTGGCCCTGTTCGCCGCGGGCGGGTTTGACCACGACCTCGCCGAGCTCCTCGAGGAAGGCCACGTCGTCACCCGAGTGATCGACGACCCGCCCCCGGGGCAGCCGCAGACCCGCTCCTTCGAGGACACGCCGCGTGACGCGCTTGTCGTCGCAGCGGCTCATCGCCACGGCGGTGGTCAGCTCGGACAGGGACTCACGGGTGACCACCGACCGGCCCCCGTGGCTGAGCTTGAGGTAGCCACCCTCGGCGTCGAGCACCTCGACGGTGACCCCGCGTCGCAGCGCCTCGTCCGCCACGATCCGGGCGTAGACGTTGAGGTCGTCGATGCCCTCGGCCGGCGAGGCGCTGAAGAGACGCTCGTTGATCGGGTTCTTGCGCTTGACGCTGTAGACGGGGACGCGCACGAACCCGAGCTTCTCGTACAGCGCGATCGCCGCCTCGTTGTCGTGGACGACCGAGAGGTCGAGGAACGCGCGCCCACGGGCCTGGAACCGCCCCGCCAGTGCCTGCACGAGCGCCACGCCGACCCCAGGGCGGGTGGTCTGCGGGTCGACCGCGAGGCACCACAGCGAGGTGCCGTCCTCGGGATCGTGGAAGGCGTGACGGTGGTCGATACCCGTGACGGTCCCGATGACCTCGCCGGTCTCCGCGTCCTCGGCGACGAGGTAGGTGAAGGTGGCGGTGCGCTGGTTGGCCCACAGCACCTCGGTGGGGGCCGTGAGCATGCCGGCAGCGGTGTAGATGCGGTTGACGGCGTCCGCGTCGGACTCGGACCGCAGATCGCGCACGATGACAGCGCGCGGCGGGTCACGCGGGGGCTGGTGCTGGTGCAGCCACAGCCGGTAGGTGTGGCTCGGATCGATGAACAGCTCCTGTGGCGCCTTGCTCACGGCCACGTGCGGTTCGCGGACGTACAGGCAGATGTCGCGTCGCCCCGGCTCCTCGGCCGAGAGCACCTCGAGCAGGTCCTCGTGCGACGCGAAGGTCTGCCCGAACAGGATCCGTCCCCAGCCGCACTCGAGCGCGACGTCGGGTTCGAGACCCGAGGTCAGGTGGGCCGGTCGGTCGTCCCACGAGCGGGTCGAGAGCCCCTCCTCGGCAGGGGTGCTGCCCGCACCGTGCTTGAGGTTCCGGGATCGACGGCGGTCGGGAGCCACCACGGTCAGGCCGGCCGGACAGCGTGCGTCTGCAACCACATCTCCAGCAGCGCGAGCTGCCACAGCTTGTTGCCCCGCAGCGGGGTGAGCGAGGCGTTCGGGTCGGCGAGCAGCGCGTCGACGTACGCCGGCTCGTACAGCCCGCGCTCGCGTGCCTCGGGGGCCGACAGCGCGTCCCGGACATGGTCGAGGTAGGGACCCTGGAGGTGCTTGAGCGCAGGCACGGGGAAGTAGCCCTTCGGTCGGTCGATGACCTCGTTCGGGATGACCCTCCGAGCCGCTTCCTTCAGCACACCCTTGCCCTCCTGGGCGAGCTTGAGCTCGGGCGGGATGCGGGCGGCGACGGCGAGGACCTCGTGGTCGAGGAACGGCACCCGCGCCTCCAGACCCCAGGCCATGGTCATGTTGTCCACCCGCTTGACCGGATCATCGACCAGCATGATCTGCGAGTCGAGCCGCAGCGCCATGTCGGTGGCGGTCTCGGCCCCCGGCTGGCGGAAGTGGTCCTCGACCAGCTGGCGTGACACGTCCCGCTCGATGCGGTGCTCGGGACGGAGCACCTGCGCCATCTCGTCGTGGGGACGGTCGAAGAACGCGGCGTGGTAGGCGTCGACGGCGCGCCGAACGAGCACGTCACGGTCGGGACCTGGGCGCCCCGAGCGCGAGACGACACCCGGGCCGAGCTCGTCGGACAGCGCCTGCATCGGCGGGTACCAGTGGTAGCCGGCGAAGACCTCGTCGGCGCCCTGCCCCGACTGGACGACCTTGACGTGCTTGGCGACCTCCTGCGACAGCAGGAAGAACGCGACGGCGTCGTGCGAGACCATGGGTTCGGACATCGCCCCGATCGCGTCACCGAGCGCGGGCAGCATCCGTTCGGTGTCGATGCGCAGCTGGTGGTGATCGGTCCCGAACTCGCGCGCCACGACGTCGGAGTACTTGAACTCGTCACCCTCCTCGCCCCCGAACGACTCGAACCCGATCGAGAAGGTCGCCAGGTGCCGCTGGCCCGCCTCGGCGAGGAGCCCCACCGCCAGGGACGAGTCGAGACCGCCGGACAGCAGCACGCCGACCGGCACGTCGGCGACGAGCCGCCACTCGACCGCCTGCCGCAGCGAGGCGAGGACGGCGTCCTCCCAGTCGCGCTCGGACCAGTCGGCCCGGTCCGGATCGCGGGTGAAGTCCGGCCGCCAGTACTCGACCTGCTCACGGCGGCCATCGGCCTCGATGGCCAGGGTGGTGGCGGGCGGGAGCTTCCTGACCCCGTTGACGATCGTGTGCGGCGCCGGCACCACCGCGTGGAAGCTGAGGTAGTGGTGCAGGGCGACCGGGTCGATCGAGGTGTCCACGCCGCCCGCAGCGACCAGTGCCGGCAGGGACGACGCGAACCGCAGCCGCGCCCCGTCCTCGGTGAGGTAGAACGGCTTGATGCCGAACCGGTCGCGGCCGAGGAAGGTGCGACCGGAGTCCCGCTCGTGGATGGCGAAGGCGAACATCCCCTGGAGCCGGTCCACGAAGCGGTCACCCCAGGCGTGGTAGGCCTTCAGGACGACCTCGGTGTCGGAGGTGGAGAAGAAGCGGTACCCCCGTTCCGCGCGCAGCTCCTCACGCAGCTGCTGGTAGTTGTAGATGCAGCCGTTGAAGACGATCGTCAGCCCGAGGTCGGCGTCGTGCATCGGCTGGTTGCCGTGCGACGTCAGGTCGATGATCGACAGGCGCCGGTGGCCGAACGCGACGGGCCCCGCGCTCCACATCCCCTCGGCATCGGGGCCACGGTCGGTCATCAGGCCCATCATCTTCGCCACCGCGGCCACGTCGGGCGAGCGCCCGTCGAACCGCAGCTCCCCACTGAAGCCGCACACGTCGGTCTCCTCACGGTCGCATCGGACGACACCGGGCATCGCTCGCCACGTGCCACGTGCCCCGAGCTCGGGCGCGTGCGGCGCGCGGTGTCGCGCACCCCTGCAGCCTGGCCGGTCGGACACCCCCGGGGCCACCGCCGACCCCGGTCGACCGGCCATCGGTTCGGTCGGATCGCCCGGTCGACCGTCCCGACGCGGCTCCGCAGGCTCGTGGGCGACCACGTCAGCAGCGTTCCTCGACGAACGCCACCGCGCTCGCCCACAGGGCTCCCTCCGGGTCGATGACGGCCATGTGATCGCCGGGCAGGCGCTCGAGCCGGACCGGGTCGCCCGCGGCGCTTGCCGCTGCGACGTACCGCTCGGCCTGGTCGATGGGGACGGTGTCGTCCTCCTCGCCGTGGACGAGCAGGACCGGGACGCCGTGACCGACGAGCCCGACCGGGTCGGCGAGCGCGTACCGGTCCGGCACCTCGTCGGGCGTCCCGCCGACGAAGTCGGCCACGGCACCGTCGCCGAGCGCTCCCCCGGCTGCGAGGCTGGCGACCGCCGCCTGTGCCACGGCGGCGCAGGGAACGACCTGGGGCGCGGCTCCGACGACCCCGTCGGGCAGCACCGTGCGACCCACGATCCACAGCGCGAGGTGACCACCGGCGGAGTGCCCCACCACCGCGACACGGTCGAGGTCGAGGGGCCCGTCGCCAGCCACCACCGCGAGCTCGTCGACGGCCGCGGCGACGTCCGCGAGCGTGGCAGGGACCCCGCCGCCGGTCGGACCGACCCGCCGGTACTCGACGTTCCAGGTGGCCACGCCCCGCCGTGCGAGGTCCTCCGCGAGGGGGACCATCAGGTCGCGGCGGTACTGATCACGCCAGAACCCGCCGTGGACGAGGACGACCACCGGCCACCCGGCGGCCGGAGGAGCACCGTCAGGGACCCGCAGGTCGGCGACCTGCTCCGGCGACGAGCCGTACGCGTGCGTGCGGACCGCGGTGGTCTCGGGCACGTCGGTCCTCCTCCGCCGCGTCGACCGGGTGTGACGATCGACGGTGCGCAGGCTGCCAGACCCGGGGCCGCAACGGGGCGCTCGGCGCGCGGCGTAGCATCCGCAGGACCCCTCCCCCTCCGGAGCCGCCCGTGGAACCCGTCGCGCTGTCCCCCGAGCGCCGTCGTGCCAGCCTCGACCGGCTGGCCACGCAGCTGACCGACGTCCTCGTGATCGGCGGCGGGGTGACCGGGACGGGCGCGGCGCTCGACGCCGCCACCCGGGGGCTGACCGTGGGACTGGTCGAACAGCGCGACCTCGCGGCGGGCACGAGCAGCCGTTCGTCGAAGCTCATCCACGGCGGCCTGCGCTACCTCGAGCAGCTCAACTTCGGTCTGGTGCGCGAGGCGCTGGAGGAACGCGGCCGCATCTTGCACCACCTCGCGCCCCACCTGGTCCGACCGGTGTCGTTCGTCTACCCGCTGAACCACCTCGGGTGGGAGCGGATGTACGTCGGTGCGGGTGTGGCGCTCTACGACCAGCTCGGCGGCGCACGGCAGCTACCTCGCCACCAGCACCTGTCGCGGCGCAAGGCCCTCGCGCTGGTGCCGGCCCTCCGGCGCGACGCGCTCGTCGGGGCCGTCCGCTACTGGGACGCCCAGGTCGACGACGCGCGCCACACCATGGAGCTCGGGCGAACCGCGGCCGCGTACGGCGCGGACGTGGTGACCTCGACCCGCGTGACGGGACTCCTACGCGAAGGCGAGCGGGTCGTCGGCGTGCGGGTGGTCGACCAGGAGGCAGGTCGCGAGCTCGAGCTGCGTGCCCGCCAGGTGATCAACGCGACGGGCGTGTGGGCCGACGACGTGCAGGCGATGGCCGGCCGCGGCCGCATCCAGGTCCGGTCGTCGAAGGGCATCCACCTGCTCGTCCCGAAGGACCGCATCCACAGCGACAGCGGCCTCATCCTGCGCACCGAGCGCAGCGTGCTGTTCGTCATCCCGTGGGGGCGGCACTGGATCGTCGGCACCACCGACACCGACTGGGACCTGGACCTGGCCCACCCGGCGGCCTCGGCGCGCGACATCCAGTACCTGCTCGACCGGGTCAACCGGGTGCTGCGCACCCCGCTGACCCACGAGGACGTCGACGGGGTCTACGCCGGCCTCCGCCCGCTGCTGACCGGCGAGTCCGAGGCGACCAGCAAGCTGTCGCGCGAGCACGCGGTCGCCACGACCACGGCCGGCCTGACCACCATCGCGGGTGGCAAGTACACCACCTACCGCGTGATGGCCGAGGACGTCGTCGACGTTGCCACCCACAGCCTGCCGCAGCGTGTCCCGCCATCGGTGACGGCCCGGACGCCGTTGCTCGGCGCCGAGGGTTTCCATGCCCTGTGGAACCGGCGGCGCCGCCTCGCCGAGGAGGTCGGGTTGCACGTGAGCCGCGTTGAGCACCTGCTGTCCCGGTACGGATCGATGATCACCGAGGTCCTCGACCTCCTGGCCGATCGCCCCGAGCTCGGCGAACGCATCGAAGGCTCCGACGGCTACCTCAAGGTCGAGGCGGTGTACGCCGCCTCGCACGAGGGCGCGCTGCACCTCGACGACCTGCTGACGCGGCGAACCCGCACGTCGATCGAGACCTTCGACCGGGGCCTGACCGCCGCCCGCTCGGTCGCGCCGCTGATGGGCGAGGTACTCGGTTGGGACGAGGACGACATCGCGGGCGAACTCGAGCACTACCGGGCCCGGGTCGAGGCCGAGCTCGAGTCCCAGCGCATGCCCGACGACCGCACGGCCGACGCCGCACGGATGGGGGCCCGCGACGTGCGGGTCGGCGTCCGCCGCTGAACGAGGTCGGCGTCCGCCGCTGCCCCCCGACGGTCAGGGCAGCACGGTCCCCGGCGCATCACCGAGACCACCGACGACCTCCAGCGGCAGGTCCATGGTGACGACCCAGTTGGGCGCGTCGACGACCTCGGCGATGGCCAGGTCCCCCGCCACCGAGCACAGGACGTAGGCGTCCTCGGGGGTGAGTGCGTACCACCGCACGAGGTGATCGATCATGGCGCGCGTCGCGTCCTTCGCGGCGAGGTACAGGTCGGGGCCGATGCCGGTGGTCACGTGCCGTGGCCCCTGCGGTCCGGTGGTCCCCCGCGTGCCCGGGACCAGGATCTGCGGTGCGGCGATCGGCAGGTGGTCGTTCACCGAGATGCGCAGCCGTGCCGTGGCCGTCGTCTCGACCGCGGTGCCGCAGACCTCGCCGTCGCCCTGCGCCGCGTGCGGGTCACCGATCGACAGCAGGGCCCCCTCGACCTCCACGGGGAGGTACAGGGTGGCGCCACGACCCAGCAGCTTGCAGTCCAGGTTGCCGCCGACCCGGCGGGGAGGGATCACCGAGTGCCGACCCGGTGCCGCCGGGGCGAGCCCGACCGTGCCGAGGAACGGCGCGGCCGGCAGAACCCCGATGTCGCCGACCTCGAGCCGGTCGCCGTCGCGCACCGTGACGACCACGTGGGGATCGGAGAAGTCGTCGGCGAGCAGCCCGAACCCCGGCAGGATCGTGGTCCACCCGACGGCCCCGACCTGCAGGTCGAGCACCTCGACGACCAGCGTGTCTCCGGGGCGCGCGGTAGCGACGTGGATCGGCCCGGTCAGCGGGTTGCCGCGGGACAGGTCGAGCGCGGAGACGTGGGCTGCCGTCGCGTCCGGACCGAGCTGTCCGTCGAAGCAGTCGGCCAGCACGACCTCGATGGTCTCGTCCGACCCGATCTCGATCGCCGGCGGCAGATCGCGGTCCCAGCCGAGGTGGCCGGTGCGGTGGTGGATGGATCGCGTCCGTCCCGTGCCGCTCACGCCGTGAGGTCCGCCGCACCGAAGGCCGTGGTGAAGCGCCGGCACCAGATCACCACGGTGTCGAAACGGTCGAGGTCGACGTCCGCGGGGATGACGTAGTTCTGGTTCCCGATGTTGCCGGTCAGCACGCCCAGGTCGACGAACTCCGCACCGAGCTCGTCGTCGGTCGCGTCGGCATCCGCCGTGGTGAGGTAGACGAACAGGTCGGGACCGTTGGTGGACGCGAAGTCCTCGAGCCGAAGCACGTGCGAACCGTCCTCGAGGCGGAAGGTCGTGGCCTGGCCCTCGACGCTGTACCGGCTGCGCGAGGCGAACGCACCCATCGCGAGCTCGACCGGTCCCGCGGGTTCGGCCTCCGCGCCGGCCTCGCCCTCGGCCGCCTCCGCGTCCTCCGCGTCCTCCGCGTCCTCCGCGTCCTCCGCGTCGGCGGGCTCGGCGGGGT